>JBDNGT010000220.1:0-3439 GCA_041689145.1 Geopsychrobacter sp. | reverse complement strand
GTCAGGGATAAAAGTGCGTCACGCAAGCTCTCACAGCCTCAGACGGTCATTCAGGGAGCGGCTTTCTTGTCTATCCCTCCTCTGCACGACTCGCTACCTCTTGTAACTGCTCAGCCAATTCTCGTGCTTTGGTGGGTGTCAGTTCAGCGTCCAACCCCGGCGGATTGACCCAGATAATCAGTGGATGGCCTTGGCTGTCTTTATGAATGAGAAACATATCAGTCACCCTTCGGCAGACCCAGCCCGGTTGGTTCCGGGTCAGGTCGCCAGTTGATTGTTCAAATGAGCCCCTGATCGGCCAGAGAATAGTATCGATCTTCACCGATAATGATGTGGTCCAGCACCCTGATGCCGAGTAGTTTTCCGGCATCCCTTAGCCGAGTCGTCAGTGCCAAGTCTTCACTGCTGGGCTCAGGGTTTCCACTAGGATGGTTATGTACGAACAAGACCGCTGCAGCACTACTGAGAAGAGCCGTCTTGAAGACCTCACGCGGATGGACAATCGCAGCATTCAGAGACCCTGATGACACCTTGTCTAAGCAGAGAATCTTGTTCTTGCTGTCTAGGTGCAGAGCAAGGAAATGCTCTTTGGTCTCGTACTTCAGGAAGTTGAAGAGCGCAAATACTTCTCGGGAAGATGTAAAACGAGCTCGGCCACCGATGTAGTCGGAAGTAACTTCGTTGATCGTCAGCGTCTCCCAGACAGGCCGAATCACCTTCATCCGAATGCTGCGGGTCTGCTTGCCATCATTCTCACCGAATAATGTTAGTATCGTCATGGCTGATCTCCTTTAACGCGAAAAGGGGCTCGACCTGATGGCCTGCCCCTTTTCGTCGAATGATGTTTGTTGAACGTCTAGTCTTACTGATCGTCGGAGTGCTGGTTATCCAAGATGAAATCGGCAGCACGCTGTGCCTGTCCTGCAGCGACGATGGCTAGCTTCTTGTCACCCTTAAGCACCTTTAACCAACCTTGGATATAAGCAGCACTGTTATCAAGCGTCTGTTGCTCGATACCGGCATAGCCACAGAGCATGGATGCCCCGAACTCAGCGACCAGTTCCTCCTGGGAGTAGTCGTGGCTGCCGAAATAGCTTGGCTCAAGGATGCCCCTACGGCACAAGCGTGATGCATGACCAGACGAATGAGCAAGCTCGTGAAATGCCGTTGAATAGAATTCTTCTGGTGACGTGAACGCTTCTCTTGGAGGGAGTTGGATGAAGTCGAGCCGGGGTGAGTAGAAGGCACGTTCTCCTCCGTGCAGGATCTTAGGTCTGTCTGGCATGTTCTTGATGACCAGCTCAGCCTGCTCTATGGGAGAGAAGGGATTGACTGGCTGTTCTTTCTCCGGTGGATTGATGCCATCTATTTGATCCAGATTGAATACGTTGTAGTAGCGCAGCAGCGGTACTCGGCCAGCGGTTAAGTTGTCGTCATCTTCCGGTACAGCTTTTTGGTTCAGCCACTTCCAGAATATAACGGGTGTCGACTTCTCGCCCTTACGAACCTGGCCGCCCCTGTCTGCTGCCTGTCGATAGGTAACCCAGTACGGGCTAGCATAGGGCGAACAGCTCAGTAGGAACTGATTGATCCCTCGGTATGACTTCTTGCTGACGAGATTCTTAGCTCCCTCACTTGAGGCCCAAGGCTTCTTCCAGGGGATGGTGCCGGTCTCTAGGAGTTCCATAATTTTAGCGGTAACTTGATCATACACATTCATAGCTCAACCTCCTCGGACAACCCAATGGATGGGCCGTAAATATGTGGGATTAATTCCCATATATATAAAAAGGGTTCTGCTTTGATATAGAAGATCAAAAGAGGCTATGTAATTGCTGGCTTAACGCGATGTTTAGCTAGGGGGAGGGGTAGTGTGGCTTTTGTTGTATTTGTGTAGAAATGATCAGCTAACAGAGACTGGTCTCTACCTAAATAATTACATGATAGGGTGTGATTAAGCTAAAGAGTGGGGATGGCGAGTTTAATTCCATCGAGATAGTCAGCCCATACTTGCATCATGCGATGACGTTCAGCTAGGTGCTTTGTCCTGTTGTACGCTCTTCCCAGGGTGTCTTTTACACAGTGAGCCAACTGATGCTCAATGTATTCAACTCGCTCGTGCAAAACTTCTTCGAGGATAGTTCTTGCTGTGGCTCTGAAACCGTGTGCAGTGACTTCATCTTTGGTAAATCCCATACGTCGCAGGGCTGCATTTAAGGTGTTGTCACTGATGGGTCTAGTCGTCGAGCGGACAGATGGGAATACAAGCTCTCCTGTGCCAGTTAGGGGGCGAAGTGATTGCAAGATTTTCAACGATTGGTTGGATAGGGGGACGATATGATCAGTTTTTGTTTTGCTGATAATGTATCGCCATTCAAAATTAACAAAATCAATGTCAGACCATTTCATGGCTCGAAGTTCACCTGGGCGAACAAATATTAATGGAATTAGTTGAAGTGCGTATTTGACAACTTTGTACCCATCGTAGCCATCGATTGCTCTTAGTAGTTTGGCCAATTGGATTGGTTCTGTAATCGCTGCTCTGTGCCCACGACTTACTTTCTTTAATGCACCTGTTAAGTCGGTGGTTATGTCTCGTTCGATATACCCACAGGCGACACCAAAGCGAAATATTTGGGAGATGATGCTTTTTACTCTGGCAGTCATTTCTCCAACACCTCGTGCTTCCATCGGACGGAGAACCTTGTCGAGAATTTGTTTGGGTTGTAATTCACTGATCGGAATAGTGCCAATAGATGGGAAGATGTCTCGATCAAGCCGACGCATGTGTAATTGTTTTGTTGTGATGGCAAGATTGGTTTGGTTGTTGTACCATTCGAGAGCGACCTTCTTGAAGGTGTTGTCCAGTATTGTATTTTTAAGCTCTTTTTCTTCAGCTTTGGCTTGAAGTGGGTCCATGCCATTGGCGATAAGTTTTCGTGCTTCAGATCTCTTTTTTCGGGCATCCGCAAGGCTGATCTCGGGGTAGGTGCCGAATGAGATTAATTTATTTTTTCCATTTAGGCGATATTTGAACCGCCAGCCTTTGTCACCAGATGGTTTTACTAGCAAATACATGCCTCCACCATCAAAAAAAGTGGCTTGTTTATCTGTTTTTGGTTTGGAATTTCTGACTTGAACGTCAGTTAGGGGTACGGTTCTCCGTGCCATATCGTCTCCTTTAGGTATACCCGGTCTGACCATGCTATGCGGTATACCTAAAAAGTATACCTAAAACATGTGGCTGTCAATGGCTTGAGCTGAACCCTATTGGACAGTTAGCGAGGCAAGTGTCTGTGGTTCTGTATTGTTGCTTATTCGTTTAAGTAGTTGTAGTAGCACAAGTTATACTACTTTCCTGAATGGTACTGGACGGTATTAGACAAAGAAAAAGCCCCTGATTTCTCAGGGGCTAATTTCATTTTTGGTACCGAAGGCC
>JBDNGT010000219.1:0-7422 GCA_041689145.1 Geopsychrobacter sp. | reverse complement strand
GAAAGTAGTTGAAAAAATAGGTTATAATTAACAATTATGAAAACTGTTTTCAAAAACTTAGGAGAAACTATCAAAAATGGCAAAGTTCACCGGTCCCAAAGGCAAAATTGTTCGCCGATTTGGCGTCAACATATTCGGAAACCCCAAGTATGACCTATTGCTCGAACGCCGCAGTCACGCCCCCGGACAGCACGGACCTAAACCTGTGCGTCGGCGGGTTTCGGACTACGTGCTGCAGTTAATCGAGAAACAAAAGTTAAGACACAGCTACTGCTTGCTTGAAAAACAATTCCACCGAACCTTCCGCAAGGCGCAACAGATGTCTGGTGTGACTGGCGACAACCTGCTGACACTTCTGGAAACCCGTCTCGACAGTCTTACCCCTGATCAAAAACGGCCGGATAAGACATTATCAGATCATTTTTCAGCGGGGTTGATCAGCCAGCTCGATTCGACACTACCGGCATGGTCAGCAGCGCCCTGTGGGTCTAGCAAATTAAGTCACAGCGTAACGCCGGCAAAGCTAGTTCGACAACGCTTAAACAACTCAGCTCGAAAGGAGCTAAGCCGTTTGGGTTAGTAACTCAGGGCCATCGATTCGTCACAAGCTTTTCAACAAAGAGATAAGAATTAGTTCTTGATCCCACCCATAATGCCCCGGATCGCGGCCGGAATATCAGCCGGCAGCACGATAGTCTTGCTGTTATTGCTCACCGCAATCGCTTTGATGCTCTCGATATATTTCTCGCCCAGCAGGTACATGACCGGCAGCTCATTGTTCTGTATTGCCTGGGTCACCTTTTCGATCGCCTGCTGGCTGGCTTCAGCCAAAACGATCTTGGCCTGGGCGTCCCGCTTGGAAGCCTCAAACCGCCCTTCAGCCTCAAGGATCGCCGCCTGCTTCTCACCATCAGCCTTGGTGACCGCTGCGCGACGCATCCGCTCGGCAGCGCCTTGATTCTCCATCGCGGTCTGCATGGTTGCGCTCGGGTTGATATCCTGAATCTCGACGGTCTTGAGCGTGATCCCCCAGTCGGCAATATCGTCGGAGATGTTGGTCTTGAGTTTAGCCTTGATCATCTCACGACTCGATAGGGCATCATCCAGCTGCATCTCACCGACGATTGAACGCAGCGAGGTCTGGACCAGATTCTGGATCGCAATGATGTAGTTCTCAACCCCGTAAACTGCTTTTTCGGGATGGATGATATTGATGAATGCCACCGCATTCACAATAATCACCACATTGTCCTTGGTGATGACCTCTTGCGATGGGATGTCGAGCACAATATCCTTGGTCGTCACCTTGTACGCAACACTATCAACGTAGGGAATAATGATATTGAGGCCCGGCGATAGAACCATATGGAATTTACCGAGACGCTGAACGACGAACTTTGAACCCTGGGGCACCAAGCGGACACCCAGAAAAATTGTAACCAACACAACAGCCGCGAATATCGCTGCGATAACCAGACCTTCCATGACCAAACCCTCCAGTTAAAGTCCGTTGATTCAGGACCCTTTTTTGGTTACTACCAGTGTATTCCCCGACACTTCGACGACCATCACCCGATCACCGATCGCCAGTTCATTACCACACACAAATTCCCATTCTTCGGTCCCCAGCAGAGGCATCACAAATCGAACCAGCCCACGGACCCCTTCATGCGGCAGACGGATCACCCGGCCGGTCTGACCTAGCACCGCTTCCAGACTGATCCCGGCCTTGGTGCGATCGATCATCGTCGGTTTAAAATAACGGAACCAGAGGAGTGTGAAGAGGATGCTCGAAAAGGACCAGCAGGTCAGCTGCCAGCTTAGAGCAATATCGGAAGCAAGTCCAACCAAAAGAGCGACAATCAGCGCGCCCAACCCGAACCAGAAAATCGTGAAACTGGGGACAAAAATCTCTGCCACCATCAGGAGCATGCCGAAAGCGACCCAGTACCACCAGAGTATTTTGATTTCCATAAATTCCCAGAGTGAATGTGAAATTTAAAACATTGGAACAGCATCGGAAGAATATAACAGCATTCATCCAGGGTTATCCTGCGCTCTCCTGTAAGCGATGGATCACCTGCTTTACATCTTCCCAAACCTGATGTTTTCCGGCCGGATGTTGCAGCAAATCGGCGGGGTGAAAAGTCGGCATCAGCTGGATCCCCCGGTAACTTTGCCAACGGCCACGCAGCTTACTGAACGGCTCAGCGGTTTGCAGTAGCGTCTGCGTCGCAAAGCTGCCAAGGCTGAGAATGATCTCTGGAGCAATATCGATCAGCTGACGCTGCAAAAAAGATTCGCAAGCATCGATTTCCACCTGTTCAGGCGCGCGGTTTTGCGCCAGCTTACACTTAATCATATGACAGATATAGACATCTTCTCTAGCCATTTTCATCGCGAAGAGAATCCGGTCAAGTAGCTGCCCAGCCTGACCCACAAAGGGTTGCTCCTGCTGGTTCTCGTCGCCATCATCGCCACCATCGGCCTCGGCGACCAGCATCAACCGTGCATTTAGGTTTCCGGTCCCGCACCCAGCCTGGGTGCCCTGTGCCTTGAGCGCACAGCTTTGACAATTGGCCACCTCTTGCTGAATATCCGCCAGGCGCTCCTCCGCGCTTGCGCTATTTACCGCAACGGGTGCAGCCTGAATCGCAGCCGCCACGCTGGTGGCAATCGGCATGTGTTTCGGGGGCAGCGGCAGGACATCGATACCGGCATCACGCAAATCTGTAAAAATCGCACGACACCCACTAATCAGCGCGCGATATTCCTGATATAATTTTTCGGGCATGGTCATTCAGCCTTTATTGGAGAGCATTCCGCATTTAACTTCTGCGGATAAAACATATGAAACAGCATAGCATGCGCATCGCCACCTTAATCCTGTTTTTCGCCTGCCTTTTTCTACCGGAAGACGTTTTCGCCTGGGGTGCTGGGGTTCATCTGACCCTCGGGGCCCGACTCCTGGCGAACCCTCAAGCTCTGCCGAGCACCCTGCAAGCCTTGCTGGCGGCCTGGCCGCTCGATTTCCTCTATGGCTGCGTCGCGGCAGACATCACCCTCGGGAAAAAATTTACCCACTATCTTGAGCACTGCCACAACTGGCGAATCGGTCTTAAAATTCTCAACAGTACGGACTCACCACCTCATCAAGCCTGCGCCTGGGGTTACCTGGCGCACCTTGCCGCCGACACCGTGGCGCATAACTATTTCGTGCCGTTTAAGATGACACGGACCTTCAACACAGTGATGCTCAAACACACCTATTGGGAGATGCGCGCCGAAGACAAGGTCGAAGAAGCAACCTGGCAGCTGGCACGTGAACTGGGAAAGGGAGATTACCGCAGCCACGACATCATGCTCAGTAGCGTCCTGTCAAATACCATCTTGTCATTTCGCGCGAACAAACGCTTGTTCAATTCGATGCTCCTCATCAGTCGTCTGCAACAGTGGCAAAAGCTGCTCAACACTGTCACAAAGCGTTCCAAATGGGAGTTCACCCCCGAAGACCAGCTGGAGTATGTCGATCTGGCCTTTACCGCAATTGAAGGGGTTCTGGGCGACGAACTGAGCCCTTATTGGCAGGCCGATCCGACTGGCGACAGAGCACTGACTGCAGCCAAACTTATCCGTAAGAATCTGAACACGCTCTGGCTCGACGGCAAACTCCGGCAAGAAGATGCGGATAAGATCCTTGTGGATCTGAAACAGCGCTTTCGGTCCGGCATCACTAACCCCGACAGCCTGCTCGATCTATTGATTCAGGGCTGAGGCTCGGTTTTCAAGCAGGTCGAGTACGCGGTCAAGCAAACGTGACGCCACCTCATCCTTGCTCAACAAAGGCAAGGCTTCCCGTCGGCCATCAGCAAAGATGAAATGAACCAGGTTCGTCTCGCTACCGAACCCCGCCCCCTCAGCCGTCACATCATTTGCCACGATCATGTCGAGCTTCTTCTTTTGCAGTTTCGCGTCTGCGTTGACCAGGAGATTTTCGGTCTCCGCAGCAAAACCGATCAATATCTGCTGTTGTTTACGTTGACCAAGCCCCGCCAGGAGATCCGGATTTCTCTGCAGTTGCAGGCTCAGCTCTTCAGCATTCTTCTTGATCTTCTGCGGATTTTTTTGCAGTGGCCGATAATCCGCGACTGCGGCAGCCATGATCACCACATCAGACTCGGCATACCGCTCGTCAATGGCCTGTTGCATCTGCACGGCACTCCCCACCTGCACGGTCGTAACTCCAGAAGGCGCATTCAGCGCGACCGGCCCCGAGATCAAGGTCACCCTCGCCCCACGTGCGGCGGCAGTGCGCGCTATGGCATAACCCATCTTCCCGGAAGAATGATTGCTCAGATAACGGACCGGATCGATCTCTTCACGCGTCGGTCCGGCCGTCACCAACAGACGGACCCCGGTGAGATCTCCCGGCACGAGCAGCTTGCAGGCGGCCGCAAAGATCTGCTGTGGATCGGGGAGTTTCCCCATCCCCTGCCAGCCGCAGGCCAGGTCGCCGCTGACCGGTTCAAGCAGCTGAATACCATCCGCCAGAAGTCGCCGATGATTTCGTCGGTAACCTGGACTCTCGTACATATTGATGTTCATCGCCGGACAGAGCAAGACCGGCGCTTTGGTTGCCATCAAGCTGGTGGAGAGCAGATCATCAGCCAACCCGTTGGCTATTTTGCCGATCAGGTTGGCCGTGGCCGGTGCAACCAGAAAGAGATCGGCCCTGTTCGCCATTGAGATATGGCCGATCTCCTGCTCTTGATAGAGATCAAACAGTTTGGTATGGACGGGATTGTGCGACAGGGTCTGAAAGGTTAACGGGGTGACAAACTCACACGCGTTTTTAGTCATCACCACATGCACTGCGGCCCGCGCTTTTATCAGCAAGCGCAGTAGTTCAACCGCCTTATAGACTGCGATTCCGCCACTGACGCCAAGGACAACCGTTTTCCCTTGCAGCATACTCGCCCCCTACCCCGCCATGTAAGGATTATGTTTCAGCTCATGCTCGATCGTGGTCGAGGGACCATGACCGGGCAGAACTTTGGTTTCTGGTGGCAGGCCAGCCAGTTTCTCCTGGATGCTGTTGAGCAGCTGCTGATGATTTCCGCCGGGCAGATCAGTCCGGCCGACCGAACCGGCGAAGAGCGTGTCACCAGAAACCAGCAGTCCGGCAGAATAAAAGCAAACACAGCCGGGAGAGTGTCCGGGAGTGTGCAGGACCTCGAGCCGCTGCTCGCCGAACTGCAAGATCTCACCCCCGCGTAATTCGGTATCTGGGAGCGGTGAATCCTCGGCCGCCAGCCCGTAGGCCTCGGCCTGACGCCGCGCCAGCTGAAGAAGGTTGACATCAGCGGCATGAATCAAGAGTGGCGCGCCGGTGGATTCTTTCAACGCAGCGTTTGCGCCGACATGATCAAAGTGACCGTGAGTATTAAGGATCAATTCCACCGTCAGGTCATGTCTGCGCAAAGCATCTTCAATCAACTCCAGATCGGCCCCGGGGTCGATCACCACTGCTTTGCGACTGACCGGACAACCCAGCACGACACAATTGACCTGCAAGGCCCCAACCGGAAACACTTCAACAATCATCTTCAATCCTTCTTCTCAAGCTCATTAGCAAACAGGCTCAGATTCTGCCCCGCCAGTTGTTCCCCCAGGGTAAAGCCGAGCGGCTCATCCCGGGAGCGTCTGGCCTTGGGAGGTTCAGCTACGGGCACAACGCTCGGCACCGGCGGCTCCTCGTTGATGGGTTGAGACTCATGTGGAGCGTAAAAATAACGATCATAAAGTCGGTGATAACTGGTCCAGTCTCCCGTGCGCTCCGGTTCTTTGTCGATATGCGTCTGGATCCCGTTAATTTTTGAATCGAGGTCGTCGATAAAGTTGAGGATGACGGCCTCCAGCATCTTGGGCCGTTTCGGCGAACCGTATTCGTACTGGCCGTGATGGGAGAGGAGCAGATGCTTGAGCAGCATCACCTGCTGGCGCGGGAAATCGGCGATGGACCGCGAACGCTCCTCGATCATCTCAACCCCCATCACGATATGTCCGACCAACTTCCCTTCATCGGTATAATCGAAAGAGCGTTCATAGCTGAGTTCGCCGGTTTTGCCAATGTCATGCATCAGCGCCCCGGCGATCAGCAGATCACGATCAACCTGAGCATAGCGTTGCGCCACATCACAGGCCAGGGCAGCTACTGCCAGGGAGTGTTCGAGCAAGCCCCCGATAAAGACATGGTGCATCCCTTTTGCGGCCGGGGCACGGCAGTAAAGTCGGAAAAAATCGCGGTCATCAAAAAAGGCGGACATCAGGTTGCGCATCGGGCCATCGCTCATCGAGGCCAACAACTGATCGAGTTCCTCACGCATCTCTGCGACCGGACGTTTGGACACCGGCAGGAAATCAGCAAGGTCAACATCCTCTTCAGCAACCTTGCGCAATTGCTGGACGACCAGCTGCATCTTGCCCATATAAAGATTGCCGCGGCCGCTGACGTGCAGAAAATCATTTTTGTCAAACAGGCGCGCAAATTCATCGACGCGGTCCCAGACGCGGGCCTCAATCTCACCGGTGCTGTCCATCAGCTTCAGCGTCATGTAAGGCTTGCCATTACGTGCCATCGCCTGAATGCGATCACGGACCAAAAAAACAGCTTCGACCTGATCACGTTCTCCGATTTGGTTAACATATATCTGTTTCAATTTTTTATTCCTGTCAGAATGAATTCAGGTGACAAGTCACATGATTTGCGGTTTTAATGCCATCAATCGCAGCACTCATAATCCCCCCGGCGTATCCTGCACCTTCACCTGCCGGGAAAAGACCCGGCAAGTTGACCGAACAGCCCTCCTCGTTGCGCAGAATGCGCAACGGAGAACTGGTTCTGGTTTCAACCCCGAGTAACATCGCTTCGGGACCAACGAAGCCATGCATCCGTCTTTCGAACTGCGGCAACGCGCGCCGCAACGATTCAGTAACCGCCACCGGCAGAACCCGCGCAAGGTCGGCCAAGACCGCCGCAGGTTGGCAGCTGGTTTTCAAATCCCCACTCAGACCGTCTAGAAAACCGAGCAGGGGTTGCCCCGGGACACTACCACTTGAACCTGCCGCAACAAAGGCCTGTTCTTCCCAATGCCGTTGAAATGCGACTCCAGCGAGAGGATCAGCGGAACTGAAATCTTCGCGCCCCACCGTTACGACCAGCGCGCTGTTCGACCAACGAGCATCGCGCATAAAATCACTCATGCCATTGACCACCACTCCACTATGCTCCGATGAGGCGTTCACCACCACCCCGCCCGGACACATGCAAAAGGAGTAAACCCCGCGCCCGGCCAGTTTGTCTTGCCAAGCGAGAGCATACTCCGCCGCACCAAGCTGCGGGTGGCGGGCCAGACCATACTG
>JBDNGT010000218.1:0-2781 GCA_041689145.1 Geopsychrobacter sp. | reverse complement strand
TCCCCTGTATCCCTGTAAAGATGCTTTTGACCTTACAAGCACAACCTTCTTTTTTGCCGCGGTGAAGGTCTGTGAAAATCTGTACAACTTTAAAAACCTTTTTTTAACAGGGATATGCAGGATGAAAACCTTGCAAACTGAATCTATGGTTAAACACACCCAGGGTCCTGTTTTTGCCCTTGCGGTTATCCTGCCTATCCCTGTATATCCTCCTGAGGTAACAGCCGATGTCGTTCAAAAACGGTCAATATCTCAACTGTTTCACCGAGAACCCGGTAGACAATTCGGTAGTTTCCTTCAATTAATTCTCGCAATTTACTGTGCGGCATCTCGGGTAGTTTCCGTCCTGCACGCGGGTGTTCAGTAAGAATTTCGGTGCGCTGAATCAGTTGTTCAGTCCATTGCAGAGCTGCAACAGGATCACCGAGCGCTATGTAATCCTCTATTTCGACCAGGCAGTTTGTTGCGTGCTTTGTCCAGAGGATATTCATTACCTGCGGCGACTCTCTCGAGCCACCTGCAGTTCTGCCTGCAGCTCCTGGCCATTCAGTAATCGCCCTTCTTCGGCATCCGCCAGACCCGCAGCGAGCGATTCGAGGAACAATTGGCGTTCAGTCAACTGATCATAATCAGCGGGAGAGAGCAGGACACCAGCCGGACGACCGTTTTGGGTAATAACCACCGGTCTGTCCAGATTTTTCAGATAACGCGCAGCGTGGCTTTTGAAATCACCCAAGGGTATGACGCCCCCTGCTATTGATAACTGCTTCATAAGACCTCCAAGTCTGAATTTAAGCCATATTCTATATCAAATTCAGACCTTTTGCACACTAAAACTTGAACAGTCATAGTCCCCTCACCCCTGACGCCTCACTCCTCACAATCTTCTTAGCCGCGGTGAAGATCTGTGAAAATCTGTACAACATTAAAACCTTATTTTACAGGGATGAAGGGGATGGGGGGGATAACACCGTTAACCCTGCTTTTTTGGTTAAACCATAAATCACCGACCATTGCCTTTGATCTATCCCCTTTATCCCTTGTATCCCTGTAAATTCGGCTTTTACCTTATTCCGCCGCATCTTCCTTCAAGACAGCGAACATCAATTTTCAGGGAACCTATTAGCCTCCAAAATCTGATATGTAACAACCTTCTTTTTTAGCCGCGGTGAAGGTCTGTGAAAATCTGATAAGTTCAATAATAGTTCTTGATCTGCAAGTAATAATCTTTTTTTAGCCTCGGGATTGCTCTGGGATAAAATCTAAATTTAAATCAAACCTTAAGAACTTGTCTGCACACCCAAAACCAGACCATATACCGCCACAGCAAAATCTTGAAAACTTTTCGCATCATCTTGGGTCGGAAGCCCATCAGGCAGAAGACCCAAATCTCCCGGATAACGCGCATCAATATAAAGTGAATCTAGGATTCTCATCATTCGACAATCCAAGTTCTCCCCAGGCAAAAAGGTTTCAATTTTCGCATACAGCGTAACAAGACTATGTACCTTCTGTGCATTGACATCATGCTCTTCCATGAGGGCCTTGAAACATTTTTCAACACTCTGTTGCGCATGAAACGCAACAATATGCGAGAGATGGTCATCTTCAATGATCCTGTCGATAACATCAAGATCATTTTTAGCCGCATCAAGCCATGCTTTAGTGAGACTTTTCATACAAAACATCCCCGTGTAAAAGAATTTTCCGGGCAAACATACTATTCATAGCGATAAATTTTGTGTGCATGGCCTTTGTATGGACGATCAAATCAATAGGGACCTCTTTTTCAATCTCTGACAACGTCTCAGCAACGGCAAGATATATAGACATTCTGTCGGTAAAGTTTTTTGGCATAAATTCATCACGGGTGACAACCAATAGGTCAATATCACTATCAGCGTCAGGTGTTCCGTAGGCATGAGAACCGAAGAGGATCACCTTTAAGGGGTCAACCGACTTCAGTTTTTCCAAAACACGATTTTTCATTTCATTTGTAAGCATCGAAACACCTATCACTGAGAGCCTCTAACAAATGAGGCACACTGACCATGTTCTTTCGCCGCGGATACAATCTGATCAAATCTGATAAGTTCTATAACAGGTTTTGACCTGCAAAGGAAACCCCGGGGTTCTGGCTTGCAAGATGGCACCTTTTAGAACCTAGAGGCTGTTGATGAGACAGTCTCCTCGCTCCACATCATTTTCAGAGCATGACACTCTGGCCGGCGGCCAGGAGTTGGGCAACCTCGCTATTTCTTACAGCCCAATGATGCTCCGGGAGATCGGAGGCCACGACGGTCAACTTCCCGGCTTCTTGCCGACGGCGAATCAGTCGGCAAATCTCCGCCGCAGTCGCAGGCTTTTTTTCGAGCACCCAAAAGTTGTCGAGAAGCAGGTTTTCCAACTCGAGGTATTTCTTCCGGTATTTGGTCATCCCCTCGAAACGAAGTGCGGCCTCCATCTCCCAGACAAGCGTCTCTACACCCGCTCGCAAAACATTCTCCGAACCGATGACCTTTTCCATGGTCTTCAACAGACGAGTTTTCCCGGAACCGGACGGCCCAAAAAGACAGACCAAGCTTCGAGTGTCCCTCTCCATAATCATAAAATCTTCCTAGGCCCCAACCTTTAACTTGATTAGCACGAATCTTCCGCTGCTGCGCAAAGGGAATCTTGCGGGGTCAGGATTGACTTTCTGCCATTCCTTTACGAACCAAACCCAAACTAAGCGGTATCACAACCTTCTTTTTTGCCGCGGTGAAGGTCTGTGAAAATCTG
>JBDNGT010000217.1:0-4314 GCA_041689145.1 Geopsychrobacter sp. | reverse complement strand
GGAATCCAGGATATGGAAGAACACTGAATATTCCTGCCTTGAGACAGAAGAGGGAAAACAGTCTAGACCCCCCATCTCAAAGAATCGGTAGGACGCGAGATGTGCGCTTATTACAACCGACATTAATTTAAGGGCAGAATGATGGAAAGTAACAACCGACTCAGTGCAGCAGTTATCCAAGTCGTCGAAACTCAGATTGAATCTAATGACCCCCCTGAAATGAAACAAACCTTTGAGCGTCTCATCACCGAAGGATTTTCAGAGGAAGTTGCCAAAGAGCTTCTCGGAACGGTCGTTATTGCAGAAGTTTTTGGCGTGCTGAAGGATGGCGAGCCGTTCAACCGGGATAGATATGTCAGCGCGCTCAATCTGCTGCCGCAAGTGCGTTAAGTGGTCGCTGGGCCGCGGAATAACTTTGTGTCGACAAATGGCGTATGCGATGTAATCCATGCGGAGGAACACCTTTGCTCGAAGCAACAAGCTGAAAAATTTAGATAAGACCCAATAAGGCCCGTTTTCCTCAAAAACGGGCTGCGAGAGAGGTTGACAAACCACAAACACCCGTTTAAAAGTAGAGTATAAAAGAAACCACTGTCTGTCAGGAGATTATCGATGAAAAAAGCAAGCTATGTATTGGTCGCCGTTCTGGCTGCCGGGCTCATGATGACTGGTTGCGCTGCCCAACTGTCCCAGGCTGATCGTGACCTACTTAATCAGACTAAGGAGGCGAGCGTCAGTGCCAGCCAGTCGGCTAAAGCGGCCGCCGGCTCGGCAACTCAGGCGAATTTCGCCGCACAGCGGGCAGAAGAAGCGGCAAAGCGTGCCGAGGTTGCGGCAAGTTCGGCTGAAGCGGCCGCGGCGGGTGCCAAGCAGAGTGCAGCTCAAGCGGCACAGAGTGCAACTGATGCGAAAAAAGCTTTTGAAATGACCCTGAAGAAGTAATTAAAAAAAGCCCCGGTAACGGGGCTTTTTTTTGGGGGGAGCCAATGAGGCTAATGGGCCTTAGATAAATTATCGCTCCGCCGAATCTCCACCGGCACACCGAGCGCATCCTGAAGTGTCCGCTCAATGTCATCTCGCTTCCAGTTATCCACCGAAAAACTCAGATCGGCAATACTTTTGAAGCTCTGATGCACTTCGAGGAAAAGCCGCCCGTCGCGGACGAGATGCTTCACTGGCTGATCGATAATCCGCACAGGTGTCCCCGAGCCGACATGACGGACCAGGTCGGCAATATCCTGCTGATAAAGACGAATGCAGCCATGGCTGACACGGCGGCCGACCCCGAACGGCTGATTACTGCCGTGGATTCCCACCCCCTCAGCCGACAACCCTATCCAGTAACTGCCGAGGGGGTTGTCCGGCCCCGGCGGGACGACCCCTGGAAGCTCAGGTTTCTCCTTACGTACTGAGGCGGGGGGCGCCCATTCCGGATTATCGATGACAACCTTGACATGAAAATCCCCCAGCGGCGTGTTCCAGCCTTCGCGGCCGATTCCCACCGGGTAGATCCGGACCTTTCTGACGCCGCCATCGTCCCACAGCAGGTAGAGCCTTAATTCTGCAAGATTGATGGTGACCCCCGTTCCGATATCGACCGGCAGCAAAACCGCGCTCGGCAGGACCACCGGTTCCCCCGCGGGTGGATTCCAGGGGTCGACCCCCGGGTTGGCCCGCATCAGATTGTCGAAACCGAGCCCCGCCCGTCTGGCCAACTCGACCAGAGTTTCATCCGGCGCCGAGATATATGCGCGGTTGTGACCAACGATTGTCGTCGTCTGAGTGACAACCATCTCCTGCCTGAGGCGCGGGTACCAGGCCTGAACAGGGGAGACGAACAACAGCAGCGCCATCAGAGGTAGAACAATATGAATCATCATGGCAACGATTATAGACACAGGACTTCTATTTGTCTCTGGTTAACAGAAAAACTCACAGCTCAATGATCTGTGCCTGGGGCGAGGGTTCGACAATGAGATCGAGGTCGATCAGGCGCGCGCCGAGCTCAAATCAAGATTTCTGGCTGATTATGCCGCAGACAGACGTCATCCATAACCACTTCCCTGCCCTGACCGAGCGTATGCACAGCAAGACCGCTATCCTCTCGTAGCATTCGCGAGAGCTGGATATTTTAGCGAGCAATCCCACGGTTTAAAAGGTTAGACTGGCCGCTTGAAAATTGCTGAAACACTTAAAAGGACTTCATTCATGACCAATAACGACATTTTGCGCCGAATCCGCTATGTTTTCAATTTTAACGACTCCAAAATGATCTCGACATTTGACGCCGCCGGGCACCAGATGACACGCGAACAGATCAGCGACTGGTTGAAGAAAGAGAAGGCCCCAGCCTATGTGAAATGCCGCGACCGGGAGCTGGCGATCTTCCTGAACGGGTTGATTATCAAGAAACGGGGCAAAAAAGAGGGACCGCAACCTGAACCCGAAACACGCCTGACCAACAATATCATTTTCAACAAATTGAAAATCGCCCTCAGTCTGAAAGCCGAAGACATCACAGAGATGATGGATCTTGCGAACTTCCACATCAGCAAGCATGAATTGAGCGCACTCTTTCGCAAGCCCGGGCACAAGCACTATCGTGACTGTCAAGACCAGATTTTACGCAACTTCCTAAAGGGGATGCAGCTTAAATATCGCCATGAGGGTACAGTGGACTTTGACCGCGAGACAGAGTCCCAGAGTGAATCGACCCCTCAACAGCGATGATGACAGCAGCTCTACCCTGCCGCGTCTACACGAACGGTCGCGTTTCAAGCGCTATCATAAAAACTGGGTTTATCTGGATAGCGAAATCCTCCATCAAGAAAGGCCTCCATCATTGCAACGAGAGATCCCATGAGCAGCTACTGCGATTCAGCCCCGGGACACCCCTGGCACGGTCCCTACCACGACACCGAATACGGCTTTCCTCTGCGTGATGATCATCTGCTTTTTGAGCGACTGGTGCTTGAGATCAATCAGGCGGGATTGTCATGGCTGACAATTCTAAAAAAGAAGGACAATTTTCGGCGCGCCTTTGAGGGATTTGATATCGATCGAGTCGCCGCTTACGGAGATGCGGAACGCCAGCGGCTTTTGGCTGACGCCGGAATTATCAGGAATCGACTCAAGGTCGACGCAACAATCGTCAATGCGCAGCGGCTGGTGAAGCTGCGCGCTGAATATGGCGGCTTTGCGGCCTGGCTCGATCATCACCATCCCCTATCCAAGGAAGCCTGGGTGAAACTTTTCAAGCAGACCTTCCGTTTTACCGGCGGAGAGATCACCGGTGAGTTCTTAATGAGTACCGGCTATCTCCCGGGTGCCCACCGGCAAGACTGCCCGGCATTTAAGGCCGTTATCACACAGCAACCCCCGTGGTACATTGCGGAAAACAATTAATTATCTGCAAAAATCGACCGGATTCGTAGTACCCAACCTATAAAGCTGCCACAAACCGGCAAAGACCGCCGCGCCAGGGGTGACAATATCCAGGTCGAGGCTCCCGCTGTTGCTGGCTATTTTGACTGCGAATGTTGATATCTGCCCGCTTCCGTTTGCAAAAATTCCAGCCACCTGATCAGCTGTCTGGGGGACAAAAAAGAACTCTGGATCGTCGAGTCCGGCTGTGCTAAATTGTATACAGTGGACAGTTTGGGGTCTGCTCAATTGAAGCATATCGTCGCCAGCGACACTCGGGTGGCGTTTGATTTTGATCATAGGAGAAACCGCAGATGGACGATAAAACCTTAAAAGAAGCCCTGCTCAAAGCGATCCAGACCGAGAAAGACGCAATGGATTTCTACCTCATGGGTGCAAGTAAGATTTTTGACGAACGTGCCAAGGCAACTTTCGAGCTTCTGGCCCGCGAAGAACGGCAGCATGCGCTCTCCTTCTATAACGCCTACAAAGGGAATGATCTGCCGACCTTTGATGACATGATGAAAATTGCGCCCGATACAGAATCTACTTGGTATCTTGCGCTGCAAAAAGCGCTGCTCAGTGAGTTTGATGAACGCCTCGCTCTGGAGTTG
The DNA here is from genome assembly GCA_041689145.1 of Geopsychrobacter sp. Taxonomy (GTDB): domain Bacteria; phylum Desulfobacterota; class Desulfuromonadia; order Desulfuromonadales; family Geopsychrobacteraceae; genus Geopsychrobacter. Next base: position 277 of record JBDNGT010000217.1, on the reverse strand, counting down.
GCGATCGAGCAGGAAGATCTGCTGGCGCAGGAACTTAAAGCGACCGCCGAAACCATCAATGATCCGGCAATCAAACAGGTCTACCTGAGCAATGCCGCTTCGACCCATCACCACCTGGAGATGATCGAGGCCGACTACAAGGCGATGCTCGGAATGAGTTAAAGTCGATCAATTTTTAGAAATATACAGTTCAAAAAGCCGCAACCTCCCTCTGGGACTTGCGGCTTTTTGCTTGCCAGTTTCTTTACATCCGGCTAAATTAAAGAGGTTTTTAATC
>JBDNGT010000216.1:0-4053 GCA_041689145.1 Geopsychrobacter sp. | reverse complement strand
GGCAGCACGTATAGACCGGCAAGGACGAACAGCACATCTTGATTCCCCGGCCTTGTCGTTTGGGCTGACCATTCAACCAGCAATTTTATCTAATATGATGACAGCCGGGAATAAACGTTTCCGTAACAACGGCACCCTTGCACGGTTCCTGTATGCAGTGCCCCGGTCTAACGTGGGTAGCCGGGATGTCCGGGCTGTGTATCAGATACCTGCAAGCCTAACGGCTAAATATCGGACAATGCTATTCTCTCTTCTGTCGATCCCCCCGCAAATAATCGAGGGGAACGAAGTCCCCCGCCGTCTGACGCTTAATGCTGAAGCTCTTGAATGCTGGCTGACCTTTGCAGCGATGATTGAAAAACGACAGGGCCCAGACGGAGACCTTGAAAGCATATCTGACTGGTCAGGCAAGCTGCCAGGGGCCGCGCTTAGAATCGCAGGTAATTTTCATTTGATTGAGCATGGCACAAATCCACTCGCACAAATCGAAGTGCATACCGTCAAAAATGCTGTTCAGCTTTGCACTCTCTTGATTGATCACGCTAAGGCTGCATTTAATCTCATGGAGGCTGATCAAGTCACTTCCGATGCCAAACTGATCTATGGGTGGATCATCAAGGAACGGTTAGCACATTTCAAAAAATCCGAAGCCTACCGGCACTTCAAGGCCCGTTTTACAGGTAAGGCTGACAGGTTCAGCAAGGCCCTGCATGAACTCGAAGAGCGATCTATCATGGCTAAGACAACGGAACCAACAGCCGGACGCTCTGCAACGGTCTATATCATCAATAATGCGTTATGTGAGTCAGCATGAGAGCCTATGGTTTCAAAAACACTTCCGGCGGTTTTAAGGGTTTTAAGGGTCTTAAGTTAGCCCACACCACCAAGGAACTTGGAGGTTTCGAATGAATAGTCTAAATCGAATGCGTGGCATTAGCCACATGGAAATGCTGCGGCAAGGACATGAAAAAGCCCAGGCAGAAAGGGACGCCGTAGCAAGGCAGCCAACGCTTCACGAGAAGATCCAGACCTGGTTCAATGGTCTGTCAGAAGATGATCAACGTCAACCTTGGACTATGAAGGAATTCAAGGTTCTCTTTAACGACACACCGCAGAAGATCGGCGCTGCCCTGTTTGATTTGGGGTGGTCCCGCAAGCGAATGTGGAGGGATGATCAACCAACATCCAGGTACTGGTTCAAGGAATGAGCCCGTAAAACCTTACGGGGTTGAATCTTCAAAATGAAAATGCTTTGCTTCGGGCCACCTTGATTATATCGGGGTGGCCCTTTTTTATTTATCAGGGTATTTAGTAGTTTGGGATTGGGGAAATTTGCCTATAGTGAGTGACCCTGAGAATGGGTCTCATATCAGTCACCCTCTTGGTAGTTTGAAGGATAGGTGAGAACACAATTTGATCAGGGAAGAGGCCAGGGTGTTCAAGCCCCCCCCTCTTACGTTGGGTGAGCAGATCAGCCAGTGGTTTGAATGTTTGCCAGATGATGAGAAGGAGAAGCCCTATGGGAAGGATTTCTTTGTCAGCAGGTTTGACGCGACACCTCAACGACTAGGGCCTTTTGTTGCACTATCTTGGATGGAAAAGAAAACGGTAGTTATTTAAGATATTGGTTGAAGGTGGAGAAGAAAGAGGTCGCTTGATCTGCTTGTAGTGGTCCTACTTGACGCCTGGGGTCGTAGGGAGTATTTTGCGGGAAATTACCTACGATTTAAGGGGGGCGGCCTTGATCCACATCCACGAAATCCCACAAGAAGTATCTAAAACGTACCTCCTATCAATATTCCTAATGAAATATGTCCTGTTTATATTTATCTTTGTGTCAGTTAGTACATATTGCGATGCGACAGAAATGAAAATATATTGTTTTGGCGATGATAAAAATATTTCAGCACCATTTCCAAATAAACCACAATACCTTTCCGGGCCAATGAAAGAGTCTTATATGTATTTGATGCTTGGTGATGTTAGAGAAAATAATTCACAATTTTATTATGATTCATATAAATACAACAATAGAAATTTGAATAAGAAATATCTCAACCAATTGTCGAAAGGTAGGGCAGAGGCTCTAGGTGCAAAAAAATACTTGTCAAAATATACTGTTTTGTCAAACGGAGCACAGCTTATTTACGGGTACAGATATAAAAACAATAATTTAAATGTAAAGAGTATGAACATAGCTATAATTGATGGCGACGAATACTATTCTTGGGCTGTTCAATCCTATGAAGGAGTAAGCACTTATGACGCTGAGTATGTTTTTAATTCTTACAGGAAATATGTTGGGAAAAATACTGGATACTGCAAGTAGGAATCACCAATAGAGAAAATATTGTCAATATTATCATCAAATAAGAAATTGATTAAATTTTAAATACTGCCGGAGTATAAATGAAATTCACCTCTACTTTTTTTTTAAGAATTCTTATTTTAATTCCACTTTTCTACATTATAGCTACAGTAGGTTTCGTCAATGCGAGGGTATACGACCTAGGTATTTTATATATTGACTTTAAGGAATCACCCAGATATAAAAATTTATCGTATGAAAAACATGACTATAAAGATTTTACAGTATATCATTACCACACAGCTACAGCAAAAATCAGCCAATCACCATTTGAAATATTCTCATTGACTATAACTACTTTCAAACAATTACCAAGTAAATTCAATATTAAGGATGCCCTTTCTCAGAGCGCATATGGATATCTAAAATCACAAGGACAAGGGAGCAATAGTGATAGGTCTAGATTTACTAAATTACAAGGTAAGGATGCGTTAGAGGTGGAATATAATGAATTGACATTGGGGACGAGGAATATTGCGACTTTCTTACTTCATGGGAAATCCTTAGTAACGCTTGAATATAGGACACCGGGCCGACAGATAACAGATTACAGCCCCTACAGAAACTTCGTAAGAACACTTTTTCTAAAATAACTTTAAGGGGGCGGCCTTGATTGACACTCAAAAGATTCGGTATGTACAAGGTTTCTCAAAAAGAACATAAGGTTTAAGACCCGTTACATCCTATCTCCTGGCTAGGGGTTATCAAGGCAGCTACTCAGAACACGCCCTGCAAGCTCGGTCCTTCGCTTCTGACCGCATCCATCTGCGTGACATAGACGTTTTCCCCTCTTGCGAGAACATAGGATTGTAAATAGGAAGATCGTTGTGGCTATAGACTTTGAAAGCATATTTGCGCCCCTCCTGATGCTCGTGTATCACATTAGTGAAAAAGTATCCCAGTCAACCGAACCTGTCAAACGCTTGGCAAGATGTAACTGTCAATTTCTTTACACAAATTGAGAGGTGTAAGGTACTTGACGTGTAGGGGTATAAACGTACTACCCCTATTATATATTAGAATACCCCCGGCCACCCCTCCAAAAAACGGCCCTTCGCTTTTTTTCATTCAACACGCGACCCCCTACCGGGAAAGCTTCTCCCTTTTCCTTCGAAGGCTACTATCCATACGGGTCTTGATCGTGTGGCAACCTCGCTGCTCCGCCAGCATCCTGCCTCTTTCCATTATTCTTTCCCGCTGGCCCAGGACGCGTTTGGCCTCGGAGTTTCGGCTGTTAGCGTAGCTAAAACAACCGGGCACTCCCGCATAAATCGGCTTCGTAAAGTCTACCTGTAGTTTTCAACCGACTACTCCCACATTCAGTCAGATCACAGTTTGCGCGACCTACTGTCTGCCTAGTCAGACATCCGGTAGCGATCCATGATGCCCCCGCTCATCCGGTTCACGCTTTCACTACTCTTCGCCATAATACCTGGCTCCAATTCGTTACAGCGCCAACCTCCTTCACCGCCCCAAGGGGCTATAAAAGGCACGGCTCACAGATAAAGCCCTGTCAGCCTAAAACAAATCATTGCTTCACCTTGCCGTCTATCGGGCTGGTCGGTTCACTCGGCCCGTTCCGTTCGCTTTGCTCACCGCATAAGGCGCCTTATGCGACAGGTTTTTACTGGCGTAAAAATACCCTCGTTCACCTAGACATAACGAACATTATGTCTCCCATCCCG
>JBDNGT010000215.1:0-9953 GCA_041689145.1 Geopsychrobacter sp. | reverse complement strand
GGTCTGCGGGTGCGGCGCTTCGGTTTATCCTCGTCTGGCGCCGCGGTTTCGGTTGACGTTTCGAGCCTGCCTTCGCGGGGCGTTTCGCCTGCAGACATTTCTTTGGCAGTGACTTCAGCCGGTTTTTCTGTCGATTCACGCTCTTGGCTCTCTTGGCCCTCGGCCGGAGCAACCTCGGCCGTGTTTTTGCGCCGCCGACGGCGGCGACGCCGACGTTTTCCGGACGGGCTTTCCGTTGTGCTGTCAGGCTCTGTTTCTTCTGTCTTGCCAGGCTCTGCGGCTACAGCGCCAGGTGCCACTTTTTCTTCTATGGGGGCATCGGCCGCGGCCAACGCATCTTCCAGGCCATGGGCATGAGAGACCGGGGTCTGATCTGTATCTTCGACCTGGACTTTTTCGCGTTTGATCAATTCGAGTTCGATCTGTTCCGGGATCGCATCAAGGCTGCCGTGGATCTGGATTTTCAAGTCGAAGCGCTTCTCGAGTTCGCTGAGGGTCTGGCGGTGCTCATTGTGCAGATAGTTTGCGACATCGAGCGGAACACGTGCTTCGATAGTGCCGATCTGCCCTTTGGAGACCGAGGCATGCAGCTGGCGCAGCAGGGCAACCGCCTGGGCTTCGGGCGATTTGATCCGCCCCGTGCCATGACAATGTGGGCAGTCAAGGTAGGCGCCGACCGACAGGGTCGGGCGGATGCGCTGGCGCGACAGTTCGAGCAGGCCGAACTGGCTGATCCGGCCGAGGGTGATGCGGGCCTTGTCGTCCTTGACGCTCTCTTTTAAGGTTTGTTCAACCTCGCGTACCTTTTTACGGTCACGCATGTCGATAAAGTCGATAACGATCAGTCCGCCGAGGTCGCGCAGACGCAGTTGACGACCGATCTCAGCCGCCGCTTCGATGTTGGAGCGTGCCGCGGTGGCTTCGATCCCCTTTTCGCCGCCCATCCGGCCCGAGTTGACATCGATGGCCACCAGCGCTTCGGTCTGATCAATGACGATCGAGCCGCCCGAAGGGAGCTGCACATGGTTGCGCGCCAGCGACTCGATCTGCTCCTCGATCTGATAGCGGGAGAAGATCGGGCGTTTTTCGCGGTGCTGTTTGACCAGATGAAGTAGGTCCGGCATCACCAACGAAAAGAATTCGCGCGCCTGCTGGTAGACCTGCGCGTCATCGATCATCACCTCATCCATATCGATCGAAAAGTAGTCTCGGATACTGCGGATGACGATGTCCGATTCTTGGTAAAGCTGGGCCGGCGCCTTGACTTTATCCTTCCGCGCAAGAATCCCTTTATAGAGACAGACCAGGTAGTTGAAGTCGCGCTTGAGCTCGTCCTCTTCCTTGCCGATTCCGGCGGTGCGGACGATGTAGCCCATCTCATCGGGGAGATCGAGTTGGGCCATGGTTTTCTTCAGGGTTTTACGTTCCTTGTCGTCCTGGATCTTGCGCGAAACGCCCTTGGTGTCGCTGTCGGGCATCAGCACCATGTAGCGGCCGGGCAAGGACAGAAAGGTCGTCAGCGCTGCACCCTTGGTGCCCCGTTCGCCCTTGACCACCTGGACAAGGATCTCTTGGCCCCGGTGCAGGATTTCGTTGATGCGCGGGTATTCTTTAGAACTGGATTTTTTATCGGGATGAAGATCGGGGTGGATTTCACCGGTTTGCAGAAACCCGTGTTTTTCGGCACCGTAATCAACAAAAGCGGCCTGCAGACCGGGTTCAACCCGGACGACAACCGCCTTGTAGATATTGCCTTTCGTTTGTTGCTGTCCAGCGATTTCGATGTCGAGTTCGCTGAGAATTCCGTCAACGACGATTGCAACCCGATTCTCTTCCGGGTGCGATGCGTTGATCAGCATCTTCCTGCTCATAAATTGTAACCTTCCCGGCACCCCCCGGTACCGACCCACGGGCAGGCATGGACCGCACCGTAAAAGGGAACGGGGTCCGCCGCGCCTGTGTGGATCAAACGTGTCGTTCTCCTCAAAAGAGAGGAGAGGGCCCCGAAATAGGGCGGTAAACCGGCAGCCTCAACGCCTGGGGGCGGCGGAGGTTGATCCGGTAAAACTCGTGTCGCGTAAGCCGGAACTATAACAGAAAGTCATAAGAAAGCTACGAGAATCTGAACCTGGGGGCTATTCAGTGTCAAGCATCTGGCCTTGGCGGGGCCTTCCACGGGTCAGCCCCTTCTCCCCTTCATAGACCGGCACCAGGTCCATCTCCATCCGGTCTTTTCCAGGTTCGTTGTAAATTTCGGTCGGATCCAGGGGAGAGTTCCAGAAAAGGGTTTTTTGCTGTCTCTCATCTGCCATTTCGGGCGAGGAGAGCGGGTTCCCCCAAAGTAGTAGATCGCTGCACCGACCAAAAGTGGGATTGCAGAAACCGCCAGAGCGGCCGTACGGGTGGCCGTGCAGGTGACATTTGTTACACGACTGCGTGAGGGCATCGCTAAATCCCCTTTGGGCTGGAAGTTCTGCGCTGCTGGTAATGGCTAATGCTTCAGATGCTGACAGTCCGACTCTGGAGCGGCTTGGAGGGAGTGGATGAGGTTGGACTGGGCCGGGAGTACTGTCCGTCCGGTTTGGAGAATTCAGGATTCAGGTGACGTTATCTCTGATTTAGAGCGGATACGATAGAGCTTCTCCACCGGAAGAACCGCCACGATGCCATCTCCCGCGATTCCGCAGTGGGCGGTTTCCATTATTGCAGAAATAATTTCATCAACCTTCGGCTCCTCGGCGAAAACTTCCAGCTTTATGTGGTTGGTCATCTTATCGGTCTTGAACAGGTTGGCGTATTCACCGCGTCCTTTTACTCTCGACACGCTGATCCCTTTAACTCCCAGCTCGCCGAGCCTTTCTTCAACATCTTTCAGCGATGAGGTGCGAATAATTGCCGTGATTTTTTTAAATTTCATGGTCGGTATGCTCCCTTTTGCCAGCAAACAGTCGTTTTGTAACATCGTATCAAATGTTGATGAATTCGTAACGTTGGCAGACCTTTGGTCTGATAGACAATTTATTACGACTTGCATCACGCCTTGATTTTTTTGTGAGGTCGTTTGACACTCTTAAACTATGCTGGCGAAATGAGTTTCTAGGAATTACGCCACTCCGGGCGCCACCCACCTAAGAGTGACGAATTGTGCGTTCCTCTCATTTGACTGGGCGACAGACGCCGGAAGCTGGTATTGTTTTTGCTGTTGTCAGTTTGTTTGCTAGCAGGGTGAAGGCTTGTTGGGTCATGAACGGTTCGGGTCCGAAATGGGTTCAGCGCTTTTTTTTTCTGGCGGTGGCAGTCGCTTGTGTGACGACCATCACGGTGGTTTGGTCCGCCTGGCGGGATCGACCGGAACACGCGAGCCGGATGATTGCCGATATCAGCATCAACCTCAATGGCCGTCCGATCCGCGAGCATTGCACCTCCTGCCATCCTGCGGGTGCTTCGGTTCTCGGAGATGCCGACACTGCGTCCCATCCGGACATCGCTCCCCACCTGACGGAGAAGCTGGGCTGTACGTCCTGTCATCTGGGCGAGGGGATGGCGCTGGATGAAGAGATTTCTCATGGGCTGCCCGGACTTGGAGCACGGAAGGTCCTGCAGGGTCGCGAACTGCAGGCCAGTTGTTACAGATGCCATGAACTGGCCCCCCTGCCCGGGGCCGAGAAAGCCTGGCAGGGCTATCGTCTGTTTATGACCCGGGCCTGCAACACCTGCCATCATATCGCCGGCCTTGGCCGGGGCGGAGGATACGGCCCGGATCTCAGTCATCTCGGGTCGTACCTGGGGCTTGAACTTATCGAGGACGCAATTCGCAACCCCACAAAGGACCCGCCGAATTCCATCATGCCAAGGTTCCCTCTCTCCAGAGGGCAGGCCGGAAACATTAGCTATTTCCTGAAGAGCCGGGTCAAAAATCCCAACTATGCAACGCCGATGCGGGTCCAGGCCGGGCTGGTTCATCTCCCCGAGGTGTCGCCAATACCGTCTGGCTCCAAGCTTTCCGGCGGCGAATCCCTGCTCTATACCAAGCACTGCCTGGCTTGTCACAAGTACCGACAACGGGACGGCCGGATCGCTCCCGACCTGACCTATATCGGGCATATCCGCGATTCAGCATACCTGCGCGACTTTCTGACCCGTCCCACCAGTCGCGTTCCCGGTGCAATCATGCCGCGTATTGTAATGAGCCCCGATGAGGAACAGACGCTGATCGCTTTTTTGCTTCACCAGGCTGTAGGACCCGTCCATGTAAGCCTGGCGGCAGAGAAGAAAGATCCGGGTTTCACGCCGGCAGCCGCGACTGCGCTGGAGGTTGCGGACAAACGGATGTTCATGAAGCTCTGCCAGCCATGTCATGCTGCGGGTGGCGACGGGTTGGGGCCGCTGCAGCCCAATCTCGCTAATTTCCCTCGCGCCTTTGCCGCGAATGCCGAATTCTTTCGTCGCATCGGCGCGGACCGGTTGCGCCAGAGTATCGATCAGGGGGTCCCCGGAACCTCAATGCCGGCATACGGCAGACTTCTCGAACCACCGGCGCGTGATCGGTTGCTCGCCTTGATTTTTCGCGCTTTCATCGGCATTGAAGTGTCTGACAAAATAGCCCTGGCCCCGCTCCCGCCGCGACCGACGCAGACTTTTGGCACAGCCGACAGGGACGAACTTTTTAGCGGAAACTGTTTCCGCTGTCATGGGGTTGCCGGCACGGGCAGCGGTCCTGAGTCTCTGCGATATCGGCCGCAACCGCGGAACCTGACCAATCGGCCCTACTTTGCTTATTGTAATGACGAGCGGATCGCCCGGGCCATTCATGACGGAATCCCGGGAACGGCCATGCCCTCGTTTCGCGGGACTCTGTCGGCAGCGGAACTCTGGAGTCTGGTCGAGAAAGTACGAACTCTTTCCGGGACGGATGGACAATGAGCGAGACAAAAATAACCCGCCGACAGTGGCTGCGCCGCGCGCTCCTGGTCGGGGGGCTGGGTTCGACCTTTCTCACACTCGGCGCGGTTCTGGTTGATGTCTGGTTGGCCGGGGGCAGATTCTCCTCGGCCCGCTGGACGACAGTTGCCGCCGTCGCATCAATACCTGCCGACGGAGCCTTCCCATTTCCTGAACAGGGTGTCGCCCTGCTGCGAAAAGGAGGGCGACTCGCCGCGATAAGCCTTGAATGCACACACCTCGGTTGTCTGGTCAACGTCGTCGATCAGGGGTTCTTCTGCCCCTGCCACGGCAGCGAGTTCGGTCCCATGGGGGAGGTCTATTCCGGGCCGGCACCGAGCGCGCTGCCCTGGCACGCGCTACGGATCGATCGGGGGCAGATCTGGATTCATACCGGCAGGAAGCAGTTGGCGCCTTTTTGGGTCGTTATCGAAAATCGGAATGCCGAAGAAGGGACGCGAGCATGAGAGAAAGCAAAAGGAATTTTCTCGATCATCTCCATACCTCACAGGTTAGCCGACATGCGCTGAAGCCGACGACGACTCTGGGGTTGGGCATCGCCTGTCTGACCTGCCTCGCAATCCTGTTTGTCACTGGTTTTACCCTGTTTCTCTATTATGTCCCAGATCAAGGGCAGGCCTATGAGCGAATCCTGCATATCCAGACCACCCTGCACTTTGGCGGGCTGATTCGCGATCTTCATTTCCTGGCAGCTAACGGTTTGATTATTCTGACCTTTCTCCACTTGGCCCGGGTATTTCTTACTGGCAGCTACAAGGGGCGATACCTGAACTGGTGTTACGGATTGCTGCTGCTGACTTTCGTTCTGTTCGCCAACTTTACCGGTTATCTGCTCCCCTGGGATCAGATTTCCTACTGGGCGATCAAGGTCGGCGCGGGCCTCGCCGGCTACTTCCCGCTGATCGGATCCGGGGTGAAATGGTTTCTGCTCGGCGGCGCCGAGATCGGTAACGAAACTCTGTTGCGCTCCTTTGCTTTGCATGCAGGTCTGATGCCCTTGCTGCTGTCGGCGCTAACCGCTCTGCATCTCTGGCGGCTGCGCAAGGATGGCGGTCTGGCTGCCCCGCCGGGCACGAAAGAGCAGGAACTGCCGGCCAGGCCCTGGCTGTATCAGGCAGAAGGCGCAGTGGCACTGCTCACTCTTTCGGTCTTACTGCTGCTGACCTGTTACCTTGATGCCCCTATCTATGAGCGTGCCGACCCCTACCATCCCCCCAACCCGGCCAAGGCACCCTGGTACTTTGTCGGGTTTCAGGAGTTGGTCAGTCATTCGGCGCTGATCGGCGGAGTCCTTGTTCCTGTTGTCATCGGTTTGCTGCTGGTTTTTTGTCCCCGGCTGGATCGCAGCGCAAGTCCCGGTGGCGTATGGTTTGCAAGGGATCGCTGTGTATTTAATTTTGGCTTTGGTATACTGTTCTTCGTTCAGTTGCTGCTTATTGTCGTCGGACTCTTGTTCCGGGGGCCAAACTGGCATTGGATCAGCCCTTTTTGACAGGAGAAGCATCATGCATTTTACCCTCAGGCCGGCCCCCTTTATCCTGGGACTGGTCCTTTTGCTCGCTGGAGTCGCACCCGTTTTGGCCCTCAATGAAAGTTCCCAGGTCCAATTTGACAAAATCCTGAAGATGGAGATGCCTGAGCTGACCCGGACGGCCGGCGACCTGCTGGAGAAGAAATATCCCGCTGAAGATTGGGAGCGGTACGGTTTTCCAACCTTCGTTTTTACCAGCGATGGGGTTGAGGTCGGCTACATGATTGCGGTCAAGGAACCGGCTCTGCTCGGCGGTTCTGAAATTATCGGCCAGGCGGGGAGTATCCCCTGTTACTGCTTCTGTGATGCCATGGGACATAAAAGTCTGCTGCACTGCTTTGTCAAGGGCGGGCAGTTGAGTAACGGCTTCGACGATCATGCGGCCGGCTGCAATATCTGCTATGGCCAGGCAATACTGGTTTTTCTGTGGAACGATCTTGGCGCAACGCATCAGGAGATCCTGCAGGGACAGGAGAAGCGTTTTTCGCGGTTGCTCAAGATGCGTGAAGGGCGGAAAATTTGAAATGCAGATAAGAAAGCTGAAGAACTGGATGGAGAATATTGCACACAAGAACGTTGAGTATTCTACATTCCGTCGCTTGTCAGTAATGAAGTCACCTTGAAACCACTGGAAAATAAGCACAAAAAGTTTGGCACGATTGCTGTATTTAGTGCTTGCCCTGCCCGGTGAAAATCTCTCGCCAGGGCCATCCCTAATCTGGAGAATGACCAATGCACATTGTGAAGATTTTTCCCGTTGCGTTTGTGTGCGTCACGGTCCTGCTCCTGTCGACGGCCTGGGCCGGAGGCACGCCGGCCTCGCTGGAACTCCTTCTGGGCGAAGCCGACCGGAATAATCCTGAGTTGCAGGCGGCCATGGCACAGGCCGAGATGGTCGGGAATACGGTCGATCAGGCCCTCTCGCTCGATGATCCGATGCTCGGTTTCGGGATTGTCAACATTCCTCTCGATCAACTGGATGCGGAATCGACCCCCATGTCGGGCGCTACGCTGACTTTATCCCAGCAATTCCCTTTCCCGGCAAGCTTGCCGCCAAGGGGGATATGGCCCGGGAAAAGACGCGTTGGTATCAAAAGGCTTTTGAGGATTCTCGACTCCGATTACGTCGGCAGGTCAAGGATGCCTGGTATCGTCTCCTCTATCACCGCCAGGCCATTGAATTAACCAAGCAGAATATAGCTCTGCTTGACGATTTCATTCGCCTTACCGAAACCCGCTATAAGGTTGGTAAAGGCTTGCAACAGAACGTGCTCAAGGCCCAGCTTGAACGATCTAAACTGCTCGACTCCCTGTTGACCCTCGAGCAGCAGGAGGAAACCACCCTCGCCGAGTTGAACCGTCTGGTCGGTCGGGAGACCTTCAGCCCCCTGGCGCAGCAGCCCATCCCCGAATTGAGTCGAACGGAGTATACGTTAACCGAGTTACAGGCACAGGCGCAGCAGAAACGCCCGCTTTATGATGCCTACCGCTCTTTGATCGCCAAGTTTGAGGCCCAGTCCCGGTTAGCCGCTATCGACTACAAGCCTGATTTCAATCTTTGGGCTGGTTATCGCTTGCGGGATGATGACCTGGCCGATGGTGGCAGCGATTTTTTCAGCACCGGTATCACCATAAACCTTCCCGTGCGCCTGAGTCGGCGCCGGGCCGCCGTGGCCGAAGCCGATTCAGGGGAGCGAATGGCGCATAAGCGCTATAACGATTTTCGCCTGCAGGTCGATCTGTCGATTCACCAGGCCCTGGCTCGCATGCGGGAATCTGCCAAGCTGACCGATCTTTACAAAACCGGGATTATCCCGCAGGCGGATCAGACCTTTCAGTCGACCCTGGCGGCCTATCAGGTCAACAAGATTGATTTTCTCGACCTGCTTGATTCTCTGTTGACCCTCTATCGCTATGAAATTGATTATTACCGGGCCCTGACTGACCATGAAAGAAGTCTCGCTCAGCTGATCTTTGCCGCCGGTCTTGAGGCCGAAGTGCTGAAACCTGTTTCGAGCCAACCTAAGTGAAGGACAATACTTCGATGAATGCAACGCCGAAATCTTTTCTGCCCCTGTTCTTCTGTCTAGCCCTGCTCCTCACCGGAGTTATGGGTATTTTCGTCAGTTTTTTAGGCGGAACCGACCCGTCTCTGGCCTATGCCAAGGCGACTGACGCCAAACCCGATGCGGCAGAACGCAAGGTGAAATACTGGCAGGCCCCGATGGACCCGACCTATATTCGTGATGCGCCTGGGAAGTCGCCGATGGGGATGGATCTGATCCCGGTTTACGAAGACGATACACAGAGCGGCTCGACCATCAGTATCGATCCCGTCACGGCACAGAACATGGGGGTGCGGACCGCGCCGGTGGTCAAGGGGGATATCTCCAGACGCATTCGAACCGTGGGGCTGATCGGCTACGATGAGCCGGAGCAGTATTCGGTCAACGCCAAGATTGCCGGCTGGGTCGAGAAACTCTATGTCAACGAGACCGGTCAGCATGTCAAGAAGGGGCAAGCTCTGCTGGAAGTCTACAGTCCCGAACTGGTCAGCGCCCAGAGGGAGCTGTTGTTGGCCAAAGCGACCCTGACTGCGGTCTCACAGTCCAGTTTCCCCCAGATCGCCAAAAGTGGTCGCCGCCTGCTCGACGCGTCACGGCAGCGACTCAAGCTGTGGGACGTTTCCGATGCGCAGATTAAAAAGGTCGAAGAGTCGGGACAGGTGCAGAAACGGCTGACCCTCTATTCCCCTTACGATGGCATTGTCTCGATGAAAATGATTAACGAAGGGATGTATATCAAGCCAGGGATGCAGCTGCTGGAGATTTCAGATCTCTCGCGGGTCTGGGTTTACGCCGATCTCTACGAAGGCGACCTGCCGTTTGTCAAGCTCGGGCAGCGGGCCAGCGTGACACTCCCCTATGCCGGTGAAGAGCCGCGCTGGGCAAAAGTGACCTACCTCTACCCCTATGTCGATGCCAAGACGCGCACCGTCAAGGCGCGCCTTGAGTTTGCCAATCCGGACCTGAGCCTGCGGCCCGAGATGTATGTCAACGTTGAAATCCAAACCGATCCGCGCCGCAACGTGTTGTCGGTCCCGGCCGAGGCCGTACTCAACTCCGGCGGCAGAAAGACGGTGTTTGTGGCCCTGGATGAAGGGAAATTTGAACCGCGGGTCGTCAAGACCGGGGTGCAGGGGGACGACGGGATGCTCGAGATCGTCGAGGGGGTCAGCGCAGGTGAACTCGTGGTCACCTCGGCGCAATTCATGTTCGATTCCGAGAGTCGTTTGCGCGAAGCGATCAACAAGATGCTCGAACCGGAAAAAGGGAAAGCTGCGGACACTGGGAACGCTGAGGATCTGTTTGAGGATGAAACGCCGGCATCCAAGGCGAAGCTCGAAGAGCTGTTCTAATTCCACACCCTGCTAAAGGAAAGCATCATGCTCGAAGCGATT
>JBDNGT010000214.1:0-4339 GCA_041689145.1 Geopsychrobacter sp. | reverse complement strand
TCAGGAGGTCGCCGACGCGCTGCAGGAGCGAGGCTTCTCGGCCCTGGCGATCCATGGCGATCTGGAACAGGCTGAGCGCGATCAGGTGCTGGCACGCTTTGCCAACAAGAGCGTTTCGGTGCTGGTCGCGACCGATGTCGCGGCGCGCGGCATCGACATCAAAGAGCTGTCCGCCGTCATCAACTACGAACTGACCCGTGACCCTGAGGTGCATATCCACCGCATCGGCCGCACCGGTCGCGCCGGCGAGCAGGGTCTGGCTCTCAGCCTGCTGACCGCTGCTGAGACGCGGCGCGCGGCAGCGATCGAAGAGTATCTCGGTGCCGGCGTTCCGCGCGCCGAACTGGATAGCCTGAGCATGCCCTCGGCGGCACACCACGAAGCGCCGATGGTGACGATCTGCATCGACGGCGGACGCAAAAACAAGCTGCGCCCCGGCGATGTGCTCGGTGCCCTGACCGGCGAGGCGGGCATCCCCGGCAGCGAGGTCGGCAAGATCAACGTCTTCGATTTTCACACCTACGTCGCCATCCGCCGCGCCAGCGCCAAACTCGCGTTGGAGCGCTTGAGCACGAATAAAATCAAAGGGCGCTTCTACAAGATCCGCAGATTCAATTGAACGGCTCCGTTCTTCGCCCAGGATTCAGGCACCCCACCCCCGTGGGACGCCGCCGTAACGTAATAAAGAGTTTGAGGAATTCGATCGAGGATGTCTGAGCGCAGCGAGTTTCCGAGTGAGCTCAAATTCGGCATGCAGTGGAGGGAACCGCCAAAGGCGGCAAGAAGGTCGGGGCGCGTTTTGATCCAAACTTTTGCGCGAACAAAAGTTTGGGCGCCTGGCGGGGCGCAACCCGCCGTCCCTAAGATTTTGCATTTCCCAAAAAATATGCGATCCTACCCCCGCCCCACAGAGCAAGAAATTCCAAATCAAAGATCCACCGCGGGAGAGCACGTGACTCAATCACAACAATTGTACTTGCTCGACGGCTCCAGTTACATCTACCGCGCCTATTACGGCATCCGCGAGCGACTGACTGCCGACGGCCTGCCGACCAATGCCGTCTTCGGGTTCACCCGGATGCTGCTCGGCCTGCTGCAGGAGAACCGGCCCGCTTACCTGGCGGTGATCTTCGATCCGCCCCGTGAAGAGACCTTTCGCCGCGAACTCTATCCCGCCTACAAGGCGAATCGAGACGCCATGCCCGAAGAGCTGGCGCGGCAGATTCCGTACATCAAACAGGTTTTACAGGCCCTCAATATCCCCGCCTTGGAAGCACCCCGTTTTGAAGCCGATGACCTGATTGCCAGCCTCGCCCGCCGCTCGGCCGCGAAAGGGGTCCCGGTCACCGTCGTCACCGGGGACAAAGATCTGATGCAGATTGTCGACGAACAGATCAGCCTGCTCGATACCATGAAGAATCTGCGCGTGGGGCCGCGTGAGGTCTTCGCCCGCTTCGGAGTGCCGCCCGAGCTGGTCGCCGATGTTCTGGGCCTGTCCGGCGACACATCTGACAATATTCCGGGGGTGCCCGGCATCGGCGAGAAAACCGCGGCCGACTTGGTCCAGCAGTTCGGCTCACTGGAACGCGTTCTCAAGTGGAAGCATCAGGTGAAGGGGACAAAGCGCAAGGAGAACCTCCACACCTATGAAGAACAGGCGCGGCTCTCCAAAACCCTGGCCACGGTCCGCTATGATGTTCCCAGCAAAGTCGACCTTGAGGACCTGAAGTGCCGGCCAGCCGACCTCGCAAGCTTGATCCCGCTGTTGCGTGAGTTAGAATTTGCGACCCTCGAGATCGCCTTCACCCCGCCGCCACCGGGTCTGGTCGAGATCTACAGCGATGGTTCGGGGCGGGATTCGGGGCCGGGGGGCTATGGTGTGATCCTGCGTTACGCCGAATATGAAAAGGAGCTGAGCGGGTTTGAACCTGTGGCTACCTCGCAACGCATGGAGCTTTTGGCGGCGATCAGGGGGCTGGAGGCTTTAAACAGCCAAAAGAACGTGCGCCTGTTCAGTGATTCCCAGTATCTGGTGCGCGGGATGAGTGAATGGATAGCCGGCTGGATTCGCGACGGTCGCCTGGAGACTGCGGATGCGCTGGCGAATCAGGACCTCTGGCGACAGCTGGTTATTCTGAACGACAAGCATCGGATCGATTGGCAATGGGTGCGCGGTCATGCCGGACATCCCTTCAATGAACGCTGCGACCGATTGGCAAAACGCGCCGTTGATGAGGGGCTACAGACGACCGGTCAGCCCGAGGAACCCAGAGAAGAGCAGCAGGTCAGCCCGATGCCGGTTGCCCCGGCCGAACCGCCCCGGGAGCCGATCAAGGATTATTCAGAATTCGGCACCGACGATGAGGGTCAGCTCCGCCTATGTTAAGGAACTTAAGGAACTCAACATGAAGATCCAAAGATTGACCGCGTGGGCAATACCCACCCGACAAGCTCCCAAACGCAAGGAGGCCCGACACCATGGTGTCGGGCCTCCTTGCGTTTAGCTATTCGAGCTCGGCTGCCGAGGGTGGCTGATAGTCGGCGTAATTTTCACGCCGCCAGCGGAACGGCAGATCGATAATCGTGCCGGGCGTTTCAATTTGGTAGAGCGCACGCAAGGCCTCGAACACCACGGCGCGTTGTTGCGGAAGATTACCCGGTTCCCCCAGCGGATGACCGAAGGGCCAGCGCAGAAAGACGGTCCGTGGCGGCTGGACCTTCTCCGAATAATCCCTGACGATCGAAATGCCGATGGTGGCAATCCCGACCCGTTCGATCTCGCGTTGAATCAATCCCACGGATTGATTGCAGATGCCTCAGGCCGGGGTCAGAAGGACCAGGTCGACCTGATCCGCCTTAAGTTTGGCCGCGACCTCTCGGGCGGTCTTTTCGACCAACGTAGTGATATGTCGACCGACGATATGTCCCATGAAGGCATAATGGGTCTGTGCAAGACTCCCGAGTAACCCTGCTCTGACCATTTCCTGGAGCGGACGTAGGGGAAGGATGATGTTTGGGTCCTTGCGGGCATCAGTGTGATCGTAATAGTCGTGGGTGATTTGGAAGTCATTAAAAAGTTCCTCCCCGTTCAGCGCCCGGTAGCTCGGGTCGCCGTCGCTATCATTCATATCGAACGGCTGCTGTGTTCGATGATGAATGCCTGCAGTGGTCACCAACGCCAACTTGGCCTGCCGCAATGGCTTGGCCGGTTTTATCCAGGGGATCTCCCCTGCACTCGCTCTCGGCTGATAGGCATCAATAAAACGCTGTTTCAGGCCTGGCAAAACCGTTGCCAGGCGGGTTAATGCTCGATTTTTAAAACGTGTCAAATTCATTATTGCACCACCTGTTTAGCTACGGCTTCCGACCCAAACTGCGACCCTAATGTCATCTGACCTGAACCGAGCTCTCAATCTGTCCCTGGGCATTAATAATCGGCAGGGTCGGGTTATTGGCCCATTCGATCCAAGAGCCATCATAGTTCTTAACTTTATCATACCCAAGACCGAGCAGCACTAGAGTCGCATAGGCAGATCTGATACCGGTCTGGCAATGAGCGACAATCTCTTTGTCGGCCGTTAGCCCGTGCGACTGCAGCAGGGCATGAATTTCGTCGCGACTCTTTAAAACCTTCACCCCACCAACCTCGGTCTGCAGATCGGACCAATTAAAAGGCACGGCACCGGGGATATGTCCGCCGCGATCGGCACGGACGTCGGTCCCGGCAAACTCTTTGGGACTGCGTGTATCCCAGACTACCACAGCTGGGTTTTCCAGACGGGTGTAGATATAATCGGCATCGGCGCGCGCCTGGAGATAATCGGCATCAGCCGTCAGCGCATAATGACTCGGCTGCGGGCTAGCACTCGGCAGCATCGCAGTCGCGCGTCCCTCAGCGGCCCACTTGTCGTAGCCACCATCGAGCACATAGGAGTTTTTATGGCCATGATAACGCAGAGTCCAGACCAGCCGTGCCGCGTAGGGATTATCATCTTCGGCATACACGACCAGGGGAGTCGCCGGTGTCACCCCCAGCGAACTGAGAAGCTGCGTGATCTCGGCGGCACTCGGCACCAGGCTCTTGACCTGATTGCGCGTCGCCAGAAACTGAGACCGCTCAACACTCTGTGCGCCGTCAATATGCCCGAGCAGATAGAACGGGGCCTTGCGCACATCGACAACCACGACCTGTTCACGCTTGGCGGCCAACCAGTCGGTGCTGACAAAATAGTCACTCAGCGACGCGTGAGCAACGCCAGGCAGAGCAAACAGAAGAACAGCCAATAAACCCTGCGTAAAACGTTTCATATCTCGACTCCATTGTTGATGGTTTTAGTAG
>JBDNGT010000213.1:0-3764 GCA_041689145.1 Geopsychrobacter sp. | reverse complement strand
TTTACATCGACCTGTGCGTATGGCAAACTTGCCATGAAGCTTTTCTGGGAGTCCGACATGAAGCGTAACGATGCGATCAAACTGCTTGCCGACAATCTGCTCGAGCTGCGCAACCAATACAATGTGGCCGACCTGTCTATTTTCGGATCGGTTGCACGCAACCAGGCCTCTCCTAGCAGCGACATTGATGTCTTGGTCGATTTCGTAAAGACACCGGGCCTACTCAAATATATTGAGTTAAAAGATCATCTGGAAGACTTGCTCAGTGTTCCGGTCGATCTGGTAACGCGCAAGGCCCTTAAACGTCAACTCCGTGAAGCGATTTTGGCTGAGGCCGTCCGTGTCCACTAGAAACTGGCGCCTGCGCGTCGCAGGACATCCTCGAATCGATCCAGAACACTTTGGACTACACCGAGGGGATGGACTTTTCGGCCTGGGGCAGTGACAGAAAAACCATAGATGCCGTTGTGCGTAATTTCGGAATCATCGGTGAAGCCGCAAACCATATCCCGCCCGAAATCCAATCCCGTTTTCCAGATATCCCCTGGTCGCAAATGAGGGGCATCCGCAATGTCCTGATTCACGAATACTTCGGTGTCGATGAAGAAGTCCTCTGGGAAACCGTACAGAACGACCTCCCCGCCTTACAAGAAAAACTCAACCGATTACTTTAGATAGGGGCGCGTTCTATCTGCCATGCGGAGACAACGCCCACAAGGAAACGAGGAGCCGTGCGCTCAACTTTGGCGCGCTCCCCTTCTCGCAGCGCTCGTTTCCCTATGGACATAGTGCTACGGAATTAAAGGATTGACGATTGATAATTAGAATGACAATAATGGACCGCCTATAAGAAAGTGCTTGAGCTACTCACCCCCTCCGAGTGGCTCGCCTTTCCTGTGGTCTTTATAGGTGGGGGCATCGCTTGATTCACATAGCCGATACCTGGCTGCCTATCTACCAACAAATAGAACAAGAGTTTTTGACCCTAGTAAAATTGAGTGGTCCAATATCCGATTTTGTCGATGACGAGGTAGCTGGTAGAGTTTGCAACTATGCAAGACCCCATCGATATATATGAAATCATGACATATTCAGTCGCGCCGCTGATATAATCCTGATGGCAGGTGAAATGAGGGAACATAGGTATGAACCGAGTTTTTGTCAATCCTGAGATTTTGTATTGGGCCGGTCAAAGAGCAGGACTGGAGGTGGGTGATTTATTGCCTAAATTCCCCAAGCTGCAGGACTGGTTCGAAGGCAGCCTTGCTCCGACTTTAAAGCAGCTTGAGGCCTTTGCTCGCGCCACGCACACACCCATCGGTTTCTTTTTTCTCCCCGAGCCTCCAGAGATCAATCTCCCTATCCCCGATTTTCGCACCATGGATGGCGATGTGCTCCCCACACCTAGCCCTGATCTGCTCGACACGATTTACCTCTGTCAGCAACGGCAGGACTGGTACCGTAATTATGCACGGCTCTATGGCGAGGACCCTGTTCACTGGATCGGACAGGGAACGGTCGATGCTGATATCGTCACCACGGCCGACACGTTGCGGAACTTGATTGGCCTCGACCATCGACACCGGCAGGGTGTTCCAACCTGGGCCGAGGCTCTCAGGCAGCTCATCACTTTGCTGGAAGATGCCGGTGTTTTGGTCATGATCAGCGGCATTGTTGGCAGCAACAGTCACCGTAAACTTTCCCCCGAGGAGTTCCGTGGCTTTGCTCTGGTTGATCCTCTGGCCCCGGTTATTTTTGTCAATGGTGCAGACAGTAAGTCGGCACAGATGTTTACCTTGGTTCATGAACTGGCCCATCTCTGGATTGGTGAAAGCGGCGTTTCCGACAGTCAGATGGCACAATGGCCCGAAATCCGCGTGGAGCGCTGGTGCAATGCGGTCGCAGCGGAAATATTGGTTCCTCTCGAAGCGATGCGCGCCATGTACCTCCCAGATGATTCGCTTGCCGATGCCATGCAAAGGCTGGCCCGACACTTTAAGGTCAGCACGCTTGTGGTCTTAAGACGTATTTACGACCTTGGAGCAATTGATCGGGAAACATTGTGGCAGACCTATCGCGATGAACTGGATCGATTACGGCAACTGGAAACACGCGGCTCCGGTGGTGGAGACTTTTACCGAACCCTGGGATCGCGGGTCAGCAAGCGCCTGGTGAGGGCCGTGATTGGTAGTACCCTGGAGGGTCAGACTTTGTTTCGCGATGCGTTTCATCTGCTCGGGATCAAAAAGTCGGAAACCTTTTATCGCGCAGTGAGTGAATTTTAGGGGGGGGGAATCGCGTGTATCTGCTTGACGCAAACGTCTTCATGCAGGCTAAAAATCTGCATTACGGCTTCGACTTTTGTCCGGCGTTCTGGGATTGGCTGATCACTCAGAACTCAGCCGGCAGGGTTTTCAGTATCGAAAAAGTTGAGGATGAGATACTCGCCGGGGGTGATGACCTGTCACTTTGGGCAAAGGAGCGAGGGGCTGGTTTCTTTTTGCCGCCGGATAATAAGGCTGTCGCCTGTTTTCCCCAGGTTAGTGAATGGACTGCGAATCAAAACTACCAACCTGCTGCCGTAAATACCTCCCTCCAGGTCGCTGATTATTATCTGGTCAGCCAGGCCAAGGCTCTTGGTGCTGTCGTTGTGACCCACGAAACCCCATCCGACTCTATCAAAAGAGTTAAGATACCCAATGCCTGTATCGGTCTGAATATTAAATGCATAACGCCCTACGAGATGTTGCGCCTCAACAAGGCACGATTTATTCTTGGTCCTCAAGGCTGAGTCTGATTGTGGCAACTGTGTCTGAACCGATGTTCCTGAACCGATGTTCGAGATTCCACAAACCTTAATGGAAATCACCAAACTCAATGAATTCCAGAATTATTATGGATACCATCGGGGCTGACTTGAATCGTTGTCATGAAAAAACGTGAGAAGCTAGGCCTAAGAATACCTGCCCTGGTGGGTATGATAGAAAGGCAAGATTTGTTTGACTGTTGCTTGATGGAAAAGCTCCACAACTATCAATCACAAATAATAAAACTGCAAATTCAGCAACTTACGTTTAACAATTTGTTTGATGGGTAATTGATTTAGCGCCAAAATTTTAGCTCATAACATGATTGCAGGCATCTGGCCTTCGGTTATAAAAGCTCCTTCCCATGCCGATGGTCGGCCAGGTGACAGTTGCGTAAGGAGATATGATGAACGACTCGGAACTTCTCATTTATCAGGATGCAGACGGCAAGGTCAAAGTCGATGTCCGTCTGGAGAATGAAACGGTCTGGTTGACCCAGGAGCATATGGCCCGACTTTTCGGCAAGGCCAAGTCCACTATCAATGAGCACATCAAGAACATCTTCGCTGAAGGCGAGCTTGAGGAAAGCGCGGTGGTGAAGAAATTCGGAATTTCCGAATTTCAGCAAAAAGCACCTCAATATTACAACCTGGACGTGATCATCTCTATCGGCTACCGGGTTAAATCGCAGCAGGGCACTCAATTCCGCATCTTGGCCACCCAACGGCTCAAGGAGTATGTCGTCAAGGGTTTTGCCCTGAACGACGAGCGCTTCAAAAGCGGAAATTCGATGAACTATTTCACGGAACTGCAGGAGCGCATCCGGGGGATCAGGCTGTCGGAGCGCAATATTGTCGAAACCCTCGACAGCGTCGACGTGGTCCGCACCATCCGGGAGGCGCTGAAACGATGAAGACATCTACCCTGCAAAACCGTCGCTCCATTCGGTTACAGGGG
>JBDNGT010000212.1:0-13511 GCA_041689145.1 Geopsychrobacter sp. | reverse complement strand
AATGAAATGTGTTCGATTGAATTTTTCATTTCCAGATTCCACCGCAGAATGCGCCATAGCTAAGTTCGCATACGACCAATACAGCAACTCTTTCACGGTTTTAATTTCGGTTGATTTCATTTTTTATTTCTTTGGTACAACGGGTAATGATAACCGGAGGCGACGCGAACCTGCGTGACCTACCGCAATTTTGATTTTCAGTTAAGCACAGATGTATTTTCCGTCCGCGTTGATTTAGTGGTTAGCCCGATTTTGTTATTGAATATCTAGCGTCGCATAATGTATATTATGTAAACTAGAGTATCTCAAAAAAAATAGCTGGGAATGTATCTATCCCGTGGTCGCAAGGTCCAGGCGACCGCCCCAGCGTTTAAACAGTTCCTGCTTGACTAACGCAGATTCACTATCCGCTAAATAATTTGTTATCTTTGCGTATTCGAAGGCATCTTGTCTCGCTTGTTCTAAGATAGCCCCATCCCTAAGTAAACTGGCTACTCGAAAATCTGGAATCCCTGATTGTCTGGTGCCAAGAAATTCTCCCGGACCTCGAATTTCAAGATCTGCTTCTGAAATCCGAAAGCCATCATTGGTGGCGACCATCACCTCAAGTCTACGTCGGGCTTCGTCACTGTAGTGATCCGATGAAATTAAAAAACAGCTGCTTTCGCTGCCACCACGTCCAACGCGACCGCGTAGTTGATGTAATTGTGCCAGACCGAAACGATCCGCGTGTTCAACAATCATGGTTGTCGCATTTGCAACGTCGACCCCAACCTCAATGACGGTTGTCGCAACCAGAATATCTAGCTGATGATCCCTGAAACCCTGCATCACCAGATCTTTATCGGATTGTTTCATCCGCCCGTGCAAAAGTCCGATACGCGCTTGAGGAAAATGATCTGCGAGATGAACCGAGGCTTCGGTGGCTGCGAGCAGGTCTGAGTTTTCTGTCTCTTCGACCAAGGGGTAAACAATGTAGGCCTGATGGCCAAGGGTTAATTGCTCTTGCAATGATCGATACGCGGTATTACGCCCTTTTCTTGCAAAATGGACAGTTTTCACCGGTTTTCTTCCAGGAGGCAGTTCATCAATAACTGATAAAGAGAGATCGCCATACAGAGTCATGGAGAGTGTACGTGGAATCGGGGTTGCAGTCATGACGAGAATATCCGGGTTCTCCCCCTTCTGTTTAAGCACGGCTCGCTGCCTGACACCAAAACGGTGCTGCTCATCGACTATACCCAGTCCGAGTTGTTTAAATTCGACGCCGGTTTGCAATACCGCATGGGTTCCGACCAATAGATGGACTTCACCAGCCACAAGATCCGCCAGAATTCGCCTTTTTTCTGCGGCCGCAATGCCACTGCGTAACAGTTCACAGCTTAACCCAAGCTTTTCCAGCCATGGGCTGAAGGTTGCGTAGTGTTGTTCCGCGAGAATCTCGGTTGGAGCAACGACCGCGACCTGGGTCTGGTTTTCGATGGCGACCAGCGCAGCCATCAGTGCGACAATGGTTTTCCCACTCCCAACGTCACCTTGAATCAGACGGTGCATCGGTGATGGAGAGATCATATCCTGCTTGATCTCGCCTAAAACCCGCCGCTGGGCATCGGTCAGTCGAAACGGAAGGATTTTATTGAGGGGTTTGGTATAGAGATGCTCAACCTTAAAGGCAATCCCTTGCGCAAGTTCGACTCCATGCCATTTTAACGCCAGGCCCAACTCCAGAAAAAAGAATTCATCGTAAACAATGCTGCGACGTGCCCTGTCCGTCCCCTGCTCCAATCGATCTAATGAGGCTGAGGATTCTGGCCAGTGAGAGCTCGCCAAAGCCTCTGCCAGCGGCAGGAAGTGATGTTTATTCAAGAGGCTTTGCGGCAGAGTTGAATGCGCAAAAGGCGCATATTTTCTGACTAATTCGAACCATATTTTACGAATTTTGTACTGTGTTAGGCCTTCAGTCAGGGGGTAAACTGGGAGGATTCGACCGAATTTTAGTGGGTCCTTGCGCAATATCGCTGTCGGATCCACACCTTCTGGCAGAAGTTCGGTGTCGGGGTGGTGGATTTCACGCTGGCCGCCAAAACTGCGGATCTCACCGATAAACACGGCTTGTTGACCAACGGCAAAGCGTTTATCGAGCCAGCTTTTTCGATAGTGAAACCATTTGAGCGAAATACGGCCAGATTCATCACCGACAATCAGTTCATAGATGCGGCGATGACTCCGAGTGGTCCGCGTCTCCCCGGCGGCCAGCACCTTGGCGCAAAAAACCTCTTGCCTGCCGGTTTGTAACTGGGAGATCGTATGGAACTGACGTCGATCTTCGTAGCGCAAGGGGAGATGGTAAAGGGCATCTTCGATAGAGTTAAGCCCTAATTTCCGCAATTGTTCCTGCAGCTTGGGGCCGACTCCTGAAGCCTGTTCCAGACCGACATGGTCCAGAGAGTTGGTATCAGGGGAGTGTTGGGGCATCTGCCCTCCCCCTCTTTATTCGGTAAAGAGCCCGTTAAGGGCGGTCAAGATATCTTCGACATCTAGACCATGAGCCATCGCACCCTGTTCGAGGGTTTCATTCATGGCCCCCATACATCCGACACAACCTAGGTGGAAATCACCCAAGATTCCAGCAACCCGGGGGTCAAGCTGTAGAATCTGGTGAAAAGTCATATCACGAGTAATTTTCGCGCTCATTTTAGTCTCCGACTGATTAGCTATCCCTGTGATTTTGATTCTCACAAAATCGCGGGGAAAAAGCAAGCAGACCTTCTGGATTAATCAGGAATACTCGATGTCGGTAATTTCATAGACCCGAACGCCAGATGGTACCTTGATGCTGACTTCTTCATCAACTTCATGCCCAATCAAGGCGCGGCCGACCGGTGAGGTAATAGAAATCTTACCATCCTTGATTTCAGCTTCGTCTTCACCGACAATTTGATAGGTCACTTTAATATCGGTGTCAACGTCAATTAGAGTCACTTTGGCGCCGAAAACGACCCTGGTACTATCAATTTCAGCCGGATTGACCACTTGGGCACGCGCGATCTTGTCATTCAGTTCCTTGATCCGCCCCTCAACAAATCCCTGCTTGTTTTTGGCTGCATCATATTCCGCATTTTCTGACAGATCCCCATGGGCTCTAGCCTCGGCGATATCCTGGACGACCTTGGGTCGTTCAACCCGCACAAGATTTTTCAGCTCCTCCTGCAGGCGGACATAGCCTTCTGCCGTTACCGGAAGTGAGTCCCTCATATTTGCTCCTTGAAAAAAAACGGCGGGCGGGGAAAATCCCGCCCGTCGTTGAATAATGATTTCGCTGGTAAAGAATTTTAATTACGAGGTTGAATAATACTCTTGTAGCGGAGTGACGTCAAGAGTTTCCCGTTTCATAGCGAGTAAGCCATCGGTAACGGCCAAGATTCCGGCAACAGTTGTAAAATAAGCTACTTCGTGCATCAAGGCTGAACGTCTGATCGAATAAGAGTCAGAAACCGACTGTGCCCCATGCGTGGTGTTAAAGACCATGCAGATCTCTTTACTTTTGATCTGATCGACGCAATGTGGACGGCCTTCTTTGACCTTGTTGACAATTTCTATGGCGATGCCCTGTTTCTGAAAATAGGCGGCAGTTCCACGGGTTGCAACAAAGCTATAGCCAGCTTCGATGAGTTTCTTCGCGGGCTCAAGAACGCGCTCCTTGTCTTCATCTTTGACGCTGACAAAAATTTTACCCGAGGCAGGGAGTCTGACCCCCGCACCGATCTGGGCCTTGGCAAAGGCTTTACCAAATTCGTAATCGATCCCCATGACTTCACCGGTTGATTTCATTTCGGGGCCGAGCAAGGTGTCAACTCCGGGGAATTTCACGAAGGGGAAAACCGCTTCTTTTACGGAAATATAAGGTGGGATGATGTCACCAAAAACATTCTGTGCTTTCAACGATTCTCCAGCCATAACTCGTGCCGCAATTTGTGCGAGTTGACGACCTGTCGCCTTAGAGACAAAAGGAACGGTCCGACTGGCACGCGGATTCACCTCAATCAGGTAGATGGTCTCACCCTTGACGGCAAACTGAATATTCATCAGGCCGATCACCTGCAGCTCAAGCGCAAGCGCAACGGTCTGACGCCGGATCTCTTCAATGACCGTTTTAGACAGTGAATAAGGGGGCAAAACACAGGCGGAGTCTCCAGAATGGATCCCCGCTTCTTCAATATGCTGCATGATACCGCCAATGACGACATCGGTGCCATCAGCCAGCGCATCGACATCGACCTCGATCGCATCCTGCAAGAATCTGTCGATCAAAACCGGATGTTCGGGCGAGGCCTCAACCGCAAATTTCATGTAGTTCTGCAGACGCTCACGCTCATAGACAATCTCCATGGCCCGTCCGCCCAGAACATAAGAGGGCCTGACAACCACAGGATAACCGATCCGTTCGGCAATTTTCAGTGCCTCTTCATAGGACCGGGCAATACCATTTTCGGGCTGACGCAGATTCAATTTATGCAGCAGCGCCTGAAAACGTTCCCGGTCCTCGGCACGGTCGATAGCATCAGGCGAGGTCCCGATGACCGGGACACCCGCATTCTCCAAGGCAACCGCCAGCTTAAGCGGGGTCTGCCCGCCATATTGGACGATGACCCCTTCAGGCTTCTCCTTGTCGACAACCTCAAGCACGTCTTCCAGAGTCAACGGCTCAAAGTAAAGACGGTCGGAGGTATCATAGTCAGTCGAGACCGTCTCAGGATTGCAGTTGACCATAACCGTTTCGAAACCCGCCTTCGACAGTGCGAAAGCGCCATGAACACAGCAATAATCGAATTCGATCCCCTGCCCTATGCGATTTGGCCCGCCACCTAAGATCATGATCTTACGATTATTCGTCGGTTCAGCTTCACACTCTTCTTCATAGGTCGAATAGAGATAGGGGGTATGGGCGACAAATTCTGCGCCGCAGGTATCAACCCGCTTAAAGACCGGGCGGATGTTGAACTTGTGCCGCAACTGACGAACGTCTTGTTCGGTGATCTCCCAGAGGGTTGCCAGTCGGCGGTCCGCAAAACCATATTTTTTGGCTTCAGACAGCAGATCGCGGAATCCTTGATCGCCGCCTGCAATCTGACTCTTCTGTGTGACCAGCAGCGCTTCCATCTCGAGGATCTGTTCAATATTATGGAGAAACCAGGGGTCAATCCCACTTAATTCATAAATTTCATCGACACAAAACCCGGCGCGCATCGCATCCGCGACGTGCCAGATCCGCTCAGCATTCGGAACCCGCAGATGCTGGCGCAACTCATCGAGTTCCCTGGTACTTAAGAGACGTTGGTAGTCATCAGGCGAATCAAACAGGTGACTTTCCAGGCCGTGAGACCCAATCTCCAAGGAACGCAGGGCCTTCTGAAAGCTCTCCTTAAAGGTTCGACCGATCGCCATGACTTCGCCGACGGATTTCATCTGAGTCGTAAGACGGGCATCGGCCTGGGGAAATTTTTCAAAGGTAAAGCGCGGTATTTTAGTGACGACGTAATCAATGGTCGGCTCAAAAGAGGCCAGAGTTTCGCGGGTTATGTCATTTTGGATTTCATCGAGGCGGTAACCGACCGCAAGTTTGGCGGCAATTTTGGCGATTGGAAAACCGGTCGCTTTGGAGGCTAAGGCAGAAGAACGTGAAACGCGTGGATTCATCTCGATGACAACCAGCCGGCCGTCGCGCGGATTGATCCCGAACTGGACATTTGAACCACCAGTATCTACGCCGATCTCGCGAATGATCGCCAGCGCAGCATTACGCAGGATCTGATATTCCTTGTCGGTCAAGGTTTGAGCCGGTGCAATGGTGATCGAATCACCGGTATGCACGCCCATCGCATCGAGGTTTTCAATCGAGCAGATGATCACGACGTTATCAGCCGTGTCGCGCATCACCTCGAGTTCATACTCCTTCCAGCCGATCACTGATTCTTCGATCAAAATCTCATCCGTCGGCGAAGCGTCGATGCCGGCGACTGTCATCTCCTTGTATTCTTCAAGGTTGTAGGCAATACCACCACCAGTGCCACCTAAGGTAAAGGAGGGTCGAATGATCGCGGGGAAGCCGATATCCTCGATGATGACCATGGCCTCTTGATAGTTGTGGGCCAGCCCGGAACGTGGAACGGCCAAGCCGATGCGGTCCATCGCCTCTTTAAACAGGGTGCGATCCTCGGCTTTTTTGATCGCTTGCAGGTTGGCACCGATCAGTTCAACGCCATACTTCTCGAGGATTCCATCTTCGGCAACCGCAACCGCAGTATTCAGTGCGGTCTGCCCGCCAAGGGTCGGCAGCAGTGCATCGGGGCGCTCTTTTTCGATAATACGCGTCAGTGTCGCCGGATTGACCGGTTCAATATAGGTCCGATCGGCAAAGTCAGGGTCGGTCATGATTGTCGCCGGATTTGAATTGAGCAACACCACCTCAAAACCCTCATCTTTAAGGACTTTACAGGCCTGAGTCCCACTGTAGTCGAACTCGCAGGCTTGACCGATGACAATCGGACCAGCGCCGATAATCAGAATTTTTTTAATGTCTGTACGTTTGGGCATGGAACGTCCTTATCTATTTCGCAACAATCAGTGGTTATCAGCCCTGATTCTTTTTGAAGTCCTTGATCATGTCGATAAAACGCGCAAAGAGATAGTGGGCATCATGTGGCCCCGGCGATGCTTCGGGGTGGTATTGAACCGAGAACGCGGGGTAGTTCTTGTGCCTAATCCCTTCAACCGTTTGGTCATTCAGATTGATATGGCTCACCTCGATATCCGGCCCAAGAGACTGGTGGTCAACCGCAAAGCCATGATTTTGCGAAGTAATTTCTACCTTTCCGGTCAGTTTGTCGAGGACCGGCTGATTGCCGCCACGGTGACCAAATTTCAGTTTATAGGTCTTGCCCCCCAGGGCAATCGCCAGCAACTGGTGGCCAAGACAGATGCCGAAAAGCGGGAGCTTGCCGAGGAGTTGGCGGATCGTCTCTTGCGCATAGGTAATCGGCTCTGGGTCACCTGGACCGTTACTTAAGAAAACGCCATCCGGCGCCATTTTCAGCACGGCTTCTGCCGAGGTCGTGGCCGGAACAACGATGACATTGCACCCGGCAGTGGTCAGGTTGCGCAGGATATTCTGCTTGATCCCGAAATCGAAAGCGACAACCTTCAGCGGACGCTCGGTCTCGCCCGCATCCGTATAGCCATCAGCCAAATCCCAGACGCCCTGCTCCCAGGCGTATGGTTCTTGACAGCTGACTTCCTGCACCAGGTCCTGTCCAACAATCGATGGTGCCTTACGCGCTTTTCCGATCAGGCTGGCCGGATCCAGGTCGAGGCTCGATACGATGCCGGTCTGAGCACCCTGATCGCGGATATGGCGGACCAGGGCGCGCGTGTCGATCCCTTCAATGCCGACTATGCCCTGAGCTTTCAAGTAGGCATCGAGGCTCATCTGTGAGCGCCAATTGCTCGGGAAGGGGCAGGATTCCTTGACGACAAGAGCCGACAGAAATGGTTGGCGAGATTCCACATCTTCCAGGTTGATGCCGGTGTTGCCTATTTGCGGATAGGTCATGGTCACGATCTCACCGCGGTATGAAGGGTCTGTCAGGATTTCCTGATAACCCGCCATACTGGTATTGAATACAACTTCACCACAAATTTCACCCGGAGCACCGAGAGAGCGGCCGGTAAAGTAGCGTCCATCTGCTAGTGCAAGAATAGCTTTCATTGAGTCCTCGTAGTTGATCTATATTCTAGGTTTTATAGTTTAACTTTATGTTTTATGGTCACTATCTTTCGAATACTGTTTTCCCGCCGAGCAGGGTCCTCACCGCGACCCCTTTCAGCTTCCAACCTCCAAAAGGGGTATTATTGCTCTTCGAAAGCAGCTTTTCAGGCACAACTTCCCACACAAGGTTCGGATCAATCAGTGCGATATCGGCGACCGCACCCTGACTGAGCGTACCCCGATCAATCCCGAGCACCGCTGCAGGCCGGCAGCTCATCAAGGCAATGGCCCGATTTAGATCGATAACCCCCTCTTCAACCAGCTTCAGGGTCAGGGGGAGCATGGTCTCAAGGCCGACAATCCCGTTCATCGCAATGGCAAATTCTACGTTCTTTTCGTCGATGTGATGAGGGGCATGGTCGGTCGCGATCGCGTCGATCGTACCATCGGCCAAACCGGCACGCACAGCATCAACATCGGCCTGGGAGCGTAAAGGAGGATTCATCTTGGCGTTGGTGTTATAGCCACGCACCGCTTCATCGGTCAGAGTAAAGTGGTGGGGTGCGGCCTCACAGGTCACCCGGACGCCACGCCGCTTGGCCTGACGGACCATCTCAACACAGCCCCTGGTTGAGACATGCGCCATATGCATATGTCCGCCGGTATATTCGGCCAACATGATGTCGCGGGCCGTCATGGCATCCTCGGCGACCCAGGGGATCCCCTTCAGCCCAAGCTCTGTCGCCACCAGGCCGTCATTCATGACGCCACCCGCTACCAGCGAAAGGTCTTCCGCATGGGAGATAATCGGTGCATCAAAGGTGTCAGCATACTCAAGGGCGCGCCGCATCAGTTCACTACTGACGACCGGCAGGCCGTCATCGGAGAAAGCCACGCATCCCCCCGCTTTGAGTTCGCCCATTTCGGAGAGGATCTCCCCTTTAAGCCCCTGGGTGATGCTGCCGATCGGGAAGACGTTGGCACTCCCCTGCTCCTGCGCTTTGTTAATGATATAACGACAGATCGCCAGATTATCGATGATCGGTCGAGTATTCGGCATGCAGGCAATCGAGGTAACCCCACCCGCGGCCGCGGATCTGGTCCCGCTGATGATATCTTCTTTGTATTCCAGACCCGGATCACGCAAGTGGACATGCATGTCCACCAGGCCAGGGGTTACCCATAAGCCGCTAGCATCGATCACCTCAGAGGCTTGAGTAGCTAAAGACTTGCCGATTTTACTAATTCGGCCGTTTTCGATCAGCAGGTCGAGGGTTGCATCAATATTGTTTGCCGGATCGATGATGCGGCCATTTTTAATCAAGGTACTGCCCATAGACTTCTCCTCTTCAACATCAGTCAAAAAAAACTCAGTCCTCAGTCATCTTTTCGCCGCCGGCTGCCAGATAAAGCAGCGCCATGCGGACTGCGACCCCGTTTTCAACCTGATCAAGAATGACACTTTGGGGACCATCGGCAACGACAGTCGAGATTTCGACCCCCCGGTTCATCGGTCCAGGATGCATGACAATCGCATCTGTCTTCGCCAGCTTGAGGTTTGTTTCATTCAAGCCGAAATAGCGGGAATACTCGCGGAGTGAGGGGATGAGCGATTTCCCTTGCCGTTCCAGTTGGATACGCAGCATCATCACGACATCGGCGTCTTTAAGTGCCTCAGCCAGGGTCGGCGCAACACGGCACCCCAGGCGTTCAATCCCAGGAGGGAGCATGGTTTTGGGCCCACTGATGACGACTTCTGCCCCCAGCTTGTTGAGGCAATCAATATTGGAGCGCACCACGCGACTGTGGGTGATATCCCCGATGATGGCAACCTTAAGACCGGCGATTTTCCCCTTGTGTTGTCGAATGGTAAACGCATCGAGCAACGCCTGACTCGGGTGCTCATGGGTGCCGTCACCTGCGTTCACCACCGAACAGCCGATGCGGGCGGCCAGATAGTCACAGGAGCCACTGGCACTGTGCCGCATGACGATAATATCGGGGTGCATCGCTTCAATATTGCGGGCCGTATCTTCCAGCGTTTCTCCTTTAACGACCGAGGAGGAAGAGGCGCCGATGTTGACGGTGTCAGCCGAAAGTCGCTTGCCTGCGATTTCAAATGAAGTACGCGTACGGGTACTCGCCTCGAAAAAAAGATTGACGATCGTTTTCCCCCGCAGGGTTGGTACCTTCTTGATGTCGCGAGTATTAATCTCCTTGAAACTTTCTGCCGTATCAAGGATGAAGTTCAACTCTTCGGCGTTGAACTGTTTAATACCCAGCACATGACGATGTTGAAATTTCATCATATCCTCCAGGATTATTTAAGCAGGCTGACCCCGACAGGGACATGTTGCGCATCGAACTGCACTTCAATCTGCTCATCGCGCGCGGTCGGCAAATTACGTCCAATATAGTCGGGTCGAATCGGTAGTTCGCGATGACCACGATCAATCAAGATAGCTAACTGGATATTTCGCGGGCGACCCAGGTCGATCAGAGCGTCCATTGCGGCCCGGATGGTGCGGCCGGTAAAGAGGACGTCATCCACTAGCACGACCCTGCGATCACCAAGCGGAAAGCGGATGTCGGTTTGCCCCACGGCCAGATCATTGCGGCTACCAAGATCGTCACGATACATGGTGATATCAATGGTTCCGAGCGGCACCTTGATCCCCTCAATTTCAGCGATTTTCTGCTGGAGCTGCGCGGCTAGATAGTCGCCACCGGTGCGTATCCCGATCAGGACCAGATTCTCTGTGCCCTTATTATGCTCAAGGATTTCATGCGCAATACGAGTTAACGCGCGTTGAACAGCGGATCTGTTCAGTATCTCGGTTGTCTCAGCTGCCATGGTTGACCTCCTGGGGGAAATTCAGGCATAAAAAAAGTACCTGATGCACTTAAATGGGTGCACAGGTACTTTTGTCGGATTTTATGTGGGTATCTTGCATTTTGTGCCCTTGATGATCTCTCGGATCGGCTTAAAGGGTTCAGTAAATTTAGTGGCCAGACTCTAGCAATAGTGAACAGGCAAAGTCAACTTAGTTTTTACTTAAAACTCAGTTGATCGGCTGGCCAATCCTGTCAAAGCGAATTTTGTGGAGCAGATCGCCTTCGGCATTCCAGGACCAATATTTAATGAAGGCCAGCCCCTTGATCTTCTCTTTAGGGACAAACCCCCAGAAGCGACTATCGTAAGAGAAATCACGGTTGTCTCCCATGACAAAATATTCTCCTGCAGGGACTTGGATCGGGCTGGCAAAATCGCGCGGACTGGCGATCACTGGAACGAGTTGCGAATCCTTATGTACGGCTTGAGGGATGTCGTATAACTCGTTGTTAACGTAAACTTTTTTGTCGCGAATTTCGATCTTGTCACCAGGCTCGCCGATGAGACGTTTTATGAAATCACGCCGTTGAAAATAGGATTTGTCGGCATCACCAGGAAACTCAAAAACAATAACGTCACCGCGCTGAGGATTGCGGATGGCTAAAAAATGTTGATCTGAAAATGGTAGTTGAGTCCCATAGATAAACTTGTTGACCAGCAGGTGATCGCCGATCTGGAGCGTCTCCAACATCGACCCTGACGGAATTTTAAATGCTTGGAACAGAAAGGTACGAATGATCAATGCCAGAACGACAGCAACAATCAGCGCTTCAGACCATTCCCGGTACCAGGGTTTGCGGTTGATCCCGGTGAGTTTTTTTGTACGTAAGAGTCCCATAGATTTAGTCTTTAACCTTAAGAATGGCAAGAAAAGCTTCCTGGGGCAGCTCGACATTGCCTACCCGTTTCATCCGTTTTTTCCCCTCTTTCTGCTTTTCCAGCAGTTTGCGCTTACGCGAGATATCGCCACCATAGCATTTGGCGGTGACGTCCTTACGCAACGCCTTAACTGTCTGCCGGGCGATGATCTTGGTACCGATCGCCGCCTGAATGGCAACTTCGAACTGCTGACGAGGGATAAACTCTTTCATCTTGGCTACTAGTTCGCTACCACGTGCCTGGGCCTTGTCGCGGTGAACAATCAGCGACAGGGCATCGACCACCTCGCTGTTAATCAGCACATTCAATCTGACCAATTCACTGACCCGGTAATCGAGAGGTTCGTAATCCAGCGAAGCGTAGCCACGCGTAATCGATTTGAGACGGTCGAAGAAATCGAGCACAATTTCGTTTAGCGGTAGCTCATAGATAACCATGACGCGATTCGAGGTCAGATATTTTATCTCGCGCTGGACACCGCGTTTTTCAATACAGAGGTTCAGCACTGCACCGACATACTCGTTGGGCACATGGACCGAGGCCAGGACAAAAGGTTCCTTGATTGTTGCGATCTCCTGAATCGGCGGCAACATGTTAGCGCTTTCGACCTTAAGCAACGCACCTTTGACCGTTGTCACTTGGTACACAACCGTCGGCGCGGTGGTGATCAGTTCGACCCCAAACTCACGCTCCAGACGCTCTTGAATGATCTCCATGTGGAGTAGACCGAGAAAGCCGCAACGGAAACCAAAGCCGAGGGCCATCGAGTTCTCGGGCTCAAAGCTAAAGGCCGCGTCATTCAGGCGCAGTTTCTCCAGGGCGTCGCGAAAATCGTCGTAATCTGCCGAGTTGATCGGATAGAGACCCGAGAAGACCATCGGCTGAATCTCTTTGAAGCCCTCCAATGCCTTGGCGGCCGGATTATGCAGGTGGGTGATGGTGTCACCAACCTTGGCGTCATCAACCACCTTGATATTGGCAATGACAAAACCGACCTCTCCGGCGGCCAATTCGGGCAAGGTCACAGGATGGGGCGTGTAGGCACCAACCTTCTGGACCTCATAGACGCCACCGGTGATCATCAGTTTAATCTTGTCGCCCTTGCGCAACACCCCATCAACAACCCTGACGAGTACGATAACTCCCTGATAGGAATCGTACCAGGAATCGAAAGTCAGGGCCCTAAGGGGGGCATTGCGATCCCCGGTTGGCGCAGGCACGCGTGCCACAATCGCTTCCAGCAGGTCATCGACCCCGATCCCAGATTTGGCACTGACAGAGAGAGCATCAGAGGTATCGATGCCGATGATCTCTTCGATCTCTTGCTTGACCTGTTCAGGTTCGGCGCTGGGAAGATCGATCTTATTCAACACCGGAATAATTTCAAGATCCAGATCGAGAGCCAGATAAACGTTGGCCAGGGTTTGAGCCTCGACGCCCTGAGCCGCGTCCACGACCAACAGTGCCCCTTCACAGGCCGAGAGTGAACGGCTGACCTCATAAGTAAAGTCGACATGACCCGGGGTATCGATCAGATTCAATAGATACTCCTGACCATCGCGCGACTTGAAGGGGATCCGTACGGCCTGAGACTTAATGGTTATGCCGCGTTCTTTCTCAAGGTCCATCTTGTCGAGAAATTGGTCGGTCTTTTCCCTGGCACTTAAGGCCCCAGTGACCTCCAACAGGCGGTCGGCCAGGGTTGATTTACCATGATCAATATGGGCGATTATCGAAAAGTTACGTATCTGTTGTTGATTCATGCGGCGGTATATTTAACCTACGGGCAACGGATAACTATCTAGGATCTAAACTAACCGCAGATAGTAAACGCTATATGAATGTGTTGTAAAGAAAGAAACGGCCCAAAAAGGGAGGGAACATCCCTATCCGGTGAGATCCGAATCCGCCAGCTGAAACACTTTTTTACGGCTGAACATCGGCCAAACCTCGGCGAAAACCATCCCGGCTATT
>JBDNGT010000211.1:0-4415 GCA_041689145.1 Geopsychrobacter sp. | reverse complement strand
GGTCGGAGAAATGGTGCGCTCCCTCGGCCAGGTCGCGCGCTATCAGGTGATCCCTGATGATGTCGAAACGATCGTGCTGACGCTCTGTCGCTGGGCCGATGAGGTTGGTCTCGACCTTATTTTGACCACCGGCGGGACCGGCTTGACGCCACGCGATGTAACCCCGCAAGCGACGGCGCGGGTTTTGGATTATGAAATCCCCGGAATGGCCGAGGCGATGCGGACGGCCAGTTTGCAAAAAACGCCCCATGCGATGCTGTCGCGTGCCCTTGTCGGGGTGCGCGCACATTCGTTAATCGTCAATCTGCCCGGTAGCCCCAAGGCCGCAAGGGAGAACCTTGAAGTTCTGATGCCCGCCTTGCCCCACGCACTGGCAAAGCTCAAGGGAGACCCCTCCGACTGTGCGATCAGCGATGAGCCTGTTACGCTGTAGAGGTGCACTTAAAATGAGGCTGATATTTGTGTCGGCTCCGGGGGATCGTTGACACTTATTCGCTTAAAGGACCGCAGATGGAATATCAGTTTATGGCCGGGATCGATTATCAGACGACGATGCTGCTTAAATTGCTGCTCGCCGCATTTCTCGGTGCTCTTGTCGGATTGGAACGGGAGGTTCACGGTCGTCCCGCCGGCTTTCGGACCCACTTGCTGGTCACCGTCGGTGCCTGCTTGATGGCGGTTGTCTCCGAACATTATTTTGTCAAGTATGGTGCCTATGACAATAACTCAGCCTTAAGGCTTGATCCTTCACGTGTTGCGGCACAGATTGTAACCGGTATCGGTTTTTTAGGCGCCGGGGTCATCTTGAAAGATGGCCAGACGGTCCGAGGTCTGACAACAGCCGCCTGCCTCTGGGTCGCTGCGGGGATCGGCCTGGCCGTCGGGGTTGGACTTTATCTTCCCGCCCTTGTCGTTACCCTTCTCAGCCTTCTCAGTTTGATGGTTCTCAAGCGTTTTGAGCGTTATTTCAGAAAAGACCGTTATCGTACGTTGATTGTCAATGCAGCCGAAGGATCCCTGTCGCGCGAAGCATTACTCGCGATCCTGAAAGAACACAGAATACGCATGGTCGATTTTGCCATGGATCGTGATTGCGTCAGTGGCGAAGTTCGCTTTGACCTGGTGGTGGTTCAACCGGAGAATGTGCCGGGATTAGAGTTGGCGAATACGATCGCCGAGCTTGATCAGGTCAAACGGGTCCGTTTTCGCTAGTGGTTCAGCGGGCCACACAATATCGCCGGAGGTATTTTCATGATATCTGCACCGTCCCCCACTGTGGTCAAGGATCTTTATCGCATTCTACTTGTCGATGGCGTCGATCTGTTTATTGAGATGGAGAAGACCTTCTCCCGCCGTGAGCAGTTTCGCATCTCTATCGCAAGTAACGGTGAAGATGCCTTGCATCTGGCGCAAGAAGATAAACCCGATCTGGTTTTTCTTGATTTGCATATGCCGGGGCTAAATGGGGACGAGGTTTGCCGTCAACTTAAAGTTAACCCTGCGACGGCACAGATTCCGGTAATCATGGTCGTTCAGCAGGGAAGTGCGTCGGATATCGCCCTCTGTAAGGCGGCTTGCTGTGACGATATCCTCTACAAACCGGTGCGGCGTGAAGATTTTTTGCGTGCGAGTCGTGAACAGCTGTCGTTGCTGGTTCGGCGCACACCGCGGATTGAGGCTCGACTGCTGGTCCATTATGGATTACGCGATGAACGACTATTTCAACAGTACACAGTGAATTTGGGGGAGGGGGGATTTTTCTTGGCGACCGAGGCGCATCTTTCTATTGATACCTGGTTGAATCTTCAACTCGAGTTGCCCGATGATCAGGCGCCCCTCTGTTGCCGTGGTCGGGCCGCGTGGATCAATCATCCTGATTGGATCAAGAAGCCGCAATTACCCCATGGCATGGGCGTTGAGTTTGTCGATATCACTGATGACCAACTGCAACGCATCGTTCACTTCCTGTCTGAACTTTGATGGCGTCGCAAAAACTCACCAACTGCTGTGTTGCTGCAATTGCTCTCACCGCTTCGACGTAGGTAAGTAGGCATCATTACTTGACGCGTCAAAGGACAAGCAAGATGCGATAGATTATGGGTTACAGGGTACTAGGTTACCTGTTGGTAACGGCCAGTGGGGTTGCGCTGGCCAGAATCGGGCAGCAAATGCCGGCATTTCTGTAAATCCATGATGCGTTACCTAAAAGTAACGCTCGTTGCCCATCACTTGAGCATAAAGGGTAACCTTTGGCCATGCTGCTCCCCGTGCTTTCCCTCCTGTCTTTTTTGAAATCCGATAAAACCTTCTGTTTATGCGGCCAGTTGCGTCAGGTTGATAAGTTGGCACTCTTCTGGTAGAGAAGCACACAACGGGAGCGCGGCGTAACAGACAGATCTGCCACTTAAATGTTCGCCTCGAGCTGTTAGGCTTCGCAAGCTGACCTATGTTTAAACCTTTAATTCAAGCATGTAATATCGTGTCGCACGACTTTACCCTAACGAGGAGGCAAAAAATGAAAAGATTGATGTTGGTTGTTGTTGTGTCCCTGGCAGCCCTGCTGCTGTTGCAGGGGATGGCTTTTGCCGAGCCATCCAAGGAGACCAAGCAGTGTATCGCCTGTCATATCGAAGTGATGCCCGGTATCGTCAAGCAGTGGATCGGCAGCCCGCACGATAAAGAAGGCGTCGGTTGCTACGAGTGCCACAAGGCCAACAAGGGGGATGTCGATGCCCAGGCGCACAACGGTTTTACAATCGCGGTTATTGTTTCGCCTCGTGACTGCGGGGTCTGTCACGCCAAGGAAACTGCCGAGCAGGAAGCCAGCCATCATGCCGCAGCAGGCGATATCCTCAATACGAAGGATGGTATGCTCGGCCAAACGATCGGTGGCGAGCCCGCTGTTTCTGTCGGTTGTCGCCAGTGTCACGGTTCGCTCGTTAAGGTCAATCCCGACGGAACGCTTGATTCCTCAACTTGGCCGAATACCGGCATTGGCCGCGTGAACCCTGACGGATCCAAGGGCACCTGTTCCGCCTGCCATACCCGTCACCGTTTCAGCCGCGAACAGGCACGAAAACCAGAAAACTGCGGCAAGTGTCACTTAGGCCCCGATCATCCACAGAAAGAGATCTATGAAGAATCGAAGCACGGCATTCTTTATCGCGCCTTCGGCGATGAAATGCACATGGATCAGAAAAAATGGGTGGCCGGTGAAGATTATTACGATGCACCGACCTGTGCCAGCTGCCACATGAGCGCCTCGCGCGGTCAAGGTGTGACCCATGATGTTGGCAAGCGCCTCAGTTGGAACCTGCGCGCACCGATCTCCAGCCGGACCAAGGATAGCGCTAAAAAACTGGACTCAATGAAGGATGTCTGCCTCTCCTGCCACGCCAACAACTTTGTTGAGGGTTTCTACACCCAACTCGATGAGTTCGTCGCATTTTACAACAACAAATTTGCGATCCCTGCCACCGAGATCCGCAGCCTGCTGATGGAGGAAGGCGTCATCAGCAAGTCTGACTTCGATGACAAGATCGATTGGACTTACTTTGAGCTTTGGCACCATGAAGGACGTCGCGCCCGCCATGGCGCGGCGATGAGTGGTCCAGACTACGCTTGGTGGCACGGGATTTATGAAGTCGCCAAAAACTTCTATACCAAGCTGCTCCCCGAAGCCAAGGAAGCCTGCGAAAAAGCCGGTAAGCCTGAGGTTTACGAAAAGATTATCGCCAAGTATATCGATGGTCGCCCTGAGCATCAGTGGTATACCAAGGGCTTCGATCCGGTGCGTATGGAGAAGATGAAGCAGTATTATCAAGAGCGTTACAATCAGAAGGTTGAGTGAGTTTTCTGGTTGAATCTTAAAAAAAGACCCGGCCGGGCAGCGCAAGCTGCCCGGCTTTATTTATGTTGTTTTGACAGATTGGAAAAATGCTTGTATCTTTCGCAGGTTGCTTGTTAACCGGGGTGGGGATATGGCACAGCATAATCTGACGCAAGTTCAAAAACCGCACGCGGCCTTCGACCCGCGCTGCGGTTTTTTTTGTGGTTTGTGAATTAGTGTCGTAGTCGGTCATATCGGGTGGCCTGGAGGGAGTTGAGATGAAATATGATCCGGATATTCACCGTCGCCGCTCGATCCGCCTTAACGGATACGATTACGCCAGCGCCGGGTTCTATTTCGTCACCATCTGCATCCAAGGGCGGGAGCCTTTGTTGGGTGAGATTGTTGATGGCGCAGTGGTGCCGAATGACGCCGGTCGAATGATGGAACATTGGTGGCAAAAAATACCCGAAAAATTTCCAACCGTCCGCTTGGATCAATACATCATCATGCCGGACCACTTTCACGGCATCATCATTCTGGATCCCGGAAATGACGACGTCGGGGCAGACCCACGTGTCTGCCC
>JBDNGT010000210.1:0-7620 GCA_041689145.1 Geopsychrobacter sp. | reverse complement strand
TTACGGCCTGCTGCTTTGCCAATTGGGAACTCACGACCCCTTGTTACCAAGACGCCGCTCCCTTGAGCTACCGGGACGTACGGACAACTCCCCGGACGGGACTTTAACCCGTGAGATATTCAACTGTTACTGCGAACGGACACTTCCCCTATTTTACGTGAGGGGTGAGAGGTGAGAGAATCATAGGGGTCAGCTCTTCATTCTTGACAGATTCTGTTCAAGGTCGGCGGGTTGCGCCCCGCCAGGCACCGTCATTTCTTTGCGCGCCCAAAGAAACGATGCAAAGAAAAATAGTCTTTCTTCCACCACGCAGGGCAGTGTGATGTCTCACCCAATGGCAATCCTTGAAGGGCAATTTTCTTGAATTTCTTCAATATTTGTGCTAGGATTTGCATTAAAACTAGCATGGGAGGTATACGTTATGCCAAAACGGAATCAAATCAACATCACACTTAATAGTACAGAAATGCACAATGTCAACGAATATTGTCGCGTTCATAATATGACGCCCCAAGGATTTTTTAAGGCCGGCGGAAAAATACTTATTAGTGATGATCTCCTTGAGCGAAAGGCGGACCTTATGACCCTGCAATCGTTGGAAGAGATCAAAGATGGTCATGTTGCCCCAATCGACGATCTACTTCAGATGATAGCCGAAGATAAGTTGATAGGGGAAGAGATGGCCAAAAACGGTCGCCGCTCGCCCAAGAAATCTCAATAATGGCCGGAAAATATGACCGAATTCGCCGTACGGCCGCGTTTCTCTCGGCCTATTCAGATATAAGCGAAAATTTACAGCGTAAAAATCCTGTTGCCTTCCGTGCCTTACCCTCGGCCATGACGACCATATTTAACGTTATGGCCGAGCATCCCCGTGCATGGCCCGTTAAGAGAAAAATGTTGGGGGGAATTGAGCTGGAGTTTCACCTTGCAGTGGTGGACATTGCCTATAGGCGGCTTCATGTTCGATACTATGTTGAGAATGATATATGTTATCTGTTGGCGGCTTGGGTTGATGGGCAGGACGAGCCAAGCTACATAGTAAAATAGAGACACTTCGAAAGCGCCGGTAAAAGTCAGCACGGATCGGGAGGTGTAAGCCCTCCACATGGTAAAGGCTAGCGACCAGCCATGACCCCGAGTCATGCGTTGGCCTCTCGTAAGGGGGGCAGCGAAGCGTTGACAGGGGGCGTGCAGGTCGGGCTATTGAGCTCCGAAATCACCCTTGCCGCT
This sequence comes from Geopsychrobacter sp., assembly GCA_041689145.1. Taxonomy (GTDB): domain Bacteria; phylum Desulfobacterota; class Desulfuromonadia; order Desulfuromonadales; family Geopsychrobacteraceae; genus Geopsychrobacter. The sequence goes on along the minus strand of JBDNGT010000210.1, from coordinate 6,387 downwards.
TTGCGGTGCCCTCCACCCGCCGCCGCATTTGAGCGCGCTCGAAAACTCGCCTGCGGCTTGAGACATCCTCGCTTGAATTCCTCAAATCCTCTGGTGGGTTGCGGCTGCGTCCCACGGGAGAAGGTCAGTCGTCAGCAGAAGCAAGGGGGCGACTCAGCAAGGGGAATTAATAGGGACGTTATACGCGATTTATAGGTTCCCATGAGTTTCTAAAGCAGATTTGTACCGTCCAGAATAAAATATTGTCTCGTAAATATTTCATTTCTTGACACCCTTTAACAGAAATCCTACAATAATTGTATCGATCAACTAAAAGGAGAATATTATGCAAGCGACTATCTCGAGTAAATATCAAGTGGTCATTCCCAAACCGGTCAGAGAGCATCTTAACCTCAAGCCAAAACAAAAACTGACAGTCATAGAAAAAGACAAGATGCTCATCCTCATTCCCCATGCCTCTCTTGATGAGCTAAGAGGCATTGCATCTGGTGCTCGAACCGATGACCATCGAGAAAAGAAGGATCGTTTTATATGATTATTGTTGACTCTTGCGGTTGGCTGGAATGGTTCACTGACGGTAAACTAGCCGACAAATATAAAAAGCATCTTGCTGTTCCTGATAATATCCTGATGCCTGCGATCATTCTTTACGAGGTATATAAAGTTCTTAAGAGAGAGGTTGGCGAAGAAAAGGCTCTGCTTGCTGCCGGGTATATGAAAAACTCTCAGGTGATTCCGTTTGATGCCACCCTTGCGCTTGCTGCTGCAGATATTGCCCTGTATGAAAAGCTAGCCATGGCAGATGCCATTATCGTGGCTATATCACGAGCACATAATTGCAAAATCATCTCTTCGGATGCAGATCTTAAAGATCAATTAAACGTGGACTACATCCCGAAGAAATAACATTTCCTCGTTTAGGCCGTAAGCTCTTTTTTGGAAGGCTTAATGTTGTTGACTTACAGGACAAACTTAATCTTTGGGGGTCAAGTTCGGCGGGTTGCGCCCCGCCGGACGCCGTCATTTCTTTGCGCGCTCAAGGTCGAATGGTCCGACAGTCTCCTTGATTCCTCAAATGCTTTGGCGTGTTCCGGCGGCGTCCCACGGGGAGAGGATGATGTTTTCTTAATTACTGATGGGCCAAAGACTTGCTATTGTTCCGGTGTGGGTATATATATAAAATATATACTAATTGGAGGTGCCTATGAAAACTGCAAAATTGTTTCAAAATGGCAAAAGCCAGGCGGTCAGGTTGCCAAAAGAGTTCCGCTTGGACGGTAAGGAAGTCTACATCAAGCAGACCGGCAACGTGGTGCAGCTGATCCCTTTGTCCGGGTCATGGGACACCTTTTTTGCTAGCTTGGATAAATTCTCACCCGACTTCATGGCGGATCGTCAACAACCCCAACTGGAAAACCGGGAGGATTTTTGATGATCCTGCTCGATACGAACATTTGTATCTACATTATCAAGCGCAAGCCAGATGAGGTCTTGCGCCATTTCCAGCAATACCATCCGGGCGATGTCGGGATTTCCTCAATTACCTTGGCGGAGCTTCAATATGGAGTCGCCAAAAGTCAGGCCCTGCAACGCAATGCTGAGGCACTGTCCGAGTTTCTGATCCCCTTTGAGATCTTGCCTTTCGGGAAATCCGCAACCCAGGCCTACGGGTCTATCCGGACATTGCTGGAGCGACAGGGGAACATCATCGGGGCGATGGATTTACTAATCGCTGCACATGCGGTCTCTCTGGACGCTGTCTTGGTGACGAATAATGTCAAGGAGTTTGAACGAGTGCCAGATCTTAAGATTGAGAATTGGGTAAGCGCGAAAATAAAGCAAAGATAGGTTCAAATCTCCGTTTGACTCTTTTGCTGTTTTTTAGGGACTGACATAGGGATAATCCTCTACTCTTGATGGCGTCGCAAAAACTCACCAACTGCTGCGTTGCTGCAATTTCTCTCGCTGCTTCGATGTACGTAAGTACGCCTCATTGCTCGAAAATTGTGTGCCTTGCATTTGGCGCTTTTTGCTTAGCCATCGGATATTTTGCTTACTCGCGAAAGCATCACTCTTGACATTCGATCAAGGTCGGCGGGTTGCGCCCCGCCAGGCACCTTACTTATGACCTGTCTGCAAATCCGACTATTTGGCCCATATTTCAGCTCCTTTTTGCCCCATAGCTACAGCTATGAGCCTGCAAACGAACTAAAATCTGTTCTCAAAGATCCAAATTTTCGCTTCAGGTCGAATGGTCCGACAGTCTCCTTGATTCCTCAAATGCTTTGGCGTGTTGCGGCGGCGTCCCACGGGAGGGTGGGGCGAGAAGGAAACATAGGGGCAGCCCTTCACCCTGACAAAATTGATGTGGATGCTTGATTATCTACTTGGGCTTAAGCGTTACTGGTGCCAAAATGGCACTTTGTTGTTGCCAGAATGGCACCGCTTTGGTACTATCTTCATATTCAACACACTCAGGAGGTGCGAGATGAGCGCTACTCTAAAAAAATCCTATGACGTAAAAGATCCTAGAATCACAACACGTGTTACAGAAGATATGCATACTCTTTTGGGTGAAGCAGCAGCTCTCGTTGGCTCTACCATCAACCAATTTGTTGTTCAGTCTGCCTACGAAAAAGCAAAGAAAGTCATTGAGGATGACAGGTTTGTCTTTTTGTCTTCACAGGCGTCTAAAAAGTTTATTGAAGCTTTAGAGCATCCACCTCAGGCAAACGATAAACTGAACGCTGCTTTTCAAGCACATAAGAATACTTTTAATGCGTGAGATTGCGCCTCTTGATAAATGCCACGATAGGACAAGCTTCGATTGTGGCGAAGAGGCATTAAATAAATATCTTCAAGAAACTGCCAGGCAACACATCGAAAAAGGAATTTCTAAAACTTTTATCTGTGTTGACACTGATAGCCCAGAAAAAATTCTGGGCTATTTTACATTGGCAATTTGTGAGGTTGTAACGGCAGGGCTGCCTAGAAAGTCCGCTAAAAGATTACCTAATAAAGTTCCTGCTGCAAAATTAGGGAGATTAGCTGTTTCTGTTGAATGTCAAGGTCAGAAACTTGGTGGAATGTTGATGGTAGATGCAATGAAGCGCACAATAGCATTAGCAGATAGTTTTGGAATTGTGGGTTTTTTTGTAGATGCAAAAAATGATCGAGTGAAAAGATTCTTTGAGGGGTATGGTTTCGTAGAGTTGCAGAGCAACCCACTTGCTCTATTTCTTCCATTGGCGACATTTTGCGCTATAGTATGATCTATGGTACTCTTGTCGGTGTGATAAACATTCGGCTGTAAAACGTTGAGGAGTGTAGTGAAAAGTATTGCTGCAAATGAATTAAAGGTTCGTGGGGTTGCTTCTATTGATCAGGCCTTACAGGATGATACTGAGGTTATCATCTCGGTTCGAGGACAGAATCGTTATGTGGTGATGGATCTTGAATCTTATAATCGGCTGCGTGTCTGTGAACTTGATTCCGCACTTTATCAGTGCCGTCAAGAGATTGTGGCTGGCGAGGGGATCGCGGAGAGCGCTGAAGAACATTTGGCACGTATCCGGACCCTGGAGTCATGAGTTATTGTATTATCTACACGCCCAGCTATAACAGAAAGGCAGCCAAATTTCTGAGAAAACATCCAGACTTAGCTAATCAGTATTTAAAAACCCTCCAAATTCTTGAATTAAACCCGCATCACCCTTCATTAAGACTCTACTGTTTATCAGGCACATTAAACGAGTTGCACTCTGTTTCGATTAATCTCAGTTATCGGATCACTCTCGAATTGCAAATTTCAGAAAAAGAAATCGTACCGATCAGTATTGGCAGTCATGATGAGGTTTATCGCTAGATTGAGGAGTGAGGAATACGAGATGTTATTGATTATATTACTATTTCCGTATAAAAGTTAAAATATGGAAAATACACGGAAGAGATATCGTTGGCTTGATATTGGCGAAGATGCCCGGCGCCAGTTCATTGACGCCCAGGCTGTTTTTACTGCTTGGGAGGCTGCCGGCAAGAGTTTTGCGGAGGTGCGGGGTGGTATGTATTGGAAGCGCCAGGGAGCCGCTTCTTATTTGATCCGGACCTCACCTAAAAACGCGCAAAAAAGTCTCGGTCTGCGGTCAGATGAAACGAAATCTATCTATGAAAAGTTCATTGCCCGCAAGTGTCAAGCAGGAGAGCGATTGTCAGATCTTTCCCGTGAGCTTGAACGTCAGCAGAGGATGAACCGGGCACTCCGCGTCGGGCGAGCCCCACGGATTCTGGTCGATATCCTCAATCAGCTGGAGAAATCCAGCCTGGCTGAATACTTCACAGTCGTCGGCACCCATGCCCTCTATGCTTATGAAGCCGCCGCCGGCGTTCAATTTGGTCATGGTGAGGCTTTGGCCACTCGGGATATCGACCTGTTGCTGGACACCCGGAAACGGCTGAGTTTCCTGACTCAGATGGAGCAGCTTGGTTCATCCGTGCTCGCTCTGATTAAAAAAGTGGACGCGACCTTCGAATTGCGGCCGGACCAGAAATATACGGCGGTCAACAGCAAGGGGTTTGAGGTTGATATTCTTCGTCGGGAAGCGACAGACGGTGACCCGCATCATCTGCGGCTGACCGAGGACGAAGGAGACTTCTATGCTGTTCAAGCTCAACGGGCCGGGGTGCTGCTCGATGGTCCGCGTTTTTCGAGCATGATCATCTCGGTTAGCGGACATATGGCGAGGATGAATACCATCTCTCCTTTGGCCTTTGTCCGGTTCAAACGATGGATGACAACCCGGCCGGATCGTGATTCGATGAAGCGGGATAGAGACAGCCTACAAGCCGCGCTGGTCGAGGAGATGGTTGCAGAGTACCTGCCGCATCTGAAGCAGCCATTGGGGTCATCCCTTCACTCTTGACAGGCCATGAGGTCACGATAGGGCAGAAATCTTTCTCCACGGAGGCCACAGAAGCGGATCAATGGGGTCAGCCCTTGAAAAGAAAATGTCATAGGCTTGACATTTAAACTTTCACCAGTAGGTCCATCGTAGAACCATAGGGAGTATTTGGGAAATTTGACGGCATGCGGGGTCGGATCTAAGCATGTGGCTGAATTCAAAAGAGAATGTTCCGGTTCAGACCTGTTTTTTTGCTCTTAGAGGGCCCATTTTAGGCATGAAATTGATCGGATGGAGGGGGAAATGGTGATAAGGGAGAGGAGTGATTACATCTTGTTGAGTGTATCTGAAAGCAAAAGCTTCAGGCTCGGCAGATCTTCCTGAATGGTTCTCCAGAGAACCTCGACATCCACGCCGAAGTACTCATGGATCAGGATGTTTCGGATTCCTCTCATTTTCCGCCAGGGGATATTGGGGAAAAGTTCCTGAGCTTCAGTCGGTACATGGGTTGCGGCTTCACCAATGGACCCCGAGGGGGACATTCTAAATTGTTTAATAACTCACCGCTAAGCCCCGGTTAAGCCGGGGAAAATGGTAAGGGTAACCTCCGGGGGCAGGCTAACCTTTCTGCTATTCTCAACAAGCAGGCAGGAAGAAGCAGCGTGAACGCTCTTAAAAATATTGACTAACGCTATGTGGGGGGGAGTGATTCTTTTAAATTCTTAAGGCTCGCCGTATCAAAACCTGTTCAACATCCTGGCGTCCATCGATGCAGGCCAATATGTGAACGGCGTTATCCAGTACTTTATATATAATCCGATAAGGACCGTTGGTGATTTCTTGGACGTCCTGGATCCCCATGGGTGCCAGTTCCGGCAAGGCGTGGCCCCGGTCCGGGAAATTTTTCAGCCGCCGAGCGGCTTTTTCCAGTTTTTTTACCAAATCCCTAGCTCTTTCTTTGCCATCTCTGAGGGCCACATATCGATAGAGCTCAAGTAGATCGGAAAGGAAATCGGGAGCAAGCACAACCTGGTAGGTTTTCATCCCTCCTGTTCCTCGTGGTCAATTTTCTTCCAAAGCTCTTCAAATCCCTCGTCCAGGGTTTTGCCGCGACCTTCCCGGATGCTGCGCTCGCTTTGCGCCAGGAGCTGCATGAGCGCAATGGCGTCTTTAAGGCGTTCATATTCCCGGATGCCCATGATCACGGCTTTCGCTTCGCCATTTTGAGTAATAATCAGGGCGTTGCCGTCTTGGTCGAGATGGCCTATAACCTCAGCCGAATGGGCTTTGAAATAGGTAATCGGTTTAATGGATTCGCTCAGTTTCATCGCTGGAACCTCCGATTTGTTAACTGAATTCAGTTTAAATTAAGTTCGGTCAGAAGGCAAGACATAACGCAACTCCGGGGGGCGGTTCAAATTAAGGGGTCAAGTCGAAAGCGCTGGTAAAAGCCGGCAAAGTGATGGGGGTCAAATGATGGGGGTCAAAT
>JBDNGT010000209.1:0-10928 GCA_041689145.1 Geopsychrobacter sp. | reverse complement strand
GTGCCCTCCCCCATCTTCTGCGTTGAGCCTACCAAAAAGCGGATATCACCCGAGCGGACCTTTACAAACAGATTGCTTCGTTGTGCGTCATTCGCGGCATCATGGATGAAGGCAATCTGCTCAGCCGGCACACCTTTGTTGATCAGCTTTTCTTTCAAATCGCTATAAACGGAGAAGCGGTCATCTCCATGCGGAGTACCCATATCGCAGAACACAAGCTGGGTGCCCTTGATTTCGTGCGAGTCGGCCCATTCCTTATAGAGGGTGTCGGCGCAGATATTTACTTTCGACTCGTTGAAGTCCACAAAGGGAACTGCTGGAAATAGCTTCTGGAGCAACCTTGGATCAAGAGCAAGCTGCCGACCCTCAGAGATGATTTTCAAAATATTATCCTCTGAAGGATCAACGCCGCCGCCTTGCATGTGCTTAACGCGAGCATCCAAGTGGAACATAAACGCTTGTTGGAGCGAAGACATCTTGGCCGTTTTGTTGACCCGTTCTGAATCTGGGATATCAACACCGGCATCATCTTTGGAAACTACGTCTGCACAGAGGCGTAGGGCCTGCACCATTTCGGGCAGGTTGACTAGATCCCAGCGTGTCCTGAGTTTAAATCCGGTACCGGCTGGGTTTGGCTCCCAGCGTGCGCGAGGAGTTAAAAAGGTTCCCGCCCAGCTTGTCGCATGGTGTATCCCCATCTCCTGCAGAACGTCCGGCTGCAGATAGCGTTGCACGTTGAAAATCTCTAAAACGTTATTGCTGACAGGCGTTGCTGAAGAGAAAATAACATTACGAACAGATCCCAGTTTGCTATACAGCCAGCGGGTCTTCTCGTAGAGGTCCCATGCTCGCTGAGAACCACCTATCGACTCCGCAACCTCACTACTCGAACCCGAATCCACTGCAAGGTTTTTGAAGTTGTGGGATTCATCAACATAGAAGGCATCGACTCCGATGTCCGAGATGTAAACGCCTGTGTCTTTGCTGTTTTCCAGTGTGTACTGCAGGGACTTGAGTTTGGCTTCCAGGGTCTTGATGCGCTGCTCTATCTTTTTCTGACCGAGCCGATTTTCGGTCGATTCCAGTTCGGCGCGATATCTTCCCAGCTCACCCTCAACTATCATCTTGGAAAACTTAGGATGGACAGGGATTTTCCCGAAAGAACTATGGGTGGTAATGATCAGATCCCAATCGTTGTTTGCGGCCCGGCCCAAGAAGAGTGCCCGTTTCTGCGGGGTCATCTGGTCTTTGCCAAGCGCCAGAATTCGAGCGTTCGGATAGAGCTGTCGCGCTTCGCGTTCGGCTTGCTCGATCAAATGGTTAGGTACGACCCACATCGGCTTGTTCATCAGGCCTAGCCGCCGAGACTCCATGACGCTCGCAATCTGGACAAAGGTCTTTCCGGTTCCGACCGCATGAGCCAGGAGAGTATTTCCACCCAGCAAAGTCCTCGCAACACCATCTTTCTGGGTTGGCCGTGGGTGGAACGTATGCGTTAAGCCGAGAAAGGTAAGGAAACTCCCGTCAATCTTAGGCGGAAGATAGGAATTAAACCGATCATTATAGACCCGGAGAAGTTTTTCAGTCCGGAAGGAGTCAGCTTCCCATAGGAACTTATGAAATTTCTCTTGAACGATAGCGGCCTTTTCCTGCAGTTCAATTGTTGCGACATGATCCAGAATTGTCTTTTCTTCCCCGTTCTGACCTTCGATCTTTTTGGTAACCTTCAGGGATTTTTGATTGAGCATCCGAGTGAATAATTTATCGAAAGGAACTCTTTCAAGACCATACTGCGCGGTCGCTAGGGGGCCATAACTTCCAGCGGATCCGAGGGCCGTGTCCCACTCACCATTTAGCTCATTGAATTGAACTTTCACATACTGGGCATAGGACCCGATATCGAGTAGATCAACAACAAACTCTTTGATCAGTTCGGGTGGAATCCAAGGCGACCCAATCCGACTGGCAATCTGGTCTGGGTTTAAATCTTCGGGCATTACAGCATCAAGAGCCTCAATGTTGGCGGCATAAACACCAGGTTCCATTGACTCGGCAGCTTTCGCCGCGGTGAGCTTATCCCTGACGTTGCCCGAGAGATAAAGGGACGCTAGGACATACCCACTTTGTTCAGGGTCGAAGAAAATCGCTTTTTCTTTGACCAGAGCCTCTTCTGTCGCTTTGACTCCCACTCCACAGAGTTTCCCCATGTAGTCCAGATCAACCTGACCCTTGTAGTTAAGTGAGGCATAGAGAGCTTCTAACGGGGAGTCAACCGACTCAATCTTCTTGGCCGGGTACATGACTCGCTTCGTGAAAATATCTGCTTTTTCGGCGGTTCCTTTTTGCTTGTCGTAAACTTCAAGAGCACGCAACCGACCCGCTTCCGGGTCTTCAATGATGAGCCTGATATTTGATGGTTTATTGAGAGGACCATGCTTTTTGACGAAGCCCTCATATTGAGTATTGAGTTGATTGCGGATCGATTCAATCTGACTACCTTTACCGGATTCCGCATCTTCCAAGCTTTCAAGCTGGGTGAGTTGCTGATAAGCATCCCGCAGGTTGATCATCTTGCGCAAACGCACCATCGTTGCGTCAGGGAGGGCGACCTTGACTAATGTTGCTTGCCGTTTACCGGTCTCTGGGTCATCAAAAACGCGATCAACTTGTGTGATTTCATCCTTTTCGTTAACGAAATAACTGCCGGGAATTCTCCGATATTTTTCTTCCCCTTCGAGGGATGTCCGGTTAATAAACGTATCTTCGGCTTCGTCCTCAGCGTCTATGCTGGCAGTAAAAGTCTCTGGAGCGTGGAGGGCCATTATTTCCTCCACACGGTCTGCTATCACCTGATGCAGATTATCACCTTCATAATGCGAGACGAGTTGATGGTTCCCGATAAAGTTGAGCTTGGCGGCTTTTGGTTCACCGATAACGAGATCAGAAAGAGCATGATGATATTGCTCATTCAAGATTACCGCTTCGTGCCGATAGCCATTGGAGGGGAAAAGTTCTTCGGTCAGACTCGCGTTGACCCAGGCCGGAGTTTCCTCGCCATCCATCCTCATTTTGTCGCGCTTGCGGAAGAACAGAATGTCTGTTGAGACCTCTACCCCTGCCTGAGCTTTCTGATGAGTCGAAGGTAAACGACAGGCCCCGAGGAGGTCTGCTTGCTTTGCATATTCAATGCGCTGTTTAGCGCTCTTTTTGTCCATTGTGTATGCAGACGTGATTACCGCCACCACTCCGCCTGGCTTAGTTTTCTCTAGCGCCTTGTAAATAAAGAAATCGTGGATTGATCCTTTGTATTTAGGGTATTCCTTGTCGAAGATCGAGAAATTCCCGAAAGGCACATTGGTCACCACGGCATCGAAGTAGTTGTTCGGATATTTGACATCTTCGAAACCCGCAACGGTAATGCTCGCTTCTGGGTATATCTGCTTTGCGATCCGGCCCGAGAGACTATCTTTTTCAATCCCATACAGTTGGGATTTTGCGGCAAGATCCTCTGGTAAGGTGCCAAAGAAGGTACCGACACCCATTGATGGGTCAAAGAGACGGCCACCTTTAAGCCCTGCGTCCTGCAGGCCGGCCCATATTGCAGCGGTAGTCTCTGGCGGTGTGAAGAATGCGGTATTGATGCTCTCCCTTGCAGAGGACAGCTCCTCTGCATTGAGGATGGCCGGAAGATCGGTATCCCGCGCTTGCTTCACCCAGCCTGTATGAGGCTCCATGTCATCCATTGGGACAGATGCAATCTTGCCTTTGCCATACCTCGAAGAATAGTCAGACCCGTTACTCTGGAGAACATTCGCCAGACCGCCCCAGCCATTATATTTTGCCAAAATACTCTTTTCGGATGGACTGGCCTGACGGCCTTCCCCCTCGAGTTTTTTCAATAGGACAATGGCCGCAACGTTTTCGGTATATCTTTGCTTCGGGGAGAATCCGGCTGTCCGGGTGATCTCATCTGTAATGGCAAACCTGGTGGATTCTTGCTCACCATCACTTTTCGGGACAGCCATAATTTTAGGGGCCGGTTCCCGTTTTTCGATGTGCAGTGGGAAATCAGTCACATTCTGGATGAGCTTAAAAGGATCAATGCCTTGACCGGTTAATTGCTCTACCAGTTTCGATAGGACCCTCTCAGTTGTGTTTTTGAGAATCTGGTCAAAATCGTCATGTCCTTCCAGAACAGCTACCCTTAAATCCTTGTCCGACATGATCTGCGCGACGTAATCAACGTGAATCTCCTTCAACTCTGTTTGGCTGATCGGTCGAAGTGGCTGAACATCATCTTGAGGGGCAACCGGCGCTTCAAAAGTCTGAGCGGCCAACATCCCTGCCTGCTCATCCTTAACGCGGTCAATGCTGGGCGGAAAATCGATAAGGGCATCCATGATCGCTTGAGGCTTAAGTCCTACGGCCTCTGCTTCTTTTGCCAGGGTTTCCCTTAAGGTCTTTGTGATCGGCGCATAAACATCAATGTAATGGGATATCTCGAGATTGGACACGCTGATCAACTCTTGAGTCTTCACCAGGCGGTCCACAAAGAGATCGAGATAAAAGGATTTTTCACTGTTGGAAGGATCTTTGAGTGCAGATGGTGTGAGATGCGCTTGAGCACCTGCAATAAACTCGTTGGCATTAACTTCACTATCAAACGTGAAGCCCTTGGTGTAACGGGAGTACCAACCCGCCGTGTTCTTTGCACGATTTTTGAGCTGGTTGAAATCATCGCGATCAACTCGCTCAATCGGTTTAACAACCCAAAGGTCCGAACCAGTTTTGGAGTGGACTGTTTTTTCGAGAGTAAAGAGGGGGGTTGTCTCTGGCTGTTGGATCCGTTCTGCCCGAGGGTCGACAATTAAGCCTTTACCAAAGCCCTGTTCTTTTAGATTTTTTGAAAAGATGTTGGCAAATGCACGGTCTGGGCCACGCAACTCCCCGTTAAAGCTTTGAACTGCCGACTCCTTAAACTCCAAGATGCCCGAATCGTCGCAGGTAAAGACCATCTCGCCGTCATGTACCCGGTCACCATTGATGTCAATGTAATGAGTAAAATACAGTTCGTGATGTTGGTCGAAGCTATGCCGCTCAATAGATAAATCAAGATAGGGCTTATTCTCCACCCGGATATAAAAGTCTTCACCTTGGAAGATGCTTTCGTTGATCCCGAGATCATGCAGTAAGCGAGCGATGTTCTGTTCTGCTCTGCGGGGTTGTTCCTTTGCAGGCAAGACACCAACCACCTTCGCGGTCTGCTCCCCTTCTGGGCTCTCTTGAACCTCAGGGGCCGGGGTAGCTACCTCTTCTTGAGGGACAGCCCACTTAGCCAAGGCAAGGGCCTCTTCTGCTGCGAGGAGGGTGCCGCGTGCATACCCTAGACGGTTCGCAAAGTCAGTTAATATCTCTTCGGCAACCTTAGATATCGGGGAAACATGCTTTGAGGTGAATTTGACGAGTTCAGAATCGGGAAGCTGAGAGAAATCCCCTGAGCGTAAGATCCGGTAGGTCGTTGCCGACTGATCGGCAGACGCTTGGGCCGCACGATAAAATTCTTGAATAGCTACTTCTGCGGAATCGGCGTTTTGTGGTCCCATCCAGGCGTCTAGCAATGACTGTCCATCACCTTGGCTGATGGCCTCAATCTGATCTTCTCTTAAATGATTTTCGAGTTCAGCGGTCACGACCTCTGCATCTTGGTGGAGACCCTTAACCACTTGCTGAGCCCATTTGCATTGCAGGTTCAGCACGCTTGTCGGTAGGATATCCCCCGCGGATTGAGCATCGAGAGCGGCCTGGTTGATTCGGCTGCGCGTTGTGTAAAGAGTAGCCTTACAACGAGCAACATCCGCTTCGGCAAAAGACAATTCTTGCTTGAAAATATCAAGGACAGCCAGATCGGTATTTTGCTCGATCCGCACAAGGTCAATCAGACTCCCCTTACTGTCGGTGGCATACCGATTATAGCGAGAACTGGCCATGGCAAGTTGAGTCTGCCAATGTTCTTCGGTTTCCAGTAGTTCCTCGAAAGTCGAAGCGTGAGGGATATAATCGAGGTCAGTGGCCGGAAGAATCTGCTGGGCGGCGGGGGTCGGCGAGACAATCTCGCGGAGATCCGCAATAGGGGTTTGATAAGCTTTTTGAAATTGCTTGACCTTACTGTGGCTCAAACCATAGAGAGACAAAAGGTCTCCTGAGACAGGCCGAAACTCAATGGCAGCTTTCAAGATTACGTCATGGTGTGTGACCGGCAAGCCATCAAGGGCAGCGATATCTATGGCTGAACCGAGATCGTCAAGAAGGCCCTGTCTCCAGGCATTGACACCAAAATGTAGATAATCCCAATCCTCTGGGGTTAAGCCGGTAGCTTTGGTCCGCTGAGTCCACTCTGCTATTGAGAGCTCCCAGACTTCTGGACCTTTAACAGGAGGGACCGATTCAGTTATCTGATTTCCAAGAATCTCAATTGAAGCAGACTTTCCAAAAGAGAAAATTCGCGCCGAAATGTCTTCGGCAAACCCTTTATCCACTCCGACCTCAGGACCAAAAAGACCCGGCACGGTTGTCTGAAAGAGACTCAGTTCGCCGGTCGACTTAATCTCAAGACAAACCTGACTATCGATTTCACCCGATCCACTATCCTCACGGAGAAGACTGACAACTAGCCGGTCAGGATTTCCAATGGATCTTTCCTGGTAACTAAGAGACAGATCGTGCCAGTTAGGGACAGCCAAGTTTGCGCTAAACTGGGTCTGTTCAGAGATGTCCATCTGAAAATGTTCCAGAAGCGCCATGATGTTTTTGGCTGATCTGTTTTTTTGTGATGAGGAAGACAGGACCCGGCAGATAGCCATGAGTGATCTCCTTAAGAGAAGGTACTTATTATTTTTACAAATTCAGCTAACAGTAAGGCTCTTTCTTCGTCTGACTGATTTTGTTCATCCGTGAGAGAGGACGAAGCGAGTTGGTCTCTGATCCGTTCGTCTTTTTCAGAGAAGAAATCGTGCAGATCGAGGGTTTCTTCGATCTTTTGGAGAATTGCCGGATTGTCACTTTCAACCATCCGGCGCAGCATTCGACCGTAATAACCAACGTACTTAGGCATGAGGCATCCTGTCTTTATCGTGAGAGAAGTGATTAGCTTGGACTATCTTCGTAATCATCTTCTTCTGGCAGGGCATAATCAACCTCAAGTGCAGTAAAAAGATCCTCCGTGCTTGACTCCCAGGCTGCGAGTTGACTCTCCACATCGTCCTTAGTGAGAACGCCTAACACTTGCTTGAGGACCCCATTTTTTTCTGCTTCAACAATTATAGTATCAAGGGAGTAGGCCAACATTTCGGAGGCACAGAGCGCATCAAGCATATCTGGCACATGGCCGATCACTGCTGCGATCTTCTTTTCCAGTTCACTAGCACTACGCGCATCATCCGTGTAGATGGCGGCGAGGACCTTCCCTTCCGAATTTTCAATCGTAATTTGGTGGTCCTCTGCTTGACCTGTTGATTGTTTCCAAGGGCCTTTGAGGTCTTGAGAACTGGTTTTTTTGTCACTCATCATCATCTCCTTTGAGAGTTTTCCTGATGCGCCCTAGAGCGGATCAACCCTTAGCTAGGACTAGGGCCATCATCCTCACGGTCGGCAAGTTGGGCGGGGTGTTTAGCCTCAAGGGACTTAATTAATTCTTCAACCCCGTCCCGCCAATCCGAAGCCTTCTCAATGATTGCAGCGCCCCCATCGTTCAAGACTCCAGCCGTATATTTTTCCACCAAACCATCTTTTTTGAGATTATGAATAATCCCTTTTAAGGCACCTACCAGTTGACCATTGATCTCCTGTGCATCCTCTACTGCCTTTAATAAGTCGGGTGAGATTTGAGCCAAAGCGACGATATCTTCTAGCTTTTTCGCTGAGGCCGCTGAATCATCTGGGTCAAAATGTTCACTAAGATCGAAGATGGCCACGGCTTGATTTCCGAGGGAGTCAATAAACGTAACCTCAAATTCGTGGCCCGTATCATGATTGAGCCAGAATTCCTCAATGTCTGGATCGTCAATGGCAATCCGATAGTCGTTCATATCTTCGGCTTGCGGCTCTATTTTTGGGGGAGCGCCAAAAAGGGCATCAAATGGTCTTTCGGTACTTTGATTTTTGACAGAACTGGACATGGCGCGTCTCCTTCGGTTTTTTTTCGTATTGTTAATATAGGCATGATAACAAAGAGAGAAAAGGAGAACAACAAAAAAAGACGCAGAATAGCGATATCATCGAAAATAATCGTGGGGCGGGTATTGAGAGGGCTTAAATCAGCCCTACATTAGATTGATGGTTGGCTGTTCAGAGCATCGGGATAGGGTTCTTGGTAAGATTTTGTTTGAGCAAAGGGGGACTTGTATACGGCGGTAGCTTTATCTTTCAGGGCTTTTTCAGCCAGAAGGCGTGATTCGATACTGGCTGGACTCCCATCGATAGGGGAACAAGCCCTGACGGTATGTCCCATCATCTCGCATGTCAGATAGATCGAGTGTAATAGGTCGACATTATCGTAATCGAGACCGCCAACATAACGACCGAGGGAGAACGCATCATAAATACGATTTAGATCACGGATCGATTGCTGTGACCGGACCCGGAGCTCAATGCTACAGGGCACACGCAGACTGGCAATAGTCTGTTCAACCGCGAGCAAAGTTACCCGTGGGATCGCCATAATAACACCAGGGATAAACCCTGATTGTTTTGATTCCCTGTCAAAAAAGGGATTGGTACTTGGGCCGTCCAGCATCTCTGCGACAGACCCAAAACTGGCATTGAGTTTTTGCTGTAAAACATTAACTGTAATAGCGACTTCACGCATAACGCTCTCCTCTTTGTAATACTATATAATATAATACTATCATGAGGCTGGCGTTTGTGGAATCGGTGGATCTGCTTTTTTTATATTTGTTATGCGGGGTTCATGCTCGGAAAAGCATTTGAGAAGAATACGGGTGCGCTGATCTCTCTTATGGGTTTCCGTGTAGCGGTAGGATCGGCCTAAGGCTTGGTAAGTTTTACGGTTGAGACGGACTGGGACGGCCAAAAATATCCCTGTCCATAATCAGCATTGAGATAATTTGCTAACCGAATATCTTTTTCAATTGAAATCTTCTCTGCAATGACTTTGATACCCTGGCGATGCATGTAGTTGACCATTACTTTTATGATCTTCCAAACGCGAGGAGAATTGACAGAAGACACCATGATGCTCCCCGCCAGTTTGACATACATCGGTTCGATATGGCACATCCGGCCCAGGCCGTCCTCACCACAACCAAAATCATCTAAGGCGATCTGAAAGCCGGACTTCTGGAGGGACCGCAATCTTTTGGCTGCAGCTAGGACATCTGTCTGGCTTGCGTGCGCTTCGGTCCATTCAATGATCACCTTATTTTGGGGCAGGTTGAGAATGTGTGGAAAAATTTTATCGTCGATAATCTGATTAGTATCGAGATTGATCGTAAACATCTCAATAGAGGGATGCGTCTCTTGAGCGAGTGAAACAATGTTCGTAATGTATTTGTACATGTGCCGCCAGTCCTCTTGCGTCATTGCAGCAGGATTGGGGCGGCATAGAATTTCTCCAAGTGCCGGAAGGACCTTGTTACCTGCGTTGAGCCCAACAATAGGCTCAACGGCAAAGGAAACGGGCTTTTGACGGGAGAGAATTCGATTTAGCATGGAGACATGACCTCATAATCATCCAGTTCGGACGGGTAAATGTCATCCATAACTCCCATAGACTTTGAGAAATATTCTTTTATCAACCCAGGTTTGGGATGGATTTCTTCTTTTAAAACTTTCCCCTCAGCGCTTTTTTCGCCTATCTGTCCGACTAGGTTGATCCGAAGGACATCCTCAGGGATAGGAAGACAGCCTTTGAGCTGAAGTCCAAGATTTATAGCACTACAACAAGCGGAGAAAGTGAACTTGTTTGTGCTGGCGAGGTCTTTGGCTTCTTCATTGAAAAGAACCCAGCCCTCGAAATCTTCCGCATTTTTAAATTTCCCTTGTTCATGTTCTGTCAGGGGTTTCCCATAACGGTAGTCGGTGTAGAGCCAGTCTAGGTCACGAGCACCATCAACTATCATTGCAGCGGCAATATGGCTTCCGCTTCTGGCTCTTTCATCAATAAGAGCTAGTCGATCAGTTTCCGACCAGGCGGGATTATTGCGAACCGGCGCGTCCAAACCATCATCGAGATATTCAATGCTGGCGCTCTGCGCCACTTCTCTGCCTTGAGTTTCCCTCACAGCGGCTACTGAATTGGCATAATCGATCAATTGGCTTTGATTATACACGGACTGGAAAAGAGGTCCGGCTGCAAGATCAATTTCGTTGACGCTAAACTTAGATCCAGTAGTGCCACTCATAAAGCCTCCCTTATTGGCGGAGAGACCTTAACCTCTCCTGAAGACGTTCACGATATTCTTTGGGGGACATCCCCAGTTGATCTGCAAACGTTTTGATCTGCTCTTTGCTTGGGATACCGAGACTTAAAAGCTCGTCTTCTTCTATCTTTGAGTAAAAAGCGTCTAGTTGTTTCTGTGTCGCTACCATTTTTGTTCCTCCTAGAATGGGTTGTGAGCCCATTGTAGGAGACAAACTTGATCTGTGCCACCGGCTACAACAACATTTTTTAACTTGGCGACAAACTTTCTTCTTCGTTACTTGTTGCCACCGACTTCTGTTGATGATCTTCAATGATCGTGGAAGCCTTAGCGAATACATCTGCAGCGCGTTCGGCCTGGGCCAGCAAGACACCAGGATTTTCTTTGAACACCTGATCCAAGACATTCAGGCTGAATCGCTCAGACTCGTTTAGAAGAACTGGGAGGCCAAAGTTACAGGAGGTCAACAATTTACAAGACGCGGTAAAGAAG
>JBDNGT010000208.1:0-2177 GCA_041689145.1 Geopsychrobacter sp. | reverse complement strand
TAGGTCGAAATAATGCCAAGAGTAAAGACTTGACCCCCGGACACTCAACGGATATCAGGACCCAATAACGATCAGGTGGGTCCGCTTACCGGTGGTGGGTGGGTTCAAACTTCATCGGCGGTGCCACTTCTCAAAACACATTACGGTGATTAAACAGAAGTAGGGTTGAAATGCTACCTTTAAACATCAAAGTGTCAAGGTGGAAAACCTGCCCCCAGGCTTCGTGGTGCGCCGATATCTGTCAACATTAAAGATTTGACCCCACAGAGACCCCTTTGGCCTCTATTGTACCTTTACTCACATGGAGACACCTTATATACTTTGTAAGCAAATTCGGAACAGAATTTTATGTATCACGTCCGCCCCCCCCACGAGGACATATTATGAGACCGACAGAAATTATTAAAGAAATCAATCAATTGGAACTCTCAGAAAAACTGACCATTGTCGAAACTATCTGGGACTCAATCGCCGAACGCAATACAACACTGCCATTGCCGGCGTGGCAAAAATCAGAACTGAACAAGCGATATGCCAACTTCAAGGCCAATCCAGAACAACACCAGTCTGCAATAATAGTCCACGAGAATCTCCGTCGAGGCTACAAGTGAAAATCTGCTACACCGAGCAGGCAAAGAACGATGTTGAGACCGCCTTTTCCTGGTATGAACTGCAAAGAGTTGGATTGGGGCTGAAATTTCTATTTCAGCTTGAAACAGCGATTGAGAAAATCTTCGATTTTCCCGAGGCTTGCGAGTGTTGCCATGACAACTTCCGTAGAAAAATAACCAGAAAGTTCCCCTTCTCCCTGTTCTACACCATCGAAAAAAATCTGATCGTCATTCATGCTGTCTTTGATAACCGGAAAGATCCCGAGAAAGCGCCCTGACGAGCCAGAAATTGGAGGTGTTCAGGTTTCGTCAAGAGTGAAGGGTTGACCCCTCTAGTTTTCTCAAAAAAAAGATTAAGTTTGTCCCGTAAGTCAACAACGTAAGCCTTTCAATGTAGCGGACTTTCACCGCCCGATCCATGCCGGCTTTTACCGGCGCTTTCAGCCTGACCCTATGACCTTTTTCAGGCTCCGTGGTGCGCCGATATCTGTCAACATTAAAGATTTGACCCCACAGAAACTCCCGTGGGACGCAGCCGGAACACGCTTGACAGAATCACACCCAATCACTATGATTCGAACAACGATGCTTTGGCCAGAACGCAAGATAGCGGTTGGTTGAGGAAACAGGAGAACAAGCATGGCTCAAGTAAAAACAAAAGTACTGACAGCACACGTTCCGCTTCAGCTGGCTGAAAAAGTTGATAGGATAGCCGCTCAGCTGGAACGATCTCGTGGATGGGTCATGAAGCAGGCACTCTCTGCCTGGATTGACCTAGAAGAGAGGCGCAGCCGCCTGACACAAGAAGCATTAGCCGATGTGAATGCCGGCCGGGTCATAGACCACCAGGCCGTGCAAGACTGGGCCGACAGTCTAAATACCGAAAACCCGTTAGATGTTCCGCGCTGATGGAACTGAAATGGACGAGTAGAGTCTTATCCGATTTAGCGAGACTGCATGAGTTTCTGGCTGCGGTCGATAAAAGCGCTGCGGCACGCACCATTCAGATGCTCACTGTCGCTCCGACCAACCTGCTGACGAACCCGCGCATAGGTGAAAAACTCGAAGAATTTGATCCTCGCGAAGTTCGTCGAATACTGATAGGCCACTATGAAATGCGCTACGAAATTCAACAATCTAAAATTTACCTGCTGCGTCTGTGGCACACGCGTGAAGAACGCTAACGTCAAGAGTGAAGGGCTGACCCCTTAGCAGTTTATTAGGTACAACAGTTCAGGACAGGAGTAACGGGCAGATAAATTGCCATATCAGGTGGTACGTTTTCGACACCTCGCCGAGATTTCGTCAAAGGTAAAGTGTCTGGCTGGGCGCAACCCGCCGACCTTGATCCGACGTTCCATGTACCATGTTTGCAAGTTTGCAGTCGCGGTAGGGACACCGGTTACCCGGCGCCCCCCGCACAGGTCCCGGCGTGCGGCACTACCGCACCGGGCTCCTGCCTCGGGTCAGACGCAGGGGCATTACTGCTGCCTCTCGTATCCCAAACAAGACATTCATCGCTGCTTCCGACCGCTGTGTGTCGGTCACGGGCGCTTGTCTGGGATT
>JBDNGT010000207.1:0-20128 GCA_041689145.1 Geopsychrobacter sp. | reverse complement strand
TAAAAGGTATCTGAAAAATGATTACCCCTGCAAAGTTCATCCGCTATTTCGGCCCGCTGGCGCCGGCCATTTTCTTCATACTTGAATCCTTGATCGCTCTCAGCTTATTCCGCTTCGCCTTTGTGGTCTGGCTCTGGCCGCGGGTCGTGGCAGTTGATGGCTTATGGCCGGTGCTCGGCTATGGTTTGCGCTTTGATGTCTTGATGAGCTGCATTGTGGTCGCGCTGCCAGTCGTGCTCAGTCTCCTGCTACCCAACTTCCCCGTCCTTCAGCGCGGTTATCGCCGACTTGAAGCCCTTTGGTTATCCTTCTGGTTCGGCGTTTTTATCTACATGGAGACGGCAACGCCTTCCTATATCAACCAGTACGACAGCCGCCCCGGACGAATTTTTTTCGAGTATTTGAACCACCCAAAGGAGGTCTTCAGCACCCTCTGGGCCGATTACAAATTGCAGTTGGGTTTCGGTCTGTTGCTCTTGATTCTGGCGTTTGTCTTTAGTCTGAAAAATCTGTTGCTGATGGCGGATAATTTAAAACCCTGGCATCTGCGCTGGCGGCTGTTGGCGTTTCCCCTGTGCGCTGCGTTGATCTTCCTCGGCGCCCGTTCCAGCCTGGAACACCGACCGGCGAATCTCAGCACCGCCGCTTTTTCTAACGATCAACTTGTCAATCGCCTCGGGGTCAACTCGACCTATTCCCTACTGTTTGCGATCAGCAATATCTCAAATGAGGGACATGCGGAGCGTATCTACCAAAAGATGACGCCAACCGAACTACTAGGTCAACTCCGAGATTATATCAATCTGCCGACAGGGGCTTTCCCTGACCAGGAGATTCCAACCTACCATCGGCAAGACCCACAGACGCAACTCCAGCGGCCGCGTAATATCGTGATCATTCTTGAAGAGAGTCTGGGTGCGCCCTTTGTCGGTGCGCTCGGTGGTAACCCCTGGACCCCGCAGCTCGATAAGTTGAGCCAGCAAGGAATCTGGTTTGAGAATCTTTATGCCACCGGGACGCGTTCGGTACGGGGTATAGAGGCAGTGACGACCGGGTTTCTTCCCTCGCCAGGCCGCAGTGTCGTCAAGCTGAGCCTGGCCCAGCAGCATTTTTTCACCCTGGCCGAACTCTTTAAGCCGATGGGTTACAAGAGCAGCTTTATCTACGGTGGGGAGAGCCATTTCGATAATATGCGTGGTTTTTTCCTGGGCAACGGCTTTGACCAGGTGATCGATCAAAACAATTACCTCGCACCCAAGTTTCGCGGCACCTGGGGAGTTTCGGATAAAGACCTCTTTGCGCGGGCTGATCAGGAGTTCAGCCAGATGGGGGAGCAGCCGTTCTTTGCTCTGGTCTTCACCTCCTCCAATCACCCTCCGTTCGACATTCCTACCGGTATCGTCGAGAATGAGAAACAGCAGTCGCTCCTGGAAAACGCGGTGCGCTACAGCGATTATACCCTGGCCAAATTTATCGAGCAGGCAAGAAAATCCAAATATTGGGAGAACACTCTCTTTCTGATCGTCGCGGACCACGTCGACAAGACCGGCGGTCAATCGCTGGTCGAAATCAATAAGTTTCATATCCCGGCGCTGATCCTGGGCGCAGATATCAAACCGCAGACCTACAGTAAAATCGCCAGCCAGGCCGATCTCCCGACAACCCTGCTCGGACTGCTGGGCAAGACGACCTGGCACCCGATGCCGGGCCGCGATCTGTTGCAGGTCCCGGCCGACGACCCGGGCCGAGCAGTGATGCAGTTCGGTTTAAACCACGCCACCATGGTCGGAGATCAGGTCATCATTCATCAGCCGCACCTGCCGCCTAAACAGTTCCGCTACGCCGCGGGGAAACTCGTCCCTGTAGAGCTTGATAAGGATTTTGAAAAACAGGCAACGGCTCTCGCTCTTTGGCCGTCCTATGCGTATCTGAATGGAGAGTACCGGCTGCCGGAGGCGTCTGTTCCTAAGACTGATCCGTCACCAGAATAAACAGCTTCGAGGGGATCGATCTTAAAGATAAGGGGCATTATGGATTGGCTGCACATCTGGCACAGCCTGCTGCAGGCGGTCGCGCACTACCCGCTGGCAACCTATCTGGCGATCTTCCTGATTTCGCTCGCGGAATCGCTGGCCCTGATCGGACTGCTGATTCCGGGGACGGTGATGATGATCGGCATCGGGGCTCTCGCCGGGAGCGGGGTTATCTCCTTGAAAATCACCCTGCTGGCGGCGATGGCTGGCGCTGTCTGTGGTGACGGCCTCAGCTACTGGCTGGGGCGCCATTATCATCAGCGGATCAAAGACCTCTGGCCGTTCCGCAAATATCCGCAGCTTATAAATCGCGGAGAAGAGTTTTTCCACTGGCATGGCGGCAAGAGTGTTCTGCTCGGACGTTTCATCGGACCCATACGCCCGGTGATCCCCCTGATCGCCGGGATGCTGGATATGCCGGCCCGCCGTTTTGTGCTGGTCAATATTCTCTCGGCCATCGGCTGGGCTTTTGCTTACATCCTGCCTGGTGTGGTGCTGGGCAGTTCGCTGGCCCTGATTGGCGCGGTCAGCGCGCGCCTGAGTCTGCTCCTGCTGCTGATTGGCTTGCTGATCTGGTTGACTTTCTGGCTGTGCCGCAAGGCCTGTGTTTTGCTGGGCCGCCTCGGTCCGCGCGGGGAACGCCTGCTGCTTCCGCTGCTCTGCCTGAGTCTGTTCTTGTCGAGTTGGTTGTTCCTCGGCGTGCTCGAAGATCTGTTGACTCTGGATCCGCTGGTCAAGGCAGATCACGCTGTTTATCAGTTTTTGCAGTCGCTGCGCACCCCCTGGGGGGACCATCTGCTGGTTGCGGTCACTGAGTTGGGCGATGCGCTGGTCAATGGTGCGTTCGCTGCCGCCGTGCTGCTGCTTCTGGTGGTCCAGCGCAAGCTGCGGGCGGCGGGTTTCTGGCTACTCGCCCTCGGCGGCGGAGTGGGACTGGTGCAGCTTTTCAAGTGGGCCCTGCACCGGCCCAGACCCATCGCTATCTACCAGGGAGTCTCAAGCTGGGGTTTCCCTAGCGGGCACACCACGCTGAGTGTTGTTCTGTTCGGCTTTCTGGCCGTCCTGCTGGTGCGCAGTTTCAGTAAGCGCTGGAACTGGCTCCCCTTCGGCGCGGCGCTTGGGATCTCTCTGTTGGTCGCCTTCTCGCGTCTCTATCTGGGTGCGCACTGGCTCTCGGATATTCTCGGTGGGCTCGCACTTGGCTGGGCCTGGGTGACCTTTCTCGGTATCTTTTACCTACGCGGAGCGCCGGAGGTTATTTCGAAAAAAATCCTGCTGCCGGTCGTCCTTGCCACCCTTGTGTTGGCAGGGGGCTGGCATATCCACGCACGTCATGCTCAGGATCTGGTCCGCTACCAGGTGCAACACCAGACTCAGACTCTGACCCGCGCGGCTTGGCTTCAGGGCGACTGGCAGCGCTTACCGGGTTGGCGCATCGACCTGGCGGGGGAGGTCGAGCAGCCGCTCACCTTTCAGTGGGCGGGGGGGCCGGCTCAGCTTGCGAGCTTGCTCGCTCACGGGGGCTGGAAACCTGCCGCTGACTTTTCATTCCGAAGCTGGCTGAATCTGTTCGTCCCGCAGCTCAGTGTCGAGCAATTACCCCTCTTCCCGCTGTTTGCAAACGGCGAGCAGGAACGCTTACTACTGGTCCTGAATCAGGGTGAGCAACGCCTGGTCCTGCGCCTCTGGCCGAGCGACTACCGCCTGCCGGAGACCCCCCTCTGGGTGGGAACCGCAGAAACCGAAGGGGCCGTATCGCTTAAAGGGCTGCTGAGTTTGCCGCGCGGGCAAGGCGACTTTGCCGCGGCTCTGACCCTGCTGCAACAGGCTCTTCCTGCGGCGACTTTGATACAGTCAAACTATCGTCAGGAGCAGGGTTCAAGCCGCTATCCGAATTGGAATGGCTTGACCCTCTTGCTAGCTGAATAGACAGAATAGGCTCGTTATGACTGAAGGCAAAACCCGCGAGCAAATTGCAATAAAGCCAAAACTCCCCGCCACCGTCTGGGCGCTAGGCTGTGTTAGTTTGCTGATGGATGTCTCCTCCGAGATCATCCACAGCCTGCTGCCAGTTTTCTTGGTCACGGTCTTGGGGGTCGGAGTAGAGGCGATCGGGCTGCTCGAAGGGGTTGCCGAGGCGACGGCGATGGTGACCCGGGTCTTTTCCGGGGCCTTAAGCGACCGGCTCGGTAAACGCAAGGTTCTCGCCGTCTGTGGTTACGGTCTGGGTGCCCTGAGCAAGCCGCTCTTCGCCCTGGCTCCGGGGCTCGGTCTGGTTTTTACCGCGCGCTTTGTCGATCGTATCGGAAAGGGGGTGCGCGGCGCGCCACGCGATGCCCTGATCGCCGACGTGACCCCGGCGGCACAGCGTGGCGCCGCCTACGGTCTGCGTCAATCCCTCGACAGCGTCGGCGCCTTCGCCGGGCCGCTGCTGGCGATCTTGCTGATGACCCTGAGCGGCGGCCAGTTCCGACTGGTCTTCTGGTTGGCGGTTATTCCCGGGCTGCTGGCGGTGATCATTTTGCTGCTGGCGGTCAAGGAACCGCCCGGCATCCTGCAACGGCGTAACTGGCCCCTGGCCCGGCGCGAACTGGCAACCCTTGAAAGGCGTTACTGGCTGGTCCTGCTGGTCGGCACGATCTTTACCCTGGCGCGCTTCAGTGAAGCCTTCTTGCTGTTACGTGGCGAGGATCTCGGCCTTACAGCTGGGATGGTGCCGGTGATTTTAGTGGTGATGAATATCACCTATACCTTAAGTGCCTACCCGGTCGGGGTTTTGTCCGATCGCATCGGTCGCACCGGTCTGCTGTCGGTCGGCCTGCTGGTGTTGATCGGTTCCGATCTATTGCTCGCTCTGGCGAGCAATATCAGGTTGGTTCTGGCCGGAGCGGCATTTTGGGGCTTGCATTTAGGTCTGACTCAGGGGTTGCTTTCGACATTAGTGGCCGAGACCACCACCCCGCAACTGCGTGGTACCGCCTTCGGCGTCTTCGGCCTGCTGACCGGGATCGCGCTCTTCTTGGCAAGCTCTATTGGCAGGCTGGTTATGGCAGAACCATGGTGCTGCCACGACATTTTATGCGGGTGCCCTGATCGCTGCTATTTCGTTAGGTGTTTTTCTTATGCTTAGGGTCAGTGGTCAATTTTCTAAAAAGATGTCGACATAACGACCTATAGAGAGAGGTGCCGTGAGCGTTTCCTCTAGAAACTGACTTATGATGTGCAATTTGCCGACAACCTGAAGCACACTGGATATCCAGCATAAAACAGAGATTTTCTTAGAGTGTTTGCATTATTAAAAAAGCCCGTTTGGCAGGTTTAGCGGGCTTTTTGTATGCTGAATGTCGTAGGTTTTGGAACGAGGGCAAGGGTCTTGGATTTTGTGTCACATTATTTTTAAAGTCAAAAATCTGAGGGATCTAACATTACTGAATACCCTGCAATGTAAGAATGCCCCCCCCCCCTTTTATGGGGTGGCCGTTTTCATGTCTGGTTAATCGTGATAAAACAAAAAAAAATAAAAGGCCCGGTGACGGAGGGGGGGGGGTCACCGGGCCAATAAGGAACAGGTTTGTTCAAACATGCCCCTCAATGAGATTATCCTCCCCATAATGGTCTAGGTCAACCCCTGATTGCGCTGGAATTTGGCGAGGCAGCAAGGCGTGACTGAGGGCGCGTAGCCGTAGCTATGAAATCTTAGTTACAACGCAGTTGACGCGTCAAAGGACAAGAAAGATGCGATAGATTATGGGTTACAGGCTGTCCGACAATCCCTGACCGGCTGCAACCCCAGCTGTTTGGCTCAAATTTCAGCTCCTTTTCGGCCCATAGCTACGGCTATGAGCTCTCAAGCGAGCCAAAATCTGTTCTCAAACTTCTGAGTTTTCGCTTCGTTCCTTATTGTCGGACAGCCTCCTAGTTACGACTAGTCAACGCCAGCTTGATCCCTAGAGCAATTAATACCGCACCCATCAATCTTTCAGCCCAGTGACCGAAACGCTGGAACAGGTTGCGGACTTCCGGTCGCGTTAAAAACAGGGACAATCCACTGAACCAGATCCCGGTCGCCAACGCCATATACAACCCGTAACCGAGCTGGACATAGAGCGGGGTCTGCGGTTTGATGACCAGCGAAAACAGCGCCAGAAAAAAGAGGGTCGCCTTGGGATTGAGGGCATTGGTCAGAAATCCGATCCGTAAGGCCTGAGCTGCTGAAATCTGCTTCTGGTTATTTACAGTCTCTTCTCCGGGCTCGTCAACCGGACAGGCACGCAAGGACTGCCAACCGACATAGAGCAGGTACCCGGCGCCGATCAGTTTAACCAGATTGAACAGTACAATCGAGCGTGAAATCACCAATCCCAGCCCGAGCAGACAGTAGCAGACATGCACCAGAATTCCGGCACCGATCCCGATACTGGTATAGATCGCCGGACGACGGCCGCTGATGATACTTTGCCGCAAAACTATGGCGAAATCGGGTCCGGGGCTCGCAACCGCCAGCAGATGCACCACGACAATAGTGAGGAATTCAGGCCAATAGCTCATAGGTCTGCCACAATCGCGCTCATCTGCGCACGAAACTTGCCGGCACCGCCGTTAGCCGGGTGCCGAACTTCGAGTGCATCGATGCCGAGTTCTTCGAGTTGGACAGCAGATTTGCGCCCGACAGCGACAATCGTGTCAAACTGACCAAGTTCGAGCATCTTCCGGAGGACCCGATGTCCATCGGCCAGTTCGGCATCGGTCGGAGTTCGATTACTCAACAACCCTCTGTCCGGATGATAGGGATGCCAGGGAAAGGCGTTCCAGAGTACGGCCAGGCGTGGATCGATCCCAGCTTGTTTGAAAAAACCCCACATGATGGTCGCGGTCGGCTCGGTAAAACCCTCGGCCTTGACCGCAGGGGAACTGGTACGCTGCGGCGACATCTGAAAAACATCTGCAGGATCCAGCTCTTTGTGTCGCAAGCCGCCGAGCAAAAGACGTTCGCTGGTCATCGGGATGCCACTGAAATGCCCGCCCTGATAACCTATCGCTTCGGCCAGCAGCAGAATTCTGGCGCGACCAATCCGCTCCTGCAGATAAGCCGTCAGCTGCTGGCGACGGATTTTCGGGCCGGACCCATCGAGATCGTTCTCGGTGTCGATCTCACCCCAGGGGTTGAAGACGGAACTTCGATGGTAGTCCGCGAGCGTAGCGACAAACTTCTCAGGCATGCTGCACATCCTGAATCAATATATAGGGGGCCGTGATCAGCATCCGAAAGGGCTTGTCGAGAAGCGTTTCCCAGGTTTCAAGTTGTTCCGCTGTCGGCTTAGCGATCAGACCGGTTTCGACCCAACCGTCGACCTCGTCAACCGCATCGGCAGCAACCCTACAGGCGACATCGACCAGATCGAGTTTCGACGAAACCAGAATCAAGGCGTCACGCTTCATGTTGATGCGCAACGACTTCCAATCCACCTCGGCCAGATCTTTTTCAAAACGTTCACGAACCTCTGACATTTGACTCTCCCGTTGATATCATCCAGACAGTCCAGATCAACCCAGATTCTCCACGACATGATCGCCACAGTCTATGCTCGCTTCTATCTGGACAGCGAAGGGTAATCGGCTAAGACTTTTTTAACGCCGCAATCACTTTGTCTGAGATTTGGTTCGAAGCATTTACGCAATCGTTGATCCCAACGCCGAAAAAGGCATTGCCGGTCAGGAACAGGCCGGGAATTTTTTCAAGTTGATGATCAAGCTCGACCAACCGCTGACTGTGGCCTGGGACATATTGCGGAATCGCCCGGCGATGACGGAAGATTCTGACGAAATCGGGGGCGGCATCGATCCCCATAATCAGCTTGAGATCAGCCATGGTCTGCTGTTTAATCTCCTCTTCACTCAATTCGATCGCCTGCGGATTTGTCGCGCCACCAAACATCGACCGAAGCAGCACCTGCCCTTCGGGCGCGCGATGAGGGAAGATACTTGAATCCCAGAGGGTTCCCAGGGTGTGGCGTTTTTCCCCCTTGGCAATCAGGTAACCGAACCCGGACAGATCCCGGGCAATTTTGTCACACTCATAACCGAAACAAACAACATTCATCGGAGCATAGGGGATCTGTTTGAGTAATGCCGAGGCCTGGCCATCGGTCCGCTCAAGCATCTGGGTCAGGGCATGGGCCGGCACAGCACTGACAACGATTTCGGCCTCGACCTGGGTCTCATCCTCTAGGTGGAGTAAGAAACCACCCTGTTTCGCTTCGATCCAGGTCACCCCACTGTCGGTCCGCACCTCAGTGGCGAGTTGCCTCATCAAACCATCGGTCAACTCCTGAATACCCGTATCAAAAGAGGTCAGAACCCCGCCAGGGCCGGCGGCACTGGCAACCTGTTGACCCGCGTTGCGTTCGGCGCGTTTTTTTCGTGCGAGCTTGGCCATCGCCTTCAGCAATCCACCATATTCCTGCTCAAGCTGATGAATTCGCGGAAAACAACTGCGCAGGCTCATGGTTTCAGGGTTACCGGCAAAGATCCCGGAAACCATCGGCCCGATCAGCCGGTCGAGAGCTTCACTTCCGAGGCGCCGTCTGGCGAAATCGGCCAGGGTTTCATCGACTCCGTCGCGCCGGGCCGGAATGAACATTTCACATCCCAGCCGCAACTTCCCCGGCCAACTGATCAGGTTTGACTTGAGAAATGAAGCCGCACCCTCAGGCAGTGGATGAAGAGTATTTGCAGCGTAGATAAAGCGCTTGCGCGCATTATCATCGGACCGCAATAGATTCGTATCGATACCGAGGCTCCGGCACAGGTCGAGAGTCATCGGCTTGTTGTCCAGAAAACCGTTCGGGCCCCACTCGCAGAGGAAACCGTCGGTCTTGACGCTCATCATCTTGCCACCAGCGCGCTCACGCTTTTCGAGCACTATGATTTCGATATCCAGTTGTTCCCGTTTTGCCAGATTTTCAAGTGCATAGGCGGTCGATAATCCGGAGATACCGGCACCTAAAACAACTATCCTTGTCATACAGGCTCCAAACGCTCTGACGAGTTTTAATGATCAGCCAACCCTAAAGGGTAATTTATTACAGATTTTTCACCGGTATAGTAGCGAGGTTCCACGCTACCCGTCAAGCTTCGCCTGCGTCCGGACACAATAATCCCTTGACGTGATGCCAACAGCTTTCTATAGTTCTGAACTGTTTCCAGCAGCCAGCTTACAGAAAGTGCCGAAACCGCAATGGCCAAAGACTACTATCAAACTCTCGGAGTTGCCAAGGATGTCAACCAGGCAGCCCTCAAAAAAGCATATCGTAAACTAGCCCAGACCTACCACCCCGATCGCAATCCCGGGGATAAACAGGCCGAGGATCGTTTTAAGGAGATTGCCGAGGCCTACGCAGTCCTGTCCGACAAAGAGAAGCGGCAGCAGTATGACCGCTTCGGAGAATCGGGCTTCCACCAGCGCTTCAGTCAGGAAGATATCTTCCGCAATGCCGACCTGGGGGACCTGTTCGGCAACTCCGGTGGCGGTGGCGCAGAAGACCTGTTCAGTCAATTGTTCGGTGGTGGCCGGCCGCGAGGTCGAGGGCAACGACCCCCGGCAAAAGGGCAGGACTACTCGATGACGATCAACATCCCCCTGCGTTTGGCTATTGAAGGCGGAGATCGACTCGTCGAGTACCGCACCGAAAGTCAGGTCGAACAGATCAATGTGCGCATTCCCGCCGGCATTGAAGAGGGCGCCAAACTCCGCGTCTCCGGCAAAGGGGGCCCGGCACCATCTGGGGGGCGTCACGGCGACCTCTATCTGCAAATTCAGATTGATCCTGATCCCGTTTTCAAACGTGAAGAAAACAATTTGGTTGTCGAGATCAAACTCCCCTTTAGTCAACTCTGCCTCGGCGCCGGCACCGAAATTCCAACTCTACAAGGCGAGAAACGGATCAAGGTCCCTGCGGGCATGCAGCCCGGGGGGAAAATTCGCCTGCGGGGATTTGGCGTGCCTGCCTCCGCCGGAAGACCGTCAGGTGATCTCTATGCCGTAATCAATGTCGAAGTCCCGACTCGGTTAGACGAGCAACAGCGCAAGCTTGTTGAAGAACTGGCAATGGCTGGTCTTTAGACCTGCATCCAGCGAATAAAATCAGCATGGCCAAAACCAAGATGCCTACCAACGGCATTCCGCTTGCTAAGTTCTTGCAATATATCGTTTCTACGGCTATATTCCTTGTCGCTGTTTAACTATAGAGAGTCTCTGCCCCCTGCAATGAATGATGCTCCGATTCGACATATGCTTTTTTTGGCTGTCTTGCTGTTTGTTATCCTCAGCAGCGGAAGCCTGCAGTGCGCCTTAAATTGCTATGAACGAGCAGCTCAATACTCATCCAGCACAACACTGGTCGCTGATTGCCATCCTTTTGCGCTCGAAGTCCTCGCGCAAAGTCCGGTTTCAGACTTCTGCCATCATAGCCACTCCTCCCGTGGGGTCGAAAGAGAACCCACTCTGCAGAGTTTTTGTGGTGGACATTTTCTCGCCCTGTTTACACCCCGATGTGAAACACCCGTATATCGAAGTGCCGGCCCCTTAAGTCAAACCTTTGCGGTTTCGGCCCTCAGCAATCTATCGGATACAGAGATTCTCCCCCTTTCGCAAAACCTTAAACAACTGCGCAGCACCATTCTCCTGATCTGAATTATTCCCCTTTCTCTAGGTTGACGCCCCGCTTCGCCCCGAGTATGCTGACCCGATTCGTCAGCCTATCTCGGTGGCAATCTAGTTTATATGGAGATATCCAATCTTGAACGCAAAAAAAACATCTGCACCTGATCGCATATGGGATTTTTTTTGTTCCCTTAAACTGACAATCTTTAACTTACTGTCCCTGTCTATTACTTCAATTATCGGCACGGTGATCCAACAGGGTGGCTCCGCTGAGGAGTACATCAAAGAGTACGGAACGGCCAATTACCAACTCTTCAAAAAATTGCAGTTCTTCGACATGTACCACTCCTGGTGGTTTGTCGGATTACTCGGCCTGTTCAGTGTCAATCTGATCTGCTGCTCGATCAAAAATTTCCCCAGGGTCTGGAAGTTTGTTGTCGCTCCGATGCTGATCGCGGGTGATGGCACATTCAAGAATTCAGCCAATAAGGCTGAATTCTCCACCAAGGAATCGGCTAAAACCCTGACTTCGCGCCTTGCTGAAGAACTGCAGAAGATTTTCACCAAACCGATCCTGACCGAAGCCGACGGCAAGCAGAACCTCTTTGCCCAAAAAGGGATCTACTCACGCTTCGGCGCCTACATGACCCACCTGTCGATCCTGATCATCATGCTGGGTGCCGTCATCGGCACGGTCTGGGGCTACAAGGCCTACGTCAACATCGCCGAAGGGACCGAAGTGAGCCAGGTCTGGCCGCGCAATGGCAACCAACCGATCGATCTTGGATTCAGTGTGCGCTGCGATAAGTTTGAAGTGGAATTCTACCAAGGGACTCAGAGACCTAAAGAATACCGCAGCCTGCTGACGGTCACGGAGAATGGCAAGATAGTAATCGACAAGCAAAAGATCGTTGTCAACCGGCCACTCTCCTACAAAGGGATCACCTTCTATCAATCGAGCTATGGCCCGGCAGGGACCGGAAGTTTCGAGATTGAGGTCACCGACAATAAAAGCGGCGAAAAGTTGACAGTTAATCCGGCACAGGGGAAGAAAGTAGCGCTACCAAAGGGTTTCGCCTTCTCGGTCGACGATTTCGTCCCCAGTTACCAAAGTTTCGGACCGGCAGCAAAGCTCCATGTCGATGCACCAGATGGGACCCATCGCACCCCCTTCGTTATCCTACAGAACCATCCACAGTTTGATGCACGCCGTGGCGGCGATTTCAGCTTTGCCCTCAAGGGCTACAAACAACCTCAGTACACCGGCCTGCAAGTCGCCAAAGACCCCGGTGTCTGGGTTGTCTGGTTCGGCTGTTTCCTGATGATATTTGGCTCGATGAGCGCCTTCTTCTTTTCACACCGAAGAATCTGGATCCGCATTTCGGAGGAGAAGGGGAAAACTCTAGTTCAAATGGCGGCGAGCGCTCATCGCAACCAACCGGCCTTTGCTGACAAATTCGAAGAATTCAAAAAACAGATCGCAAATACGATCGACAATAAAGCCTGAGCAGGCAAGGAGAGATCGTCATGGACAGTGGACAACTATTTAACTTTGTAACTCTTGGCTATTTTGTCGCCATGGTATTGTTTATCGCCTACCTTGCTACGCGAAGCGACACCATCGCCTTGGGCGCCCGCCTGGTCAGCGTTGCCGGCCTTGCCATTCAAACCCTGGCCATCGGCATGCGCTGGTACGAGTCGTACCAGATGCCTGGCGGGGTTGGTCATGCCCCGATGTCGAACCTCTATGAGTCGGTGGTGTTCTTCGCCTGGTCTATCGTGTTGATCTACCTGCTCATCGATATCAAGTACCGACAGCCCTCGGTCGGAGCCTTTGTTATCCCCTTTGCCTTTTTGGCCATGACCTGGGCACAATTGACCCTCAACACCTCAATTGAGCCGCTGGTTCCGGCGCTGCAGAGCAACTGGCTGACCTATCATGTCATCTCCTGCTTCCTCGGCTACGCGGCCTTCGCGGTGGCCTGCGGGGTCTCGATCATGTATCTGATCAAGATCGGCAAGGAAGAGAAGGGGGAGGGACCAATCGGCGGAATTCTGGGCATTTTCCCCAGCGTGCGGGTGCTTGATGAGATCAACTACAACGCAATCATGATCGGCTTCCCGCTCTTAACGATCGGAATCGTCACTGGTGCAGCCTGGGCTAACTATGCCTGGGGCACCTACTGGAGCTGGGACCCGAAAGAGACCTGGAGCCTGATCGTCTGGTTCGTCTACGCGGCCTTCCTGCATGCGCGCTTTACCCGCGGCTGGGTCGGACGGCGTGCCGCATGGCTGTCGATTATCGGCTTCGCCGCCACAATCTTCTGCTATCTCGGCGTCAATCTGGTTCTGTCGGGCTTGCACTCCTACGGTGGTTAAGTAGAGCAAAATCAGAGCAATAAATCAAAAAAGCCCCGTCCGGTCAATGACCGGACGGGGCTTTTTTACTCTGTAAGTAATGTAACTATTCAGCAGATGTCAGCTTTACACTGGCATTCGAGAAATCGCCCTCCCCTAGCCCCTCCCATGAAGGGAGGGGGACAAGCTTTGCTCCCTCTCCCCTCTGTGGGAGAGGGCTGGGGTGAGGGGCCTTTCCTGTGCTGAATAGTTACTAAGTAATGAACTTAGTCAAAACACTCCGTCTTGTACATCATCGCTAACCGGCCACGGTTGGCCAAGCAGAGCGCACAGACCTCGCCGACATCGTCATACTCCTGTTCAGCCAGGTGCAAACCGACCAGATGCTCTGGCAGTTCGAGGGACTGTGTCGGGCTGAAGTGGCGCTGGCAGAGACAACAAATCTTCACTACGAGCACCGCTGACGGACCAGATCGGCCATCCCACTAAGAAAGTCGGCGTGATCATTCAATGAGGGCGCGCGAAAGAAGTGTGGAATACCGTACTGCTCGGCGAGCAGGCGATACTGCAGATCGATCTCCTCAAGGGTTTCGATATGATCCGAGACAAAGGAGATCGGCACCATCAAGAGCGACTTCTCACCCTCTGCGCCGAGGCGAACAATTTCAGTATCGGTGCCGGGAGTCATCCAGCGCACCGGGCCACTGCGGCTCTGGTAGGCAATACTCCAGCGATAGTTGCCGACCAGCGCCATCACTTCTGTTGCTGTCGTTTCGACCTGCCGCTGATAAGGATCGCCCCGCTCGATAAATTTCTGCGGCAGGGCATGAGCCGAAAAGAGGATACGCACATCATCGCGCATCAGCTCGTGGAAGTTCTCGAGTCCTTCCCGCACCCGGTTCGCCAGGGCCTGGATATAACCAGGCCAGTCGTACCACTGCTCAATCAGCTGGAATTCGAGCTCGGGATAGAGCAGCGCCGCCTGACGGCGAAAATCTTTGACGCTGCTCCCCGTCGTGGCCCCGGTA
Organism: Geopsychrobacter sp.; assembly: GCA_041689145.1. GTDB lineage: Bacteria > Desulfobacterota > Desulfuromonadia > Desulfuromonadales > Geopsychrobacteraceae > Geopsychrobacter. The sequence continues at coordinate 6,047 of JBDNGT010000207.1, read as the reverse complement.
TAATGGGGATACATCGAGAGCACGATCGCCTGGCGGATCCCCTGCGCTTTCAGTCGGACTAAGACCTCCTGCGCTCGTGGCTGCCAGTAGCGCATGACAACAAAAGGCTGAACCCGCCCACCGAGCAGTTCAGCAATACCGGCAGCCTGCTTCTGCGTCCACTCAAGCAAGGGCGAGCGCCCGCCAATATAGGCATAACTCTCCCTTACCTTCTTGCTGCGGAAATGGGAGATCAGCTTTGCAAAGGGTTTCTGCAACAAGCCACCGAGCGGCAGCTGAATCAGTTCGCGGTCAGAGAACAGATTGTAGAGAAAGGGTTCGATCGCCTCAAGCGAATCGGGGCCGCCCATGTTGAGCAGGATCAATGCGGTAGGTTTGGAATCTGTGGCCATGAGGATCATCCTTACCACAGAGTCACGGAGGCACAGAGAAACCCGAAATGCTTTTCTCCGTGTTCTCTGTGCCTCTGTGGTTTATCGAATGGTGACTTACTTTTGACCTAAACGATGGACGCACTCGACCATATGTATTGCATTCTCCGGTGGCACTGTCGGCAGGATACCATGGCCCAGGTTGAATATCAGTCCGTCGCGACCGGCGTTCTCATCGAGAATACGCTGGACCTCCTGCTCGATGTGCGCTTTCGGCGCATAGAGCACGGTCGGATCCATGTTCCCCTGCACGGCGACATCGGGACCGAGAATATCACGCGCCTTGCCCAGACTGATATGCCAGTCGAGGCCAAGCACATCGGCACCGGCTTCCTTAACCAGCTCGAGCATGGTTCCACCACCCTTGACAAAGTAGATAACCGGGATGCCGTCCCGCTTGAGTCCGTCGATCAACTGCTTGACGTAGGGCAAAATGTAACGCTCAAAGTCATGCGGTGACAAGAGGCCACCCCAGGTATCGAAGATCTGAATCGTCTGAGCGCCAGCCTCAATCTGCATATTCAGATAACGAAGATCCATCTCGGTGACCTTCTTCATCAAAGCATCATAGAGTGGAAAATCGCAGTACATCATTTTCTTCAGCTCGACGAAGTCCTTGGAACCATGCCCCTCGACCATGTAACAGGCCAGAGTAAAGGGCGCGCCACCGAAACCGATCAACGGCACCCGCCCTTCGAGAGCGACACGCAGACGCTTGATGATCTCGGGGACGAAGGGAACGGCTTGCCCCATATCCTCAGGCACAGTTAACGCGTCAACATCGGCCGCAGTACGGATCGGATTGGCAAACACCGGTCCGGGTACGAAATCAAGCGCCATCCCCATCGGTTCAATCGGTGTTAGGATATCGGAAAACATGATCGCCGCATCGACGTCCAGAATATCGATCGGCTGGATGCTCACCTCCGCCGAGCGCGCCGGGTCCTTGCATAGGTCGAGAAAGGTGCCGCCCCCTTTAGCGCGGACATCCTTATAACACTGCAAATAACGGCCGGCCTGGCGCATCAGCCAGACAGGAACGCGGTCAACTGGCTTGCCCCAGCAGGCTTTAATAAAATCGTATTCGGTGGACATGGATCGATAGTCTCCTCAAGAGGTATTTGATATGAATCGTAGGTGCGTATTTTGTATTCGCCCAGGGCGATCACAAGAATCGCCCCTACACAATTATTTGGCCGCGTTCTCTTCGGCTTCAGACGCCAGACGTTTGGCGGTCCGGCTCGGGATATAGTTACAGAACGGCTCTTCAGCCATGTAGTCGCCGTAGACTGCGTCGGCACGGGCGCGACAGCCCCCACAAAGGTTAATGTATTCGCACTCGCCACATTTCCCCTTGTAGCTCTTAAAATCGCGCAGGTCGTTGAAGGTTTTGTTGTTGCACCAGAGATCCTTGAAGGGGATCTGCTTGACGTTGCCGACCGAGGAATGAAAGTAGGAGCAGGGTTTCAGATTACCGAAACAATCGATCAAGCAGATCGTCTGGGCCGCGATACACCCCTTCCCGCCACCGGTCGAAAAGGTCAGACTGCGCCGTTTGAAATCGACCCCTTCGGCCTTGGCCATCTGCGGTACGACCCGGTAATAGTGCGGCGCACAGGTCGGGCGCATAAAAATCTCGTCTTCATGCTTTTCCTGCTCATAATGCCAGGCCAGAATCTCTTCGTAATCATCGGCGGTGATCAGCTCGCTCATGATCTCCTCGCCACGTCCGGTCGGCACAATCATGAACATGTACCAGGCGGTGGCGCCAATACTCTTGGCCAGTTTGAAAGTATCGCCGATGTCGGTCTGATTACGCTTGGTGAACGAGGAATTAACCAGAAACTTGATGCCATTGCGCTTGAGTGTTTCAGCACCGCGGATGGTCCCCTTAAAAGCGCCCTTACTGCTGCGGAAATCATCATGGATTGCGGCAGTCGATCCGTCGAGCGAGAGCGAGACCATCTTGATATCGGCCTTGATCATCTTCTGGCAGACCTCGTCGGTGATCAGCGTGCCGTTGGTCGCCATGCACATGCGCAGGCCCTTGCTGGTCCCGTACTCGGCGATCTCGAAAATATCTTCGCGCAAGAGCGGTTCACCACCCGACAAAACCATCACCGGCTGACTGACTTCACAGATGTCGTCGATCAGTTTGAAGGCTTCTGCGGTATTAAAATCGCCGGCCGCTGCGCTCATGTCCGAAGAACAACGACAGTGCACGCAATTCAGGTTGCAGCGTTGGGTAGACTCCCAGGCGATCCACTTGGGAATAAACTTCTCTTCTTCTGAACTCATGCTATCTCCAATGCGGGTTACCCCTCCGGAACTCATTCCACTCTACGCCTAAAGAGCCCCTGAGAACAATTGAACAATTGCAGGAGAATACACCAGACAGGGGAATGAACTCAAGAAGGATGAGGATTTTCAGGGCAGTTTTCACCACGGGACGAACCAAAAGCGGGGCCAGCATGGGTTAAGGCATGCAGACCCCGCTAAACAAAAGAATGGTAAACGAATCAACCTGCTTCACGTTCCGCCAGCGGAAAAAGTTCTTCGAAAATATCGGCTACGGTCTCAATCCGATCCGATTTCCAGGCGTTGGTGCCGCAGAAAACCAGACCAGTTTCCATGTCGTCGCGTTGAGCTCGGTCAAGGGCGGTGATGATACAGAAACGTTCCTGAGATTCCTTATAGGTACATTTCTTCAGACAGTTCAACGGACAGCGCAGCTGCATATCGAGATCATGCTGGCGTACGGCATCGACATTGCGGATCAGGGCCCGTCCCGGCAGACCGGCCGGACTCATCACCAACCCGATATCCTCCTGTTTGCAATCGAGATAGGCCTGCTTGAACGCATCACCGGCGTCGCACTCTTCGGTACAGACAAAGCGGCTGGCCATCTGCACGCCGGCGGCGCCCTGTGCCAAAGCATATTGCAGATCAGCGCGATCCCAAACCCCGCCGGCGGCGATCACCGGGATGTCGAGATCCCACTGTTCCAGAAAATAATTCTTAACACCGCGGACCGTGGCATATTGATCATACTTGCCGACACCGATATTTTCAGGCTTCTCCCCCAGATGACCACCGGCGGTCTCTGGATCTTCAACCACGATGGCATCGGGCAGACGATTGAAACCCCTATGCCACTTGCGCGCAATCAGCTGTGCCGCCTTGACCGAAGAGACAATCGGTACCAACGCAACATCGGGATAATCGACCGTCAGGCCAGGGAGGCTCAGCGGCAGGCCGGCCCCGCTGACAATAAGCTGAGCGCCCGCTTCGCAGGAGGCGCGGATGGCTTCAGCGTAATTGCTGACTGCGACCATGCAGTTGACCCCGATCACGCCGTCCGGGGCGATTGCGCGCGCCTTTGCCAGTTCAATCTTAAGCGCCTCACGATCAGCTTCATAAAAATTTTTACCGTTAAACAGTCCGCTATTCAGCGCCAGACCCGCCGCCGCAATCAGGCCGATCCCACCAGCCTTGGCCACGTGTCCGGCCAGACTGTGGACAGAAATCCGCACCCCCATGCCACCTTGAATCACCGGGAATTTTACGCTATTCCGACCAATCGTTAAACCTGTAGTCATATTTGCTCCCTATGCTCTATTTTATCAGCGCACAGCTTAACAGAGCAATCTCGCCAAAACTGTAATAGTTGTGTAAAACCGTCCTTGTTCAAAGGGGGAAGCGGTGCTAAAACAGGCCATGAAACTCTTTCGCCGCATATTTCACCCAATGATCACCTTTATCGGCATCCAGCTCTTATGGATTCTGGTGTTAGTCGGCTGGATCTACTGGTTCCTCGGTCGTCACCAGCAGCTCAAGGATCTGGCCGCAAAATATAAGACCGAACTGCTGCCGATGAAAACCGACTGGCTGATTCTGACCGACGGGATTCTGCTGCTGGTCGCGATCCTGATCGGGATCTATGTCATTTTTCTCTACTGGCGCCGCCAGGCCGCGCTCTACCGTGCCCAGCATTATTTCATCGCCCAGGTCAGCCACGAGCTGAAATCTCCGCTCGCCTCACTACAACTCCATCTCGACACGATTGAGATGCGCCAGCCTGATCCGCAACAGCTCCGCCGCTTTGTCCAGCTGATGCAGGGGGATACGGAACGCCTCAACAACCTGATCAACAATCTGCTGACGGCCAGTAAACTGGAACATCGCGATGCCAGCTTCAATCTGGAAGACGGTGATTTTTCGGCCGCACTCGAAGACTGGCTCGAGGAAAGATATGCCACCTTCCCGCTCGAAGGCAGCCTCGACTGGCAGTTGGAACCAGGACTCAATGTTCATTTTGATCGCGAAGCGATGGGGACGGTGTGGCGCAATCTGATAGAAAACGCGATCCTTTATGCCGAGGGGCCGCCAAAGATTTTGGTCGAACTGATACGCGACGACAACTTCGCCCTGCTTAGCATCGCCGATCAGGGGCGCGGGATCGACCCGCGGCTGCAAAAAAAGGTTTTCCGCATGTTCTACCGGGTACGCATCACGGGAAAAACCATCCGCGGCAGCGGACTGGGACTTTTCATCGTCCGCTCGATCCTGTGGCGCCACAAAGGCAAAGTCTGGCTTAAGAGTGAAGGGCTGGGCAAAGGGACCATCTTCTATCTCCGGCTGCCGCTGCTGTTGAATCAAGGCGCAGGGGGAAGTCATGAACGCTGATCAGATCAGAATTCTGCTGGTTGAGGATGAACCGAACATCGCCGACGGCATCATCTTCAATCTGGAGGCTGAGGGTTACCTGGTCATCCATTGCCTCAGCGCCGAAGATGCGCAGACCGAACTCACGGCGCATGAATTTGCACTATTGGTTCTCGATATTATGTTGCCGGGGATAGATGGGTTCGAGCTCTGTCGCCGGTTACGCGCCATGGGATCAGACCTACCGGTCCTGATGCTGACGGCACGCGGCGATGAGGACGACCGGGTTACCGGCCTGAGTGAAGGGGCGGACGATTACCTGACCAAGCCGTTCAGTCTGAAGGAGTTCCTCCTGCGCGTCAAAGCGCTTTTGCGCCGCAGCCGAAGGGCACAGGTTGCATCACCAAACTACAGCTTCGGGCCCAACCGGATCGACCTAGCCGAGCGGCGCGCAACGACCGCCACGGCCGAGATCGAACTGACCGAACTTGAAGTTAAGGTTCTCAGGCTGTTTTTCAGTCGCGAAGGGAAGGTGATCAGCCGCGGCGACCTGTTGCAGTCCGTCTGGGGGATGGCACCCGACACTGAAACCCGCACCCTCGACAACTTCATCGTCCGACTGCGCAAATACTTTGAGGAGAATCCAACCAAACCGAAATTCTTCCAAACGGTGCGCGGTCGGGGATATCGATTTGTGCGCAACCAATGAAACATAGAAGCGTTAACTGTAATTTCCATTTAAAAAAATGAAGTCAATATAAGGGTGTTGAAATGATTGAATAAACACCTAACAATATTAGTTACTTAAGTATGAAAAGCCTCTATAATGGCACGGTACACCTTACCAGGGGAATACCAACCAAAACAAAGGCTTCTCATGCATCACAAAAATATCAAGCGTATGGTACGAAAACAACTTAAAAATGAATTTCCGAACTGGAAACGTCTCAC
>JBDNGT010000206.1:0-6136 GCA_041689145.1 Geopsychrobacter sp. | reverse complement strand
GTGAGACGTTTCCAGTTCGGAAATTCATTTTTAAGTTGTTTTCGTACCATACGCTTGATATTTTTGTGATGCATGAGAAGCCTTTGTTTTGGTTGGTATTCCCCTGGTAAGGTGTACCGTGCCATTATAGAGGCTTTTCATGCTTAAGTAACTAATATTGTTAGGTGTTTATTCAATCATTTCAACACCCTTCTCATGGGGTCAAAAAAACACCCCGGAGACCAGGAGGGGAGGTCTTCCAGGGTGAAGCAGAGGGCTGCCACAGCCCTCTGTAAAAAATCTAAAATACCGTTCAAATTCAGTCTAGCCGCGAAAAGGCCACTGTCAAACTCGTCAGATCTATTTTATTCGTCAGATTAGCCGACACGATCTTCAGGGTAAGCATGAATTTTATGGATACTAAGGTCGGGCCCCATAAACTCAGCTTCTTGGTCGAGCCTGAAGCCCATGGTTCTATTGATCAGATAATAAACAACAAAACCAGTTATCAGGGCATAAACAACGGCTAACAGGCTACCTGCAAGTTGAGCCAAAAAGCTAACGCCTCCAAGGCCCCCCAGCGCCTTGGAACCGAAGATTCCAGCAGAGATCCCACCCCAGGTCCCGATGACGCCGTGCAGCGGCCAGACACCGAGGACATCATCGATTTTCAATTTTTCCTGCTCGAAGGTAAAACCATAAACAAAAATCAGCGAGCCAAGGCCACCGACAAAAAATGCCCCGACCGGATGGACCAGATCGGAACCGGCACAGATAGCGATCAAGCCGGCGAGGGCTCCGTTGTGCACGAAACCGGGGTCGTTGCGACTCGCCACCAGTGCGAAGAGCACTCCGCCGACCATTGCTGCCAGTGAGTTGACTGCGACCAGACCTGAAATGCTGCCGAGCCGCTGCGCGCTCATGACGTTGAAACCGAACCAACCGACCGCCAGGATCCAGCTCCCCAGCGCCAGAAAAGGAATATTACTTACCGGGATCGCATGGCTGCGACCACGGACAAAGCGCCCCATCCGTGGGCCAAGAATCATCACTGCCGGCAACGCCAGCCAGCCACCGATCGAGTGAACGACCACGCTCCCGGCGAAATCATGAAACTGCGCACCAAAACTGTGCTCAAAAAAACCTTGAAGCCCGGCACTGTTGCGCCCCCAGATCAGTGACTCGAAAATTGGATAGGATAATCCGGCAAAGATTGCGCCAGCGATGACCTGCGGCCAGAACTTGGCGCGCTCGGCAATCCCTCCAGAGATAATCGCCGGGATGCAGGCGGCAAAACAGAGCAGGAAGAAAAAGCGCACCAGTTCATAGCCTTGATTATCGCCAAGCAGACTGGAGGCTGGTACTAAAAAACTGACTCCGTAAGCGATCGGATAGCCGACCAGGAAGTAGACAACAGTCGACACCGACCAATCGGTCAGAATCTTTGAGAAGGCATTGACCTGACTTTTCTTGCGAACCGAACCGACCTCTAGAAACGCGAAACCGGCATGCATGGCGAAAACCATTACGGCGCCAAGCAGTAGAAATAGAACATCTCCCCCATTTATTGAAGCTTCCATCAGCAGGACCTCCTCGTCCGTTGAGCAGCAAGAAGACAGCATGCGTCTTCAGAGTCGCCTAAACTAAGTTACAATAGTTATGCCCAACGGGACATATCGAGCAAACCTACCCACTGACGCTAGAATATGCCGGAGCTTGTTCAATTCCTAACCACCTCTGCTCGAAAAATAGGCACGTATCTAGGTTTAACGGCGTTACACTGTTGTTCATTCAACATTCAATAAGTTTATTCTTGACAGTTTTAGTTATGTAAGATATTTTCCATCGACTAACGGACAAACAAAATGAAGGTAGGCACAGTTTCTACACTATAAGGAGTCATCTATGGCGAAGATATTCACCGACAACTCACTGGCAATTGGTCACACCCCCCTCGTGCGCCTCAACCGCCTTGCCCCCAAGGGCGGCGCAACGATTCTTGCCAAAGTGGAAGGCCGCAACCCGTCCTATAGTGTCAAGTGCCGAATCGGTGCCGCCATGATTTGGGATGCTGAAGAGAAGGGGCTGCTGCGCCCCGGCAGGGAGATCGTTGAGCCGACCAGCGGCAATACCGGCATAGCACTGGCTTTTGTGGCTGCCGCACGGGGCATCCCAATTACCTTGACCATGCCCGAAACCATGAGTCTTGAGCGGCGCAAAGTTCTTAAAGCCTTCGGAGCCAAACTGGTGCTGACTCCAGGGGCCAAGGGGATGGGTGGGGCAATTGCCGCAGCTGAAGAACTGGCCGCCAGTGACCCTGAGCGTTATCTACTGATGAATCAGTTTAAAAATCCAGCCAATCCGGCGATCCACGAACGCACCACTGGTCCAGAAATTTGGGATGATACCGATGGCCAGGTCGATATCCTGATCAGCGGTGTCGGCACCGGCGGAACCCTCACCGGGATCTCACGCTACATCAAGAATACCAAGGGAAAAGCGATCATCTCGGTGGCGGTTGAACCGAGCGACAGCCCGGTTATCAGCCAGTATCTGGCCGGCAAAGAACTGGTCCCTGGCCCGCACAAAATTCAAGGGATCGGCGCCGGTTTTATCCCTGAAACCCTCGATCTGTCAATGGTCGATCAGGTCGAACTGGTCGGCAACGACGAGGCGCTAGAGATGGCGCGACGCCTGGCGGTTGAAGAAGGGATTCTTTCTGGGATTAGTTGCGGAGCGGCTGTTGCTGTCGCAGTCCGCCTGGCCAAGCTCCCGGAAAATGCCGGCAAAACCATTGTCGCCATCTTGCCAGATTCTGGCGAACGCTACCTTTCAAGCATCCTCTTTGAGGGGATGGCCTGAACCGCAACGTATAAAATACAGTTTTTCATCAAGAGTGGTTGAGGGACAGGCCCGCTGAAACCACAGCAACCAACAATCGGCTTCATTCCGGTTTCGGTGCTAAATCCTGCTCCGCAAAATTTGGGAGAGCGATGAAAAGGATCCGGCATCAACACAACGCCTCGGCCCCTTTTCTTGATGGAAAAGGGGCCTTTTATTCATGAGGAGACACAAGATGAAAAAACAGGGGCAGCTCCACATCCAGACACGCCTGGCACAAGCGGGGATCGGCCGCGATGAAAAGACCGGTGCGATCAGCCTGCCGATCCATCCAAGCGCTACCTACCGACACCCAGCTGTCGGCGAGTCGACCGGTTATGACTACACCCGCTCCGGAAATCCGACGCGCGAGGCCCTTGAAGAGCTCCTGGCCGACATGGAAGGGGGCGAACGCGGGTTGGCTTTTGCTTCGGGCATGGCGGCACTGACCTGCCTGTTCCTTAATTTTGCAAGCGGTGACCATCTGGTCCTATCCGAAGACCTTTACGGTGGAACCTATCGGGTGCTCGATCGGATTTTCTCGCGGTTCAACCTGACTGTCAGCTATGTCGATACCACAAAAATTGACAACATCAGTGCTGCGATCACCGAACAGACCAAAGGGATCCTCATTGAAACTCCGGGGAACCCGCTGCTCGGAATTTCGGATATTCGCGCCATCGCCAAGCTCTGCCAGGCACGTGGCCTTCTGTTCATTGTCGACAACACCTTCATGACACCTCTACTTCAACGGCCCCTCGAACTGGGCGCCGATATCGTGGTTCATTCAGCAACCAAATATTTTGGCGGGCACAACGACCTGTGTGCCGGGGTTCTGGTGGCGCGCGATAAGAAGATCGGCGATGAACTCTATTTCCTCCAAAATTCGACCGGGCCGATCCTCCCCCCCCAAGACAGCTGGCTACTGGTCCGCAGTCTAAAAACCCTCGCTCTACGCCTTGAGCGCCAATGCCGGAATGCGCAGGTCATTGCCGAATGGCTGCAGGTTCAACCTCAGGTTGAACAGGTCTATTTCCCTGGACTTCCAGCCCACCAAGGATATCAGCTGGTTCAAGAACAAGCCGACGGGTTCGGCGCGATGCTCTCCTTCCGCGTCAGTTCACCGGCACGCGCGCGGCAGGTTCTCGAACGGATTCGGCTGATAAGTTTTGCCGAGAGCCTAGGTGGCGTTGAGAGCCTTCTCACCCTGCCGGCCATTCAGACCCACGGCGACATCCCCGCAGCAGAGCGGCAAAGGCTAGGTATCTGTGACGCACTGCTCAGGCTCTCAGTCGGATGCGAAGATGTCAATGATCTGCTGGCTGACCTGCAGCAGGCGTTGGCTAACAGGAACTAAACAACCCTCAATTTTCGACAAATAAATTCCATACCTTGCAGGATGTTTATTGTTTCCCTATAATCTTTTTAGTGTATTGATTACGAACATTGAAACCCATGCAAGGAGTCCCGCTATGTGCTTTTTCACCAACCCACTCTGTGTTGTCGGTATCCCGAAATAATCAGGGTGGAGATCCCTTTTCTGTTATAGCTCTGCCAGATGCATTACTGCCTGCCGCACCGAGGGAACATAGATGCTACGCTCTTTAAGTCTCCGCTGGAAAATCCTGCTCGCACTGCTCGGCATGTCGCTGTTGCCGCTGCTGCTGGTCAGCCTGTTGTTCACCCAGATGGCCGATAGACAGTTCCACAAAGAACTTCTCGAAAAAGCCGATCGCACTGGCGGTTTTTTGCAGCAGGTCACGGGAGTAATGCAACGAGAAATTGAAACGCTACTCAAGCCCCTGAGGGGGGACGATGAACTGATCAATGCCATCCATGTCAGCCAGATGACCGGCGACACCACAGGGCTCACGGTCCTGCTGAAGAAAATTGAAGACAGCTATAGTCTTGATCGAATTGAAGTGCAGAATCAAAATGGCACCCTCTTCATACTGACCCGTAATAGTAAAAATATCGAAGAGGAGACCCTAACCGAAGAAGAGAAGTCCGAGACCGAACTGGGGGCCCCAGTCGACAACCGCTTACAACTGATCCGCGGCACCCTAACCTTGGCGGCCGGTATCCCGATTGAATTTCAGGGACAGGTTATTGCCCGCCTGAGCGGGTTTCGACCAATTGACGATTTCACTGCTTTAGATCTGGGAGGTCTGATAACAACAGAATTGGCTTTTCATAATGGTAACAAAATTCTGGCATCTTCACACCCGGCACTCTACTCCTTGGACTTGAACGAAATTTTGAAACATAAACTGGTCCAGAGCGTCATAAATGAAACATCCTACGCCCTCTTCCCCTTTTCACTGCAAACCGATCAGGCCGGGTTCTTTCTTGCTATCGACCAAACTGCAGTCCTAGATGCTCGCTCAAAAATGAAGAATACCCTGCTGGCAGCCTTGGGCATTGTCCTCTTTTTGGCTGGGGCGATCGCATTTTCCGTTTCCGGCGGGATCGTCAAGCCGATACGTCATGTCGTCAGCAACCTGCAACAAATTTCAGAGGGCGCCGGAGACTTGACCTGCACCCTGTCTGTCTCTTCGCGTGACGAAGTTGGTGAACTTGCCAATTGCTTCAATAATCTGATGACAAGTTTGCGCGAAATGATTTCAGGCACGCGCACGGCGGCCGGCAATATCAGTGAGGCAACACACCAGATTGGCGGTCGCTCAGCAGAATTAAGTAACGAGGCCCGGCAGCAATCGCTGGCGCTGGAAAAAAGTCATGCCGAAATCAAAGAGATCGGCAATATGGCTGAGGAGATCTCCAACGACGTCTCTTCGCTGGTTTCAGCGGTACAAGAGAGCGCCGCCGCAACCCACGAATTTGACTCTACCTCCATAGGCATCTCTGAGCAGATGGAGAACCTTTTTGTGATCACCAATGAGATTTCCAGCTCGATCCATCAACAGTCCTCATCGAACCAACAGATTGAAGTAAACATCAGCGAACTGTCACGCAATGCCAAAGAGACCTCCGAATCGATTCGTCAAATGGATGAGGCGACCCACTCGATTGAAGAGGGCGCCAATAAAACTCGAGATCTGGTGGAACAGGCAACGGAACTGTCCCTTGTCGGCAAGTCTGCTGCCATGGACACGATTCGTGGCATCAGCGGCCTACAGAAGATGATTGAGCAGGCGAACCTGTCAATCCGAGAGCTGGGCACCCGTTCAGACGCCATCGGCAATATCGTTAACGTCATTGCTGAAATTGCTGATCAAACCAACCTGCTAGCCTTAAACGCCGCTATCATTGCTGC
>JBDNGT010000205.1:0-1095 GCA_041689145.1 Geopsychrobacter sp. | reverse complement strand
GTTTTACCTCCGCTACTGGTGGCTGTGCCCCAGGGTATTCCGGGATTATTTCGATGTGACCATCATAGATATGCACCTTCTGTCCAGGGTAGATCAGGTGCGGGTTGGTAATGTCTGGATTATTAGACCAAAGCGTTGGCCAGTAGTTGGGATCCGTGATGAATTTTTGTGAAACCCCCCACAGCGTATCTCCCGGCTTAATCGTGTAGGTGCGCATCTCCGCGGCAAATGCAGACAGTGACGGCATACCCACAAGCAACAGCAGAAGCAGCGATAGCCAGACACGGAACGGTTTATTCATGGTTTCCTCTTTTGTTTGCCAGATAGATAGTATTCATCTTGTCAGCGGGGCTCTGGGCTCCACATGAGGCGTTTCAGCTCAGGGCTTTCGGGATAACTAATATTTAACCTCTGTAGCATGTCGGAGGCGTTTTCACGGGCGCCATTTTTACGGTAAAGATTGATGAGTCGAGCCATCGCCGCCGGGGCTTTGTTCTGTTGTTTCGGATTGTCGATGATGTTGAGTAGGACAGTTTCTGCGCGTTTGGTTTTCTGCTGAGAGAGGAGTGCCTCGGCCAGCCAGTAATTGGCGTTCCCGACATATTCTTGGTCGGGGAAGCGCTGAATAAACGATCTGAACCCCGACTCAGCTTCTGCCATTTGACCCGTCGCGATCGCGGCAAAGGCCTCGAGGTAGAGTCCTGTCGCTTCTGCTATTGAGGCGATCTCTGCCGCAGAAGGTGCGTTTTGCGGCGGCAGGATTGCCGGCGACTGCGGTTGGGTCAGTGGCCCCAACGCGGCAGTCGGTTCTGGTGCTTCGATGGGTTGCATAGAGAGTTCGGTGAGTTGCTGCTGAAGTTGTATCAGCTGTTGAGCCTGTTGCTCCTGGACTTTGAGCAGTTCATCAATGCGCTGCTGCAGTCCATTTGAAGCCTGTGGCGCAGCACAACCTGTCGCTAGCAAGGTTAGCAGTACAAGCAGGAACCATGTCAGCGGTGCGAATCGATTTTTTTTGAGTCTCTTCATGATCGTCCATAGGCTATTGTTAATATTGTAAAAATTATAGGGTTATTAAGAGGTTGTCAAGTTTTTCGC
>JBDNGT010000204.1:0-10063 GCA_041689145.1 Geopsychrobacter sp. | reverse complement strand
CGCTCTTCGAGGCGCAGGATTGTTTCGCCGACCGCCTGAAAGCGGAAATGCCCCGGTTCGATGATCCCGGCGTGAACCGGTCCGACCGGAATCTCATAGACGCCGCTGCCCGCGATCTGCGGGAAGGGGTAGGTGGAATCGCCCAAGGTTTCCGCCGCGGGATGACCGACGCGGGGAAAATCGTTGCGCAACGGGAATTCACCCTCGGCCCAGGCCTGGTGCCGGGTCCAGCGGCGCTGATCCGGATGATCGCTGAAACGGACGCCGAGCATATCCTGAATGTGGCGTTCCGGACGATTCGCCGCTTGGAAAAACGGGGTCTGCGCGTTGAGCTGCGGATTATCCTCATCCAGGCAGGTTTCAACCAGCACCTGTCCGTCACTGCCGGAAAACAGGCTGTAAACCAGAATATGTGGCGGGCAATGTTCCCCCCAACTGGCCGAAAATCGCAGCGACTCTGCCGCGGCGATTTCGGCGACCTTGTCCCAGTCGGACGCGTTGACCCGCAGACGGCAGCAGCTCGGATTGAGCGCTGGTTGTTCTGCTACCTCAAGCCGCAGCGCCCGCAAGACCTGTCCCAACGCTCTGCTCTTGCCGGGGGTGACCCGGGCTGGCTGTCGCTGACTCATAACAGCCCCCTGCCGACGACCATGATGGTCGCCTGATCGAGCCAGCGGGAGAGGACATCGGGGATGGCGATGCCAAGCAGCAGCACCAGCAGCAGATGCAGCACCACCGGCCACATGTTGGCGTGGATCGCTTCCTGCCCTTCAGGCTTTTCACCGAAGACCATCGGCTGTACATGCCGGAAGAGGCCGGAAAAGGCGACCGTCAGGCCGCTGAGCAGCGGAATCACCAGCCAGGGCCAGCTCTTGATAGTCGCAGTAAAGAGTAGAAATTCGCTGGTAAAGACACCGAACGGTGGGAAGCCAGCAATCGCCACCGTGCCGATCAAAAAACACCAGCCGACCATCGGCTGAGTCTTGATCAGGCCGCGGATGCCGTCGATGCTTTGGGTGCCGGTGACATGAGCGATGTGACCGACGGTGACGAAGATTGAGGATTTAGTCAAAGAATGGACGATCATGTGCAGCAGCGCACCGAAGGTCGCCAGCGGCCCGCCGATGCCAAAGGCGAAGGTCATCAGCCCCATGTGTTCGATCGACGAGTAGGAGAACATCCGTTTGATATCGCGCTGACGGTGCAGCAGCAGTCCGGCCAGGGTGAAGGTGAGCAGGCCGAAGCCCATCATCATCCTGCCCGCCAGATCGTTCCCCAGGGCCGGATCGATAATCATCTTGAAGCGCACCAGCGCATAGAGCGCAACGTTGAGCAGCAACCCCGAGAGGATCGCTGACATCGGCGTCGGCCCCTCCGAATGGGCATCGGGCAGCCAGTTGTGCAGCGGTACCAGACCGACCTTGGTGCCGTAGCCGACCAGCAGAAACCCGAATGCCAAGACCAGCACCGCCGGTTCCAGTTCGGTGGAATGCTGGTAGAGCACACTCCATAGCAGGCTGTCGTCACTGCCGGGCAGAATCCGCTCGGCGGCAAAGTAGATCAGCACCGTGCCGAACAGCGCTTGGGCAATACCGACCCCACAGAGGATGAAGTATTTCCAGCCGGCTTCGATCGACTCGGGGGTACGGTAGAGGGAGACCAGCAGCACCGTGGCCAGGGTCGCGCCCTCAATCGAGACCCACAGAATACCGAGATTGTTGGTCGAGAGCGCAACCAGCATGGTCAGAAGAAACCCCTGGTACATCGAATGGTAGAGGCGCATGCGCCCATCATCGACTCGGCCGATCTCCCGTTCGTGGGCCATGTAGGGCCCTGAAAAGACTGCGGTGGTCATACCGACAAAGGCGTTGAGCAGAATCAAGTAGACGTTGAAGGCGTCGATATAGAAGAGCTTGCCGGGGCTGAGCATCGGCCCCTGGTTGAAGATGTCGACCGCCAGTTGCAGTGCGCAGAGAAAGCCCGCGCCACTGATCAGGATGTTAAGGGTACCGGCGCTGCGCCAGTGGCCGATCAAGCCGAACAACAGGGTACCGACCAGCGGCAGCAACAGGGTCAGGTAGAGGGCGCTCATTTGTCGACCTCGGTCAGGCGATTGAGGTGATCGACATCGAGAGAACCGATCCCTGAACGGATCTGAAAGAAGAAGATACCGAATAGAATCGCCGCCACCAGCACGTCAAAGGCGACCCCCAGTTCAACGACCATCGGCATGCCGTAGGTGGAAACGACCGCAGCGAAGAACAGTCCGTTCTCCATCGACATGAAGCCGATGACCTGGGCAACCGCCTTGCGCCGGGTGATGATCATCAGCATGCCGATCAGAATGACCGCCAGCGAGATGGCGATGGTGTTGCGGGTCGCCAGCAAGGAGAGTTCGCGAATCGGCAGGACAACGTAATAGCTGAAGAGGGTCAGAGCACCGGCGGCAATCATGATCAGCGAGGGTCCGCCGACGGTTTCAACGCTGCGGCGGATATCGAGGCGAACCACCAGACGGCGCAGCTGCCAGGGGATGAAGAAGACCTTCAAGCCCAGGGTTAGGGCCGCTGAAATAAACAGGTGATGATGCCCCGAGCTGCTCGCCATCAGCACCGTAGCGGCAAACAGCAGCGCGCCCTGCCAGGCGAAGGTGTGGATCAGGCTGACCATCCGCGACTGGGCCAAGAGCAGAAAAGAACTGAAAAGGATCAGCGCGGCCAGGGTCAGGATCAGTTGCTCACTGAGGGTCAGCATCGCGAAGTTCATCTCAGCGCACCTCCAGAATCACATGGCTCAACATGCCGAGCAGCGAGAGGATGAAGGCCAGCCCCAGCAGTTGGGGAACGCGGAACAGGCGCATCTTGGCCAGACCGCTTTCGGCCGCCGCCAGCGCGAACCCGAGCAGCAACAGTTTGCCAAGTAATAGCAGCGTTGCGCTCATGATCAGCATGGGCGTCAAGCTGGTGGCTATACCCCAGGGGACGAACAGATTGACCAAAAGCACGG
Organism: Geopsychrobacter sp.; assembly: GCA_041689145.1. Classification (GTDB taxonomy): domain Bacteria; phylum Desulfobacterota; class Desulfuromonadia; order Desulfuromonadales; family Geopsychrobacteraceae; genus Geopsychrobacter. The sequence continues at coordinate 7,057 of JBDNGT010000204.1, read as the reverse complement.
AATAAAGCAACAGTTTGATCATCGCCGCCCATTCCATCAGAGCCAGATGGCGACCGCAGTATTCGAGGATCATCGCCTCGTGAATCATAGTCAGTTCGAGGTGGGTGGCCGGGTTGTCGACCGGGATGCGGCCGGTTTCGGCCAACGCCACCAGCACCAGGCCCATGGCGGCAAAAATGAAGGAGGGATAGAGTTGAAACGGACGCAGCAGCAGGGTGCTGATCATGGTCGAGAGGTTGGTGCTCGAGACGCTCATCGCCAGGGTAAAGACCGCGAGTAACATCGCCGGTTCGGCCAGCGAGGAGATGGTCATCTCGCGCGAAGAGCCCATACCGCCGAAGGCGGTGCCGATATCCATCCCGGCCAGGGCGAGAAAGAAGCGGCCGAGGGCAAAAAAACCGACCAGCACGATGACATCGGCCAACGCCGAGGTCGGCAGGCCGGTGGCGACCAGCGGGATCACCGAACAGGCCAGGGCGGTGACGCTGAAGACGATGTAGGGCGCAATACGGAAGATCGGCGAAGCGTTAGCCGCGACGACCACCTCTTTGCGGAACAGCTTGCCCAGGTCGCGGTAAGGCTGCCAGGGGGCCGCGCCCTGCCGATTTTGGAATATGCATTTACACCATTTGACCCAGCCGCTCAGCAAGGGGGCGGCGGCGATCATCAGACCGGTTTGTAAGAGTGCCAGCAGCCAGCCGTTCATACCAAAACCCAGAGGATAAAGAGCAAGGTGAAGAAGGAATAAGCCAGGTAGACGCGGATATTCCCACCCTGAATCATGGCGGCCCGTTTGGCCGCCGCCAGCAGTAACTGTCCGAGCGGCAGATAAATTTTTTGCCAGGCCCAATCGCCGACCTGCAGAGAATAGCGCTCAGGTTGCTCAGCATCCGCGGGGAGAAGCTCTTCTTTATGCGGCCAGACCGGACTGAATATGCGCCGTATCGGCATGCTAAAGGCAGTCGCGGTGTATTGCATCCGCGCATTCAAAGGACCGAAGCCGCAATCCCAAGGGGGCGCGATGCGCGTCGGGGTGCGGCGGCGTTGCGGATGGAACCAGAGCCAGGTAATCAGCCAGGCCAGGGCCAAGCCGAGCAGCACCATCGGCGCGCCGTAAGAGGCCGCCGCAGGAGAGATCGGGGTCAACCAGAGGCCGCCACTGGCGGTCGCTTCGGGCAAGCCCTGGTGCAACAGCAGTTCAGAGATTCCGCTTAAGACGCCGACCGTCCAGGTCGGCATGACGCCGAAGCCCAGACAACAGAGCGCCAGAACCGCCTGGGCAAAGCGCATTCCGTAAGAGGCTTCAACCGCTGCCGCCGCCTGCACGCTGCGCGGCAGGCCGAGGAACACCACGCCGAAGACCTTGACGAAACAGGCCGCCGCCAGCGCCCCGGTCAGGGCCAGGACCGCCGCTGCGACCGGGATCAATGATCCCAATACACCACTTTCTAAGACCGGGCCCTGCAGGGCAGCCTGAAAGGTCAGCCACTCCGAGACAAAACCGTTAAAGGGCGGCAGCGCCGAAATACTGATACAGCCGATCAGAAAACAGCCGGCGGTGAACGGCATGCGGTGGATCAGCCCGCCCATCTTCTCCATATCGTGCTGCTTGCTGCGCTGCAGAACCGCCCCGGCGCCGAGAAAAAGCAGGCTCTTGAAGAGTGCGTGGTTCAGGCAGTGATAGAGCGCGGCGACCAGCCCCAAGGCGGCCAGACTCGGGTGGCCGGTGCCGGCGAAGATCATCGAGAGCCCGAGGCCGATATAGATGATGCCAATGTTTTCAACGCTGTGGTAGGCGAGCAGACGCTTTAAATCGTGCTGCATCAGCGCATAAAGGACCCCGAGCAGGGCCGAAGCCGCGCCGACAATCAGCACCAGCACCCCCCATTGCCAATGAAAATTGCCGAGCAGTGAATAGCTGAAGCGGATAAAGCCGTAGACGGCGACCTTAAGCATCACCCCCGACATCAGCGCCGAGATATGTGAGGGCGCTACCGGATGTGCCTGGGGCAGCCAGACATGCAGAGGGACGACGCCCGCCTTCATACCGAAGCCGACAAAGGCAAGCAGAAAGGCGATGGTCTCCCAACCTGGCGACAGTTGAGCGCTAGCCATAGCAGAGAAGGCGAATCCACCACCAAAGCCCGCGAGCACGCCGAAGCCGAGTAAGATACAGAGACCGCCGACCTGAGCCATCAACAGGTAGATGAAGGCGGCGCTGCGGTTTTCAGCGCGATGATGTTGATAAACGACCAAAAAATAACTGGAGATCGACATCAACTCCCAGCTGACCATGAAGGAGAAGGCATCGGCCGCTAAAGTCAGTAGGAACATGCCACTGACAAACAGGCCGCTGAAGATCGTAAGCGGCGGGAGCGGTTGGCCATCCTCCTCATATTCCCGGCAATAAGCCGGGCCGTAAAAGGCGACGACGCTGGTAATCAGCCCGACGATAGCCAGAAAAAAACCGGCCAGGGGATCGAGTGCGAAATGACTGCGTAACCAGGGAAGGCCGACCGGCAGGATGATCTGCTCGGCTTGTCGCAGAATCAACGCGCTGGCGCCGGCAAATACGGCAGAAATTCCGGCCAGCCCAAGGAGTATAAAGGCCAGCGTTTTGTAGAGATGGCGAAAGCGATAGAAGAGTGGCGGCAGCAGGGCGGAACAGAGCGCAAGAACAACTGCTAATTGTGCAATCGGTAGTGGCACCGGAAGATAACTCCTTTAAATCTTTGAAAAATTCTGGAGATGATGACCTGTTTCGCATTGTTCTGTTTTGGGATGAGTTATTCTAGAACGGCATTAGATAACTGTCAAACGGGATTGTAATGAATACTTCCGCACTGCGGGCGGAGTTGACCTATCAGCGGGGGAACAGAAAGCATGCATCTCTTGCATTAACCTGTTTTTAATGTTGTTCATCTCTTGCTTCCCACCTCAATCACCACCCGACAAAAAATCTAACAATGCTTTTTAATTTATAACTTCTGCCGTTCTGAACCCTACTTACAGCACATCTTTTTTTTGTGATATTTATTCTATTGACAGTCAATTTAACGAAGAGTATACGATTGCCGAAATGGCATTTTTGCTCTGAAACGCTGCAACGACAACGCGACAAAAGAAACCCCTTTTTAGCCACAGCCGTCAAGCGTCCAGACATCAGAAGCGCCGCCTCTTTTAGAGGTTCTTACACGCAGTGGCTTGTTTCATTAAAAAGGGGTTGACCATGCATATTGCACTCGCTTTCAATCAGCGTGTAGCCGAGGAGGACGACCAACCTCCCTCTGTCGGCCTGCCGCATTCCGTCCAAAACCAAGCAGATCTCTACGCCGAATGGGATGATGCCCAGACCATCACAGCGGTTGCCGCCGCCCTGGCTGAAGAGCATCAGGTATCGCTGATCAACGCCGACCTGAACGCCTTCGAAAAATTTCAGACCCTGCGCCCCGACCTGGTCTTCAATATGAGTGAGGGACTCTTCGGTGGCAGCCGTGAGTCACAGATCCCTGCGCTGCTCGAGATGCTGCAGATCCCCTACAGCGGCAGCGATCCTCTGGTCCTCGGCCTCTGTCTCGACAAACGCCGGACCAAGGAAATCCTCTCCTATCACCGGGTTCCGACCCCGGCCTTCGTCCAGCTGCACCAGGCCGGAGAACTTCCGGGTAACTTTCAGTTTCCGCTCTTAGTTAAACCTGCGCTCGAAGGTTTAAGCAAGGGGATTACCGACGCGTCACTGGTCCGCAATCCTGAGGAACTACAACAACAGCTCGATCGCGTCTGGATAAATTATCAGCAGCCGGCGCTGGTTGAGGAGTTTCTCAGTGGGCGCGAATTCACTGTCGCGCTCTTGGGGAACGCTGAGTCGTTGCAGGTGCTGCCGATCGTTGAAATCGATTTTTCTACCCTGCCTGCCGGGGCGAACCCGATCTACTCCTACGAGGCCAAATGGCTCTGGGATACCGAAACGGAGCCGCTGCAGATTTTTGCCTGTCCCGCCCGTCTCGAACCGCTCTTGCAGCGGAATATCGAAGACATCTGCAGCAACTCGGTAGCGATGTGCTGCTGAAAAACTACCGCGGCGACCTCTATCACTACACCAATGCCGAACCGGCGGTCGCCGCGGAGCAGAGCGTGGAACACCAGGCTCAAGCAAGCTAAGCCGATTTTTTTTGGAGAGAGCGCCCATGTTCCGCATTCGACGTATTTTCGATACCTGGCTGCCGGTCAACCGCCAGGTGTTAGAGCAGGTGCAGCAGATTCTGCGCGCGCAGTTTCCCGAGCTGAGCGACAAGGATGTTAACAAGCTTCCGCAGCAACTGGAGAATCCGCTCAAACATGGTTTTCGGGCCATCCTCTACGTGGCCGAGGGCGCGCGCTCCAAAGTGAAGGGCTTTGCCCTCTTGCTGCACGAACCGGAGCTGGGCTTCGACTATCTCGATTATATTTCGGCGGCGCCCGAGATGACCGGGCGCGGGATCGGTGGGGCGCTCTATGAACGTCTGCGCGCCGATGCCCTCTTGTGGAAAAGTCGCGGGATTTTCTTTGAATGCCTGCCGGATGACCCCGCGCTCTGCCAAAATGCAAAACATCGCGCCCAAAACCGCGCCCGGCTGAAATTCTACGAACAGTACGGCGCCCTGCCCTTGGCTGGCACGGCCTACGAGACTCCGGTCAAGCCGGGGGATGACAGCCCGCCCTACCTGGTATTCGACCCGCTCGGCAGTAGCGAACCGCTGACGCAAAAGACGGCGCAGGCCGTAGTCCGCGCGATTCTCGAACGGAAATACCGCCACCATTGTCCGCCGGCCTACGTGGAGAGGGTCGTCGCCTCGATCGACGCCGATCCGGTGCTACTTCGCCCAGCCCGCTACCTGAAGCTCGACCAGGTCAAGCCGCCAAATCAGGCCAAACTGCCGGAAGATCACCAGATCCTGCTGGTGGTCAACGATCAGCACGATATTCATCACATTCGGGAGCGGGGCTATGTCGAAGCGCCGGTGCGGATCCGCTCGATCCTGCGCAAACTGCAGCCGAGTGGGCTGTTCCAGCAGGTCGGGATCCAGCGTTTTCCCGAAAAGCTGCTGAAACGGGTGCATGATACCGGGTTCATCCACTATCTGAAGACCGTGTGTCTTGGTCTACCCGAGTCGAAGACCGTCTACCCCTATGTCTTTCCGATCCGCAATCAGACGCGGCCGCCCGTAGATCGCGCGATCCGCGCGGGCTACTACTGTATCGACACCTTTACCCCCTTAACCTCGAACGCCTATCCGGCGGCGCGGCGGGCCACCGATTGCGCCCTGACCGCGGCCAACAGTCTGCTCAGCGGACAGCGTCTGGCCTATGCCCTGATCCGTCCGCCGGGGCATCATGCCGAACGCAAGGCCTACGGCGGCTTCTGTTATTTCAACTCGACCGCAGTGTCCGCCGAACTCTTGGCCGGCCAGGGACGGGTGGCGGTGCTCGATATCGACTACCATCATGGCAACGGCACCCAGGATATTTTCTATCAGCGCGCCGACGTCCTGACCCTCTCCATCCATAGTCACCCGCGCTTCGCCTACCCCTATTTCAACGGCTTCGAGGACGAACTCGGCGAAGGAGAGGGGCGCGGCTTCAACCAGAACTACCCGCTGGCCGAAGAGTTGGACGGCGCTTGTTACACCAAGGTTCTGGCCCGTGCTCTAAAGCGGATCGAAAAGTTCAAACCGCGCTTCCTGATTATCGCCCTCGGACTGGACACCGCCAAGGGGGATCCGACCGACACCTGGAGCCTTGAGACTGACGACTTTTTCGCCAACGGCAAACAGCTCGGAGCCTTGCGCTTGCCGACCCTGGTCGTACAGGAAGGGGGCTATGACAGTCGCGCCTTGGGACGTAACGCGCTAAGTTTCTTTAAAGGACTCTGGGATGGTACCTTTGTCGATAACGCTGGCAGTTCGCGACCAACCCGGGACCGGGCTAAAACTCTTATCAAGGATTAACCCGCAATGGATTTAAGCTTTATCCCGCACATTGATCAGGCGATTACCCCCTTAAGTACGATCGGCCTGTTGACCACCTTTATTTGCGGGGCGATCGTCGGCCTGGAACGTCAACTCTGCGGCAACTCTGCGGCACAAAGACGACAAGGGGCATGAGGTCGGATACTCTGCTCGCTCCCTAATTCGGGCGCACTACGGGCCACAGTCCGTGAATTGGCCGCGCGCTTTGAGGCGCTCGAGGACCCTTATCTGCGTTCGCGAGCCGAGGACCTGTTGAATATCGGCAACAAATTTTATTCCCAGATGCGCGGCCAGAGTTCAGCCGTCAGCCAGGGGCAAAACCTGATCCTGACCGGCGACCTGATCAGCATCGCCGATATTGCACGCTACAAACGCGCCCAGCTTGCCGGCATCATTTGCCAGTCGGGTTCGAGCCTGTCCCACACCGCCGTGCAGGCCAACGCCCTTGGCCTGCCCGCGGTCATGGGGACCGGCAAGATCAAAAACCTGCAGTCAGGGATTTCTGCGATTCTGGACGGCTATCAGGGGCAGGTTATTCTCAACCCGCCGCCGCCGGCGGTGCGCGAAGAATTCGAAGCTCTCGCCAGCCGCCCGATCTTCATGACCCAGATCCGCGCCATGCTGCGCGCATCGGAAGGGCTCAACAACCTGCAGCTCCTGCTGCGGGTTGATGAACAGAGTAAATATGGGGATATCTGAATCTAAGGGCGCGAAAAGGAACCAACCTGCATCAGCGGGAAATCTCATCCAAACAGCTTAGTTCGGATGTGCCATTAGTCCTTAGATGAAACAGGACCACGATTCAATACAACATGTGAGACGGCCCTACCATTTGTTTTATGGTTGGGCCGTTTTTGACTTACGGATGGTGATTTATGGGAAAATTATACCAGTAGTTCGAGCTAAGTATGATGGCGTCGCAAAAACTCACCAACTGCTGCGTTGCTGCAATTTCTCTCGCTGCTTCGACGTACGTAAGTACGCCTCATTGCTCGAAAATTTCGCGCCTTGCATTTGGCGCTTTTTGCTTAGCCAGCGGATATTTTGCT
>JBDNGT010000203.1:0-18997 GCA_041689145.1 Geopsychrobacter sp. | reverse complement strand
CACTCTTGAAAAATCTGGTTCTCCCTAACCACCTTGCGCAGGCCGACCACCAGCATATCCAATACCAGCTGCCCCATCAGGTCAGTCAGTTCCTCAAAGCTCTGTTCCAGTTTTCCGTCTTCGTAGATGTTCATAATATCCTCCGGTCTTTAAAATATTCCGGTATTGGCCAGACGTATATGTTCGGACCCTAGACCGCCTAGCCGGAAAAGACCCTCAACTGATTCAGGATGTATATTTCATCAGGCGCATCGTCAACAAGAGACTTCCCATCATTCTTACCGGCGAAACGGGAACAGGTAAGGAAGCCTTCGCTCAGGCTATCCATGATTCGAGCAATAGGTCAGACTATTCTTTTGTTGCTATAAATTGCGCCTCCATTCCTGAAACCCTTATCGAAAGTGAACTGTTCGGCTACAAGCAGGGCGCCTTTACTGGTGCTCGCAGCAAGGGCATGCGTGGCAAAATCCTGCAATCAGATCGCGGCACCCTGTTTCTAGATGAGATCGGGGATATGCCACCACAATTGCAGGCACGGCTACTTCGAGTCCTGGCAGAGAAAGAGGTTGCCCCTCTGGGGAGTGACACGCCTATACCTGTTGATCTAAATGTTATTTGCGCAACCCACAGAAAACTGAAGGAGTTAATTGCAGACGGAACGTTCCGTGAAGATCTCTACTATCGCCTAAATGGCGTGTCATTAAACCTCCCTGCACTTCGCGAACGCACCGACAAAAAGTAAATCATCGCCTCAGCATTTACTTCTGAAGTTGACGACACATATGGCGAGAAAACAATAAGCGCTGAAACCCAAGAATTTCTAAGCAAACTTCCTTGGCCCGGCAATATCCGTCAGTTACGCAATGCTTTGCGATTCGCCCTGGCAATCAATGAATCAGGAACGATTGGCATTGCAGACCTCCCCCTCGAGTTGGCGCAACCCAGCCCCTCCCTTTCGGCCCAACTTCCCATAGCTGAAGAACCAACTATCCATGAGAGATCCGACTTAGAAACAATGGAACAGCTTGAACATAAAGCCTTGCTCAATGCCCTGAAAGAACATAAATGGAAAATCACCACTGCTGCCAATGCGCTTGGTATCAGCCGAGCCACCATTTACAGAAAAATGAGAAAATTCGGCATCATATGTCCCAACTCCCTTTGATCTAAAACTGAAAACATCCTTCGATCAAGAGTTTTCGCCTCAAATATTACGATTGATAAGACGAAAACCGGCTTCTTTTTGAACGAAGCATTTAGCAGTAATGAGGCTAGGGGGAAACACAAGACAAAACTCAAGGTTGAGAAAGAAGCTCGAAAGAAAACAACTGAGAAAACAATCACGCAACACGATATTGAACTACGCGAAGCATATAAGGCACACCGTCAAAGACGTAATAATAAACTGTAAATGTGTTGCTTGGGTTAGCCGGGGGATGTATCCCACAAGTCACCACTCCCGAGAAGAAAAACGGCTTCTTATTGATAGAGGTATTCAGTAATCAAAAACTATGGCCACTTGGATCATCTCCAGGTGGCCCTTTACTGGAATGCAGGGTTTTTAATCTCAATGGGGTCTAATTCCCCGTAGCTTGCTACGCGATTTAGCAAAGGTTGTAGGCTGTTGATACCCCGCTGCTTGCGGCGGGGTCGTTCATTAATTATGCATATTTTCAAATTTGACTACATCGAAACAATATGAGAGGATTTATGAGAGTTTATTAAGTGAGTTTGCAGTATAAAGCATTTGGGTGGCTCAAGTTATTGTAAGTCAGGTGTTATAGGAATTAGCTGATTCGCAGGTCACCCCCCTAAACAATCAGGACCAACTTATGGGATGCTAGGTTTTTGACCACAATTCACGTTTCATGTAAATTGGTGGTGTCATTTTATCTAGGCCTATCCGTAGAAAGTACAGGAAAGAACTTGATGATGGACTCTTTCATTCAAGTGGAAAGGATCATCCGCGACTTTTGGGTGTCCGCTCCTAGTAACAGTCTGCATCTCGAAACGAGCGAGAAGGCTTGGGCAAAGCCGCATCTCGCGATAGCGCGAGGGGATGACCCCCTGTTTCTCCGTTACAAAGAGATGATCGGCCCCTTCCTCTGGACGCCTGAAGAGGCCTACGGCCTTGCATTTCCCTATACCCAGGCGCCTGCCTGCGAGTTGCGGGTAATCAGTTATGTGTTGCCACAGACCCCTAAAACTCGTGCCGACCAGCAACTGGCGAAGACCATGCCGACCGAACGCTGGGCGCGTTCGCGGTACTACGGCGAAATGTTTAACTGCGACCTACGTCTGCACTTGGCCGAGACCCTTACAAAGGCAGGGTATCCCTCGGTGGCACCCGAGCGTTTGCCCAGTTTCGCTTACCAGCAGTCGGAGCGTTTCGGACTGGCCTCCAACTGGTCGGAGCGACATGCGGCCTTTATCGCAGGCCACGGCACATTCGGCCTTTCCGATGGGATGATCACTCGCTGGGGGAAGGCGGTTCGCTTCGGTTCAGTGGTGTCGCGTATCAATCTGCCAGTGACAGAACGTGTTTATGGCGATGACCATCATGCCTGGTGCCTCTGGTATGTCAAGGGGACCTGCGGGGCATGCGCCAAGCGTTGCCCGGTCGATGCGATCACGACAGAAGAAGGACACGACAAACAGGCTTGTTTCAACTACATACGCGATACAACCGCACCTTATACCAATCAAGCCTACGGAATCGGTGACAATCCCTGTGGTCTGTGCCAGGTCAGGATTCCGTGTGAGGCCCAGGTGCCACCGGCGTTGCTTTAATACTTAACCGCCTTCTTGCAGTCATTCTTTTAATCTCAATGGGGTCTAATTCCCCGTAGCTTGCTACGCGATTTAGCAAAGGTTGTAGGCTGTTGATACCCCGCTGCTTGCGGCGGGGTCGTTCATTTCACGACTTCTAAGAAAAAAAAGGCTTCTTATTGATAGAGACATTTAGTAGCCGAAATTATGGCCACCAGGGAACGATCCTTGGTGGCCTTTTATGATGCAAGGTTTCTGACACTCTCTGCACCCTTATGGTGCAGAGTTTGCACAATTCCGTTTAAATTCTGCTGTCCACTTTTGAGCATCAATCTCTAAGTTGTCAAAATACAACAAAAAGTTTGTACATTATGTATGGCATGGGTTGTGCTCTATTCTTTATATTGGCAAGGAGGACATGATGTAAATACCTGAAATTTAGGATACGGTTGCATTGCTCTGAATACAATTCAGGTGGAATCTTAGTCGTAAGTGGAACGATAATCAGACCAGACTTTAGGTGTGGAGAACACTGTGATCAAAAAGAAGATATTGATTGTTGAGGATGAAGAATCCCTACTGAAGCTAGAATCTATTCTATTGACCTCGAAGGGTTACGACGTTGAAGGGGCGATGAATGGTCAGTCAGCATTGGAATCGGTGGCAAACTTTAAGCCAGACCTGGTTCTTCTCGACATTATGATTCCGGAGATTGATGGATTCGAGGTGTGTAAGCGGATTAAGAATAATCCGGCAACCAAAGATATTCCGGTTATCATGCTGACCGCTAAAAAGAGTCGAGAGGATATGTCACGAGGCGAGCAGGTCGGTGCAGACTGGTACATAACCAAACCTTTTAAATCGGCAGTGGTCATCGAAATCATTCAGAAATTTCTCCCTTGAACAGCGCCTTCTTTTTGAACGAAGTATTTTGCTCTTGAAAAAAAACAACTTAAGAGGTTGATGATAATTAACCTGTTTTTAATGACAGGCCCTGCTGATGCGGCCTCTGGGGATTGTCCTCAGGGGTCGTTTCTTTTTTGTCACCACTCTCGAGAAGAAAAACGGCTTCTTATTGATAGAGACATTTAGGAAGCTTTTTAATCCACAAAACTATGGCCATCTGGATCAACTCCGGGTGGCCATTTATTATTTGTCAGGGAATGTGAAAAGAGTTCTTTGCTCGGCGATTGATCACGCCAACTTCAGTAGGACAACTTGTAGGACGATAGAAGACCCTTGGATCGACTGCGAAGTTTTCTTTGCAAAAATTATCACTAAATGATATTAGGATATTCGCATATGCTTTAGGAGTAGACATGGATATCGAAACAGCAACTGAATGGGCGGCAATTCTGAAAGCCCTCGCACATCCGACCCGTCTCCAAATTGTCGCCGAGCTACTTGAAGGCACCAAGTGCGTTACCGACATTCAGGACATTTTGCCTGCGTCACAGGCGAATATTTCCCAGCATTTGACCGTTCTGCGCAATGCAGGACTTGTGGACTTCGATCAGAAGGGGGCTCAGCGTTGTTATTACACGAGCCGTCCCCGGCTGTCTTCGACGGTCATTGCCCTCCTTGAAGAAGGTGAGTCACCTGTCCGCTGCACCAGGGAGGAGATCAGTTTGCACAAGCCACCTACAGATATGACATGTCGTACCAAAACGCTAGGGAGGAATCCATGAAGGTTCGCGACAGCGGTATGCCTGACGATGAGATGTGGTCAGGTTTTTTCGATCCGGTCGACATTCTCGGTGTTTTCGGTCTCGACCGAGGCGTCCAGGACTTGGTGGAATTTGGTTGCGGCTATGGGACCTTTACCCTGGCAGCCGCAGGAATTGCCACCGGGTGCGTTTATGCTTTGGACATCGAACCGGAAATGGTGAGGGTTGTTCAGCAGAAGTGCCGTGACGCCGGAATCGATAATGTCCAGACTACGATGCACGATTTCGTTGTGGATGGCACCGGTCTTGCCGACAACTCCATGGACGCTGCCCTGCTTTTCAACATCCTGCACCATGAAGAGCCGGTCGCATTGATGAAGGAAGCGCTCCGTGTACTCAAACCAAACGGCAGGCTCGCGGTTATGCACTGGAACTACGATCCCACGACACCGCGCGGTCCGGCCATGGAAATCCGTCCCCGACCAGAGAAATGTATCGAATGGGGAAGGACGGCTGGGTTTCGTTTCAGCGAGCAGAACCTCTACGATCTGCCACCCTATCACTACGGTCTGCTCTTCGTTAAACCCTTTACCTGATGAGTATCCTGCTGCCCGTGAGGCAGTTGCGACCGCGAATGACGAAAACAACACCTTTCGATGAACAAACCGCAGAGTATGATGCCTGGTTCGAGCATCATAAGGATCTTTACCAGACTGAACTTGAGGCTATGTGAAGTGTCATTTCTGCAAGAGGTCTTGGGCTGGAGGTCGGTGTGGGCACCGGGCGCTTTGTGGCACCCCATGGCATAACTATCGGTGTAGAGCCATCGCGTCGGATCGTACAAGATGGTTATGGGAGCGGCGGATTTGTTGTAATACGAGCACACAAAACTAAAGAAGGGACACCAACATGAAGGTAGGAATCATCCGTTGCCAACTGACCGAGGACATGTGCCCGGGTAGTACAGATTTCAAGGTCGCCAAGGAAGGGGCGTTGGCCTTCGAAGAAACCGGTCCGGTTGAGATTATCGGGTTTATTTCATGTGGTGGTTGCTCCGGGAAAAAAGCTGTGACCAGAGCCAATATGATGGTTGACCGAGGAGCAGAGGCCATCGTCTTTGCCTCCTGCATGAAGAAAGGGAATCCTATTGGTTATCCTTGCCCGCACTTTGCAGCCATTAAAGGTGCTGTCGAGAAAAAGCTTGGCTCAGAAACAAAGATCATCGATTGGACCCATTGAGTTCTGACATGACCTTTGACGATCTACAGGAAGCGCTTCGGGTCCTTATTGGAGATGTTTATCATGAGTCAGGGTGACTGGGACACTTACCAGTGCTTATCGTGTAGATATTCCTTCTGACAAACTGTCAGCTAATGGCAGGTCGTCATCCGCCCTTCGGTTGTTCGTGACAACCGCAGCTCGAACCTCTTAATTTTCTTCGAGGTCGATAATTACAAAATAAAGGGCGATGAGGATAATAGCTGATAATGGGAAAATCAATGACTCGTCACTATGTTCGGACTGATGAACCCAATCCATAACATTGATGGCCAGCCATGCCTAACTTCTGTTAATAATCCACCCCTTTGCCAGAGTATAAATGGCTATTGATGTGACATAAAGAACCTTTACTCTCCGGCCGCCTCGCCGGTATAATACATTTTAGCCAGACAATAATCAGGTTCACAACGTAGACTCAAAAAGGGAAGTAATGGATACGCCTCCACCACCAATTTTACGCAGTAAAAAGTATGACCATGCGTCAGTATTTGAGCCAGAAAACATGCTGCGGGAAGCAAGGCGCCAAAAAAATATTCCAGAAGGACAACTACCCGCTATTTGCATTCTTGATCCTGACGGAGACATCCTCAGCAATTTACTTGCTACGAATAGGGCAACAATTAACCCCTACTGGGCGTGTTATCATACGGAATTGTTTAACTTTACATATGAAGGTATTGAATTTGGGATTATTGGTTGTGCGGTAGGAGCTTCATTTGCGGTGTTAATTGCAGAGGAATTGTTTGCTTCTGGTTGTCAACTATTGATTAGCGTTACTTCTTCCGGGCTGATTTTACCCAAGCAAAAACCACCATTTTTTGTATTGATTGAACGTGCCATGAGAGATGAAGGCACAAGTTATCATTACATACCACCATCTGATTTTTCATACATCAACAGTGAACTATTACTAATGCTAGAGGATACATTTTCAGAGATAACCATCCCGGTAAGTAAAGGGGCTACCTGGACAACGGATGCCCCATTTCGGGAAACAGCCACTGCTATAGAACAAGCAAAATCAATGGGTATTTTAGCCGTAGAAATGGAAGCATCAGCTCTATATGCTTTTGCTCAAGCTTGCCATAAGGCAGTGATTTGTTTTGCTCACGTTACAAACCAGATGGGGAAAATTGAGGTAGATTTTGAAAAGGGTGAAGCTAATGGCAGTCGAGATGCTTTGCAATTGATTGCCACAACAGCGAAAGCGTGGTTATCAAAATTATAGTGAATATTATAAACAGAAAAGCTGGCTATCCATGCAATGAACACGACGGAAGATGTTTCTACTATAAATTTGAATAGTTCGGTGGGTCACGCAATCTCGCGTCGCCGCCGGTTATCAGGTAACCGGTGGGTGTGATTCCCATAAGTCACGATTTCTGAGAAGGAAATTGGCTTCTTATTGATAGAGATATTCAGTAAGCTTTTTAATCCACAAAACGATGGCCACCTGGATCAACTCCGGGTGGCCATCGTTTTGTCAGGGTCAGTAAGAATTTCGCATTTCGGCCAATTTCATACTCTCTAACCAATGCGAGAGGATAAATAGTAAGTAGGATGACTGGATTCGAACCAGCGACCCCCTGCTCCCGAAGCAGGTGCGTTGTCAGGCTGCGCTACTTCCCTAAATGTCACCACCTATAAAACACAAAAAGGCCATCTCAGCAATGGGTTAGCTTTTCTTGCTTTGCGGGATCTGTGAGAGATACGGAAATGGTTCCCTTTTGCTATTGTCGAAGTTCAATAACACAAATGGGTAGACATTCCAGACCCTTGGCCAAAATTTAACACTTGTTTCATAGAAGGTGTCTAGGTTTTCTAGATTTGCGGTAAGAAGTATTGAAGGCCAAGTAAATTCAAATCAGAAAAACGATAAACCGCTGTTGTTTATATAAGACCGGTCACCATTTTTTTTGTTATGCTTTCTGCTGAGAACGGCTTCAACTTACGCGCGGGTCCGATGGCTTGTATTTTAAGAACGGATTGTCAGGATGCCCGGCGTCTCATCCTGCCCAAGGAATCACGTAACATTTCGCTTTTACGGGTAAGCCGTGGGGTGGCTATGAGAGAGAGATCGCACTCATCACCAGAACTTCCACCACCCAAAGCCTGAAACAATGCAACGCTATCGATAAGGCGCCGTGCCTGAGCCTCGATCAGGTTGATTTGAGTCTGTTGCGCCTGCTGTTGCGCGATGAGCAGTTGGACATAGCTGGCTGCACCCAGCGCGTACTGACGTTGAATTGATTCCAGAGACCCCTGCGCCGCAGCATCGGCGGCGGACAGTGCGGTCAGCCTCTGGGCGTCGTTGTCCAGCGCACGCAGCACATCGGCAATATTGCGCAAGGCTTCGAGGACGACAACTTGGTAATTCGCTGCCGCCACTTCGAATGCGGCCAAGGCCGCTCGCTTCTCTGCCGGCAACCCGGGATTGAATAAAGGTTGTGTCAGTTGCCCAACCAGGCTCCAAATTGCCGAACCGCCGCCGAACAACGCGCCAGATGTCAAGGCCTGCGAACCCAGATTCGCGCTGAGGTTCAGTTGTGGATAGAGCTTGGCGATCGCTACGCCATATTCCGCATTGGCTGCGTGTAACAAGGCCTCGGCAGCCTGGATGTCTGGGCGGGTGCGCACCAGTTCGGAGGGCACGATCAGCGGCAAAACAGCTGGGAGCGCGAACTCCTGCAGGGAGAAGGCTGGTAAACCTCCCGCTCCCGGCGCCCGGCCGGTGAGCACGGCCAGCAGATGTTCGTTCTGCTGGAGTTGATTACGCAGTAGCGGAATGCTGGCGCGAGTCTGTGCTACCTGGATTTGCAAGGCCAGCACCTCGTCAGGTGCGGCTTGGCCGAGGCGCACACGCTCTCGGGTCAATCCCAGCTGTTCCTCCTGGGTGCGGAGAATCGCCTCTGAGACCTGCATTTGCCCGGCGAGCCTGGCCTGCGTAACGGCGGTGGTAACGATATTGGCTACCAGGGTCAGCCGCGCGCCGTCCAGTTGGTAGCGCTGATAGTCACTTCGAGCGGCCAGAGCTTCGAGGGCGCGTCGGTTGCCTCCGGCCAGGTCGAAGCTGTAACGCACGCCCACGCTGGCGTCGTAAATACTGAACACCCGGGCGTCCTCACCCTGCCCCAAGGTACCGGGATTGAAACGTTGCCGCTGGCGGCTGAGGCTGGCGTCGACCTGGGGGTACTGGGTCGAGCCGGCTTGCGCGGCATAACCCTCCTCTGCCTGACGCAACCTGGCCTGCGCCCCAGCCAGCGTGGGGCTGGTTTGCAAGGCGTCATCGATCAAAACGTTCAGTCTGGCAGATCCAAGTTCATGCCACCAGTAGGGGTTTACCATTTCGCTTTCGACAAGACGTTGGGGTTTCCCCAATGGCGTGAGGGCAGAGACTGTCTGCGCAGGGAACGGGGTTGCTGTGTAGGTTGCTACCTCGGGTAATGCCGGGCGCTTGAAATCGGGACCAACGGCGCAGCCAGCCAGCAGCCCGGCCAGGATGAGCGCAGAGAAGACGCGGCCACTTATCGTTTCAGTGTTGGACATAAAAATGCTCCTTGAAGGGCTTGCGAAAACTCTGGTGACAGGCGAGGCAACTATTTTGCAGCGTTGCAAGCGCAGAAACCACTACCGGCCCGTCCTGACGCGATGCTGCCTGTCTCAGGGATTGCGCAGCATCGCGGATCTTCTCATCATAACCCTTGAACTGGCCAGCATCAGTGCTGACAAAACTCAAAATGCGCACCCTCTCGAATAGCGGCGGCTGAGGGTGGTCGGCAATCAGCGATGCCATTTTTTCCACCAGTTCCCAATCCTTTCGGGAAATGCCTTCGCTAATGGCCTGCAGGTTTTTGCCAAGGTCTTGCATGATCGCACGCAGGGCCAGCGGTTTGGCGCCGGTTTCAGCCAGCGCTGGACCGCCTAGCGCGACTAGGGCGAGCCCGATGGCCACGGTCCATGCGGTGATGCGGGAGGTTCCCATGGTGACAGTTCTCCAGAGGTTAAAGGTGCGGGTACGGCGCATTCTCAAGGGCTAACTGGATGGCGACATCCCTGTAGCGCATTCCAGTGACGCCCACCATGACCGGCATCGCCGAGCGGCGCGAACTCGAGTCCCGCCTTGGCGCTCAGCTGAGTCGCCAAGTCAGCGGCAAGCCGATGACATAGTCGGCATTTATGAGATCGCTCGACGGCGCTTCGAGATCGAACTGGGCAAATACCGCGCCCGCAAGACCGAGTTGCCAGTCTAAACCCGCGCGCGTTTCACGGCGCACGATGCCGAAGTTTTTACCGAAACCGACCGCCCCGATGGTAGTGTCGCGACTTCCGGAATTGACCTTGAGCACGCTGACGAAGAAGCGTGGTTCCTTGGGATCGGCGCGCAACGGGGCGAAGATCTGCGTGGCTGGCAGCGTCGTCGTATGCGACTCGTCGTCCTGGCCGTCGCCGATCCCGACACGCACCTGCTCGTGCTGCTCTGGAGTCATAGGCTGCGAAGGAGTGATGAACTCTTCTTGGGCCTGCCGGCACACGGCCCCGCTCATGTCATACACCCGGGCGTGCAGCTGTACCATCACCTCGGTGGTCATCATGCCGGATTCGGTGGCCCCCACCGGGCTCGCGGCCAGCATCAGCAGAGGGATGAGTTTGAGCAGGCGGTTCATGTTGCCTGCTCCTTGCCGCCCTCGACGGACCTGCCCTCACCGGCTTCTTCGTAAGTCACGCCATCGCGGATGTGATAGATCCGCTTGAAGGTCGGGATAATTTTTTCATCGTGGGTGACGACGATGATCGCCGTCTCGAACTTGCGCGCCATGTCGTTCAGAATCTGAATCACCGCCAGGGCGCGTTCGCTGTCGAGGGGTGCGGTCGGTTCATCGGCGAGGATCACCGGCGGACGGTTGACCAACCCCCGGGCAATGGACACCCGCTGCTGCTCCCCGCCGGAAAGCTGCGAGGGCATGGCCTTGGCCCGATGCTCCACATCGAGCGCTTGGAACAGCTCTACTGCCCGCCTGCGCGCCTCGTTGTTAGGCTTGCCGGCCAGCATCGGCAGCAGGGCGACGTTGTCGGTGACGTCGAGGAAGGGGATGAGGTAGGGTGCCTGGAAGATAAAACCGATGCGGTCGCGACGCAGTGCGCGCAAGTCTCTCACCTTCCAGGCGTTGTCATATATCACCTCTTCGCCGAGAATCATGCGCCCGGCGGTCGGTTCGATCACCGCTCCCAAGCACTTGAGCAAGGTGCTCTTGCCGGACCCCGAAGGCCCGACCAGACCGACCACCTCACCTGGGGCCACCTGCATGTCCACGCCTTTCAATGCATCGACGGCGGTGTCGCCTTGGCCGTAACGTTTTTTCAACCCTTCGATCCGAATCCCTTTGCCCGTCATATCAGCCTCCAATCGCCTCGGCCGGATCGACCTTGAGGGCGGCGCGAATGGCAATGATGCTCGCAAGGATGCAGATCACCACCACGGCGATGAACCCGATAACAGAGTCGAGGGGCTCGAGCAGCACGTATTTGGGAAAGATCGGCGCCATTAACAACGTGGCGGTGATCTTGCCCACCACAAAACCGATCACCCCCAGGGCGATCGACTGCTGCATGATCAGACCGGCAATGGTGCGATTTCGGGTGCCGATTAACTTCAGCACCGCGATCTCACGGATCTTGCCGAGGGTCAGGGTGTAGATAATAAAGGCGACAATGGCCGCGCTGACAACCGAAAGGATCACCAGGAACATCCCGATCTGTTTGGCCGAAGTGGCGATCAGCTTACCGACGAGGATCTCCTCCATCTGGCTGCGGGTGTAGACGGTCAAACGCTTCCAGCGGCGGATCGATTCCGCCACCTCGTTCGCGTCATGGCCTGCGCCAATCTGCACCAGAACCGCATTGACGGAAGCGTTGGTGCTTTGCGAAGCGATGACGGCATCGAGCAACCCCGGGACCTGCGGCCGATTGAAGGCCGGGTTTGCGGTGGTGCGGCGACGCTGCTGCCGGATGGCGTCATTGTCTTTGAGAAATTGGGCTTCCTGGGCATCCTTGAGCGGAATGAAGACCATCGGGTCACCACCGGAAGAGACCATGCGTCGGGTCAGGCCGACCACAGTATAGTGGTTACGGCGGACCTGCAGTCGGTCGCCGAGCGTGAACCCGGTAGCAATGTCGGCCACCGCCTCGTAATGGCCACGGGTGATCTGACGGCCGGCGACCAGATACGGCGGCCAACCAGGGGTGCCGGGCTCACCGGCGGTAATACCGGCAACCATCGCACGGACGTCACGCTCACCTTGACGCACCTGCATGGTGAGATAGGTGACATTAGCCGTCCGCGCAACCCCCGGCATGCTGCGGATACCGCGCCAGGCATCATCGTAAATACTCGAGGGTTCAGCATAGGGGCCGAGGGTGTTCTGTTGCACCACCCAGAGATCGGCGCCGCTGTTGTCGAGCAAGGCCTTGCCGTCATCGACCATGCCACGGTAGATGCCAGCCATGGACAGGGTCACGCCGATCAGGAGGCCAAGGCCTACACCGGTAAAGACGAACTTGCCCCAGGCGTGCATGATATCGCGACCGGCCAGGCTAATCATCGCGTCACCCCGGGAATCTGGTCAACAACGTCGATACTGCTGTGAGTATTCAAGTCCTTGGCACTATAGACAACCACCTGGTCACCGACTTCGAGCCCTTCTTGTACCTGTACCTGGCCATCCAAATCCCCGGCACCCAACCTGATCGGAGTGAAGTAAAGGTCGTCCTTCTTGACCTGCCACACGCCCAATTTGCCATTGATACGCTGGATGGCCGCATTGGGGATGACCGGCCCAGTCGGAAGCGCCGGCAAAGCAACTGTTACCTCGGCCAGTTCACCGACAGCTGGCCGCGGTTCGGGTATTTGGTCGAACACGACCTTTGTGAGTATTTCCTCAGTTACCGCGTCAGCCAAAGGCTCCACCCGCAGGACACGCCCGGCCAGGTCCCTTGCCTGAGTGCGCAAGACGATGTGCGCCGCTAGATTGGCGTTCAGCCCACGCGCGTGGATCTGATCGAACTGCACATTCACCCACAGACTCTGTGGGTCGATCAACTCCACGACTGCCTGGCCTGCCACGATGGTGGTGCCGGGCTCTGCATTACGTACGGTGACCAGACCGTCGACGGGGGCGATCAGGGCGAGGTTCTTGCGCTGCGCGATTAGGGCCTCGCTGTCAGCGCTAACGCGAGCGATTTCCTCACGCGCCGCGTTCAGGCTCGCCTCAGCGACTTGCTGCTCATACTTTTTGGTCGCAACAATCTCCTCACTGGTCGAGCGCGCTACCAGCAATTGTTCATAGCGCTGAGCCTGGGTTTGCGCGTAAGCGTGACGCGCCTGGGCTTCACTGAACTGCGCCTCGACGCGCTTAAGTGCGGCGTTCTGAGCACGGATTCGCTCGTCGAGATCAACCGGGTCCATTTCGCCAAGGACTTGACCGGCCCTGACCCGGTCCCCAACCTGCACTTCCAAACGCTTCACCCGCCCGGCAAGTGTGGGGCCAATCTTGTAGCTATAGCGGGCCTCGACAGTACCGATGCCAAAGAGCGCCGGCTCGACGACGCGGCTATCAACTCTGGTCACCGTTACCGGCACAGGTGCGAGCGGCCCCGAACGCAGGGCAACATAGATAAAGAGCCCAAGCAGGGGCAAAAGCACCACCAACAGCGCCAAAGTGCGCTTCTGCATCGTGAATCGTTTCATGGCGTACTCCTGATGCCACGACGGTAAATTGCAAAGACCCGTGGTGCGTCATGACGAAGGCGACCGATGTCGCCGGCCAACAGCGATTGCATCACCAACCCCTGGATGGTGCCAATGAAAAGGAGAGCAGACGCTTCCGTGTCGAGGTGTGTCTCCAGTTCTCCTTGTGTTTTCCCCTCCTCGATCAACCGCCGTAACCGCTCCCCGTAACTTCGGATAAGCGTCTGCACCATGCGCTTAGGTCCGGTCTCCTCGGCCCGTTGCAACTCGCCAAACAGCATGCGCGGTACCCCCGGATGTTCGACGACAAACTCCACATGGGTCAGGAACATGGCCTCAAGCGCGGCGAGCGGTGACGCCGCCGCTTGCACCGCTTTATCCACCCGGGACAGCAACCGCTCGGACACCCACTCCATAACAGCCTGCAGTATTGCGTCTTTGTTCGGAAAGTGTCGAAACAGGGCACCCTGGGTCAAGCCCATGCGTTTGGCTATAGCAGCGGTCGTTATGTCGTTCGGGTTTTGCTCCGCAGCCAATTCGACCACAGCCTCGACAGTCACCGCTCGGCGTTCTGCCGCTGGAAGATTTTTTTTTCGGGTATTCATAGAGACTCCTTAAAGATAGCAATTGATTACTATCTTTAAGGAGTCTGTGGATTTTGTCAAGGGGAATTTGAAATTTGAAAGAAGTGAGGTTGCGCGGCGGCTTCTATCTATGGATGGTTTGGGCGTTTTTGTAACCGCCGGAGTAATAAATTGTATTGTAATCTGGATAATCTTATTAGGTTTTTCAAAAGTCCTCGATTCTCAAAAAGGGTCGTTATTTTCACTGAATGGTCGGTTCCAGTTCATAGTGACAATCGATTGTGCCTTAGGGAGACCCTATATTTGGTTGTTATTTAACGCTGGCTTTTAAGAAAGACATTTAGCTAAACGCTCAAGCGGACGGAGTTATACGTGGGTGGCCCGTGTAAAAGTGTCTCGTACACCACGACTTGTAAGAGAAAAAATGGCTTATTATTGATAGAGGTATTCAGGAAGATAAAATCATGGACACCAGCCAGGGTTGATCCTCGGTGGCCTTTCTTGCAATACAGGGTGAGTAATAATTTTTCATTTTTGTCAAAAAGGATGGAGATTCGCTCATATTTACGCTTTCTTTCACCGGATGATCTCGCCACGCAGGTTCACGTCCCCCAGATCAGTTCCCGACCTTGATAACCGTTGATCAAGGCACGTGGATATTCTGCTATTTTTTTAAATTTCAGGCACAAGGCCAAAAATGGCTCGTCCGCATATGCGAGACAATATATAGATATTCCTGTCTAATATGCATTTATTGCGCCATCTCACTTTTCCAGCCTAAGCATTTGAAATTATGCGCTTTAGCACAAAAAAGATAGACGGCCAGCCCCTCATAGGCCTGCAAATATACCGACAATGACCTATATTTGTTGACATTATTGATCACGCCGCTCGCCAAACAAGCCTCATCAATTATGCAGCCTGTTTTCTTTCAGGATTGAATCTGTTTTGGATTTTGGATGATAAACGGGGATTCCAAGTCAACAGGATCGTTTAAACCAGACATGAAAACGGCTTCTTATTGATAGAGACATTTAGCAGACAAAACTATGGCCACCAGAGTTCTCTCCTTGGTGGCCATTTGTAATTTAGTAATGGATTATGGGCCTCAAAGCTTTCATCCGTAATTGCCTCAACAAAAACGATTCACACTTCATTTCCTTGCTTCCATTATGGGCTCTGTGATCAAATCGAAAAACCAATCATAGTCGTTTGCATAAAGCGGCTGGGGTTAAGACGCTGCCGATAATAGGCGGTCAAAACCATCTACAACTACTCTGCTGCTTAGGAAAGAAGTCCCATGGCGACATCAACACCAAGCTCCCCTGCTCGCCCTTTGTTCTGGCTGATTATAGGTTCGACCTGTATCAGTTTTGCTCCTATCTTCATAAAACTGGCTGACGTTTCTCCAGACAGTGCAGGCTTTTACCGTATGCTATTTGCGGCAATCTCCCTTTTTATCTTGCTGCGGTTTAAATCTGTAAGCCTGCGCATGCACCGCAAAACCTTATTACTGCTTGTATGTAGTGGCTTGTTTTTGAGCTTTGATTTCATGTGCTGGCACCGTAGCATCCACTATGTGGGCCCTGGACTTTCAACTCTAATTGCAAATTTTCAGGTCTTTTTTACAGCTATATTCTCATGCCTTCTGTTTAGAGAAAAAATTAGCCGGTTATTTGTTGTCGCAGTTCTAATGGCTTTACTTGGATTGTTCTTCATCACAGGAGTCGATCTGAGCTCTCTAGACGAAGGCTACCGTCTTGGCATTCTCTTTGGCATCGGGACTGCTGTCTTCTACTCCGCTTACATTCTTTTCCTCAAGAGCGCAATGAACCATCAACAGGTAAGTGGTGTTTCAGCAATGTTTGTCGTCGCCATCACATGCTCTAGCTTCTTCAGCATCATTACGCCTATAACAGGTTCTTCCTTTGTTATCCCCGACGCTACATCATTCTGGGCTTTGGCTGGTGCGGGAGTCGTCTGTACAACAATCGGATGGTCTTTAATCTCTACAGCGATCAAACACACCAGCGCTACTATACATCTCACTGGTCAGAATCACCTGTCCGTTTGCTGCCCTGAGGTTGAAGTAAAATTCCTCGTTCTTTGATCTTTCAATTACATATTTACCAATCATATTTCCTCCATTCGGGGTGAGCGTTTATGGTCTTGTACTAAGCATGAGGCCTTGCTTTTAAGTTCTATCTTTAGGGGCGACTTGTCAGGTTGTGTCACCGTCGATAGCTTGAGTCTTCCCAGGAAGCACCATGACAATATCAATACCATAAGGATTACTGTTCTTGAGCCGATGCCTGCCGAGTTATAGGCGTTATAGAATATGTAAAAGCAATGAACATACCAGAGGACCCTTGTGCGTGAATCAGAAGCGTAACGTTTTAATTACACAGGTAAAACAGGAAGACAGGGACAGGGGGCTGGTTGGAGCGGTGTTAGGCCTAGTCCTTCATATTTGACAGAACCGTACTATGCGGCAGGTGTTCTAAGGGAATAGGCATGAGGGACGACCTTTTCTCGCACCTAGCTTGCAGGGTGTGAATCAGCAAAAACTGACCCACCTAAAGATGAAATCGGTGGCGAATATTGACCCACTCCGGCCATGAGTTCTAATATATTGACAAAGAGTTCAATCGTATTTATTTCTCAGAATCAGTATGCCGATGCAGGGTCAAAACGGAATGCCGGTCAACACTGGTTGACTAAACTGCGATTTCTAGTCACTTCGTCATAATTCATCATAAGTCACAATGTCTAAGAAGAAAAACGGCTTCTTATTGATAGAGACTTTTAGCAAACGAAATTATAGCCACCAAGGGACGATCCTTGGTGGCCTTTTCTTATATTGCAGGGTTTGTAGGACTCGCTCGAAATTACCGGTTTTGGCTTTTCATTAGAGTTGGAGCAACTTGTGGGACGCGGCCAAAATTGACCAACTGAGTTGATTCAGCTAGAGTGTGAACGTCTCATTTATGTCGGTATGTGGGAATTTGTTGCCTGAGGGGGCTTGCAGTATGATCAAAACCACCTTGGGAACTGGGTGGTTTTTTTTGTTTGGTAGTAAGTTGATATGGTAAACATCAGTGATATAGCTGGATTTGTATGAATTCTCTTTGATCAAAAGGTGGTTGCGAGAACATTAGAATCGCGGGATTAGCAGCTTCAATATAAAGCACCTGTTGACTTAATAGATCGAATTGTCAGTAAAACAACCATATTCTTCGGTACTATACTGGGGATAATATACGGGAAATTTTCCGTATATTCACAAGTTAGCTTTTAAGGATAAAATCGATGGTGCCAACAGAAGAAATGAATCTTTTTTTGAGTACTGAATTCCCTCAAACTAAATGTACCGTTGATGCGCTTGGCGATAAATCGGCAACTGTCAGACATAAGGTAGGCTTCGGTGAATTGCGCCCCGGCGGCACGGTATCTGGCCCAGTATTAATGACGGTAGCTGATCTCGCACTCTATGTAGCCATCCTAAACGAGATTGGGTTAGTTGCGCTTGCGGTAACAACGAACCTATCAATTAACTTCCTCAGGAAGCCTTCGTCAGAAAAAGATATCCTCGGGGTATGTAAGTTAATAAAGGTTGGCAAGTCATTAGTTGTTGGC
Organism: Geopsychrobacter sp.; assembly: GCA_041689145.1. Classification (GTDB taxonomy): domain Bacteria; phylum Desulfobacterota; class Desulfuromonadia; order Desulfuromonadales; family Geopsychrobacteraceae; genus Geopsychrobacter. Next base: position 1,316 of record JBDNGT010000203.1, on the reverse strand, counting down.
GAAGTGGCATTATACTCAGAGGGGGACACTGAGCCCGTAGCGCACGTTGTTGGTACGTACTCCATCCCTCCCCAAAAAAGCTAACGAATAATCATCGCGGACGGAAAATACGTCTGTACAAAATTGAAAAGAAAAATCTGAAATTGCGGTGGGTCACGCAAGTTCGCGTCGCCGCCGCTTATCATTACCTTTAGGGCTCAAAATTGATCATAATGACCGCCAATTGCGAAAATATAGATGTAGTTGTCATCGAACTTATAAATGAGTCTGTCTTTTTGGCTCAATCGGCGTGACCAAAATCCCGAAAGGTTGTGTCGAAGCGCTTCGGGCTTACCAGCGCCAGCAGCAGGGTCGCCCCGAAGCATTTCTTTCAAAATTGTGCACAACGTTTTATGCAAGCGCTTGTCTTTTGCTCTCAGGGTTTCATAAGCAGCCCAAGTGTTACCCTCAAACACCAAGGATCTCATTCGTTTCTCCATCCGTTGGTGTATAACCAGAACGATTTACGTGGGTTTTTGAGGATTCAGCAAATTGTTTCATGAGGCTAGAATTTTGAAGAACATAAAGAGTTTCTTGCTCACGTTCCCAGTCCTCAGCGCTGATAACCACAAAGTTTCCGCCACTTCGGCGGGTCACTTTCAGGGGCAGGTGTTCATGAGTAACTTGTTCTACAAAGTTTTTTAAATTTTCGCGAAATTTGTTAACACTTACAGTATCCATATCTAAACCTCCAATCATGTACGGGATTACCGTACACAATAACAGGGGTGCCCTGACAATGCAATGAAGACTTGGAGCGGACGGGTTATGCAGGCGCGATTCTCGAATAGTTCGGTGGTTCGCTCAGTCCGCGTCCCCGCCGCTTATCATGACCGCTAGTCGCAAGAAGTAAATGAGGCAGAAATTAAAGAAAATTGCGGATAATATTAAAAGTGAAATTGAATTTTACAAAATATTATCCAAAGACAATAGGATCCCGAAAATATCAAAAATATTATTGGCTTCTGCTGTCTTGTACTTCTTGTCACTAATTGATTTGATCCCAGACTTTATCCCTGTGATTGGTCATCTTGATGACTTGGTCGTAATCCCATTGCTTATTTACTTTTCATTGAAATTCATCCCTGCTGAAATCATTGAAGAAGCCAGGGGAAAAGCAAAAACGACAAAAGCGGCTAACGAATAAGGATAGATTGCGCGAGGCACGAGCCGCGATCTTATCCTGTGGTTGGACAAGCCCGGCCGTATTACATATAAAGCAAATATATCGGTTTGGTTTTAGGGTTGTTAAGGCCTTGATCTTTCAGGCACTTTTG
>JBDNGT010000202.1:0-6777 GCA_041689145.1 Geopsychrobacter sp. | reverse complement strand
GTTGCAGGGTCTGAAGGCGTTTAACATTCATGATGATTTTCATCCTTTCATCATGAACGTTTTCTGGTCTGTTGTTCAGACTCATTTCATGTTAGAAACACGAAGGTCTCTTCAGACTCATTTCATATTGGAAGAGGCTTATACTTGTAGAGCGCCTCTGGTAATGCTAGTATTACTAGGCAAGGAGGTAAAATGATGCAAACGACAACCAGTAAACTCACGACCAAGTACCAGGCAACAATCCCGAAACCGGTACGTAAAATTCTACAACTCAAGGCCGGTGATGCCATTGCTTTTGATATTGAAGACGATCATATCCTGATCCGAAGAGCACAGCCTATCGATTTTGCCTTTGCCAAATCACTCGAAGCAACGCTGAATGAGTGGCAATCAGCAGCTGATGAAGAGGCTTACCATGACCTTTAAGGCCTTCGATGTCGTCGTTGTCCCCTTTCCATTCACTGACAGAACCACAACCAAACGCAGGCCTGCGTTGATTCTCTCAGACGCACAGACTTTCAATAAGAAGGTGGGCCAATCTGTAATGGCAATGATCACCAGTGCTAAGAATTCAGACTGGCCACTCGACATCGAGATCCAGAATCTGGATTTAGCAGGATTACCTTCCGCGTCAATCGTGCGGATGAAATTGTTCACCCTCGACGAACAGTTGATAATTAGAAAAGCTGGCACACTTGAGCGCAAAGATCAGGAGAAGGTTACAGAAGCACTTCATCAGCTCCTAAACCTGTGATGTATTAAAATCCATTTTACCCCTAAAAACGTACCTCTAAGGCCTTTTTAAGGCCTGTTTTTCAGCTATTACTCAACAATATCAACCAGTTGACCGGGTTCAACCAGTTGACCGGGTCCGACCCGGCAATCCATTGTTTCTTTACTTACTTTCTCGTCGCGCCACAAGAAAGTAAGGTGCCTGGCGGGGCGCAACCCGCCGACCTTGATTCGACGTTCCATATTCCATGTTTGCAACCCTATGACCTTCTTGGCCTTTCTTTCCCATGCCCCTTACTGTTGCCAAAACGAGTCCCATTCTGTATACTCAATAAAAGTTGCAATAAAGGAGACAAATTTATGGCTACAATTTCCATACGAATTCAGGATAAAGATCTGGATGAGCTCAATAAACGATCCCGGACCCTGCACATCCCCAGGGCGGAGTATGTGCGCCAGGCAGTGATCGCCATGAATAAAAAGATAGACGAGGAGCAGCGGAAAAAGCGAATTATAGAAGCATCCAGACGGGTTCGACAAGAAAGTATGCGTGTAAATGCAGAGTTTGATGCCGTTGAGGATGCACCGGATGTATAAGCGCGGAGAAGTCTGGCTCGCCAATCTCAACCCCGGCAAAGGCACCGAACCCGGAAAAACTCGACCGGTGCTGATTATTCAATGCCAGGAACTCCTCGACGTGTCCCATCCGTCGACCCTGATCATCCCTCTGACCACAAACCTGGTCGAGGCCGCCGCTCCGCTTCGTTTCCGCATTCCTGCCCAGGACAGACTCTTGAAGGACTCTGATCTTCTCGTTGATCAAGTACTCGCTATCGACAACAAACGCCTGGTTGACGGCCCCCTGTTACATTGCCACCCTGACGTAATGACTGAAATTGACCGCTGCCTGAGGGAAGTCCTGGGCATTTAGTACCGGAATAAAGTCAGGGGCGGGGCGCAATCCGCCGATCCTGATTCGACGTTCCATGTTTGCAAGTTTGCAACCCTATGACCTTACGAGACACCTAAGCCTTTCCGGAAGCCAGAAGACTGAGTCGGACGGTGGCCCCGATTTTATGGTTTAGTCGACTTTGACCTTATCAAAATGTATAATATTCATCAGACAGGGAAAATACAATTTAAACAGGGACTTAACATGGATGCACTCATCGAAACTCATCGCCAGAGAATCCTTGAACTGGCAAAACGTCGCGGCGCCGAACGGGTTCAAGTCTTCGGCTCAATGGCAAAAGACCTGGCAACCACTGCAAGTGACGTCGACTTCCTGGTTGAAATGCGCACAGGCTCCACTGCGTTCGCACTGGGAGGTTTGCTCATGGACCTTCAAGACCTCCTTGGGCGACGTGTGGATCTGGTCACGCCGAATGCATTACATCCGGCTATCCGGGATAAAGTTCTCAAGGAAGCCGTCGATTTATGACCGATAGAGACCGAGACCAAATTTATATCACGCACATGATCGAGTGCATTCAACGTATTGAGGGTTACGTCAGCACGGGCAAAGAAGCATTTACAAAAACAGCGTTACTTCAGGATGCCAGCATGCGGGTGTTGCAAGTCATGGCAGAATCAAGCCAGAGGTTGTCACCACAAGCTAAGTCCGAGCACCCCGAAATAGATTGGCGCAGCATCGCAGGTTTTCGAAATATTCTGGTTCATGACTATCTCGGTGGAATCGATCTTGAACTCATCTGGCAGGTACTCGAGAAGGAACTTCCTTTATTAAAAAAGACTCTAGGTAAAATGGATACAGGTTAATTCTGACACATCAGCAAGACAGCTAGCCTTTCAATGTGAATCCCCCACTGTTTCAATCCTCCCTTCTCACCGACCCACCTCTTCCCGTGGGACGCAGCCGCAACCCACCAGAGGATTTGCTCGGATGTCTGAGCCAAAGGCGAGTTTTCGAGCGCGCTCAAATGTGGCGGCGGGTGCAGGGAACCGCAAAGCGGCAAGTAGGTCGGACGCATTGACTTTGGGCGCGCAAAGAAATGACGGTGCCCGGCGGGGCGCAACCCGCCGACCTTGAACGTGAACAATGAACTGACCAGAAGCTACAAAAGCCAACGGCAGACTTGCCCCCCCCCAAAAAGATTAAGTTTGTCCCGTAAGTCAACAACGTTAAGCCTTTACGATGATTTTTTTTGACGGATTGAGAACGATGCCATATATTATAAAAATCAGATTACCATAATGCAAAGGGACAACATGAAGCCATCAACCGCGTTAGAAAAACACCGGGAAGCCGTTATAACGGCAGTCCAAATAAGACGGGCCTGCAATGCCCGTATCTTTGGCTCGGTACTCGCCGGCACCGATACCGACGGCAGCGACCTTGATCTGCTGGTTGATCCGTTACCCGGAACAACTCTTTTCGAATTGGGGGGATTGCAGGTTGACCTTGAGGAGATGCTCGGCGTTCCGGTGGACCTGTTAATCCCGGGAGATCTTCCCGCCAAGTTTCGAGACAAAGTTCTTCAAGAAGCGAAGGCCATATGAGCGCAAGGCAGCGGAATCTGGCGATTAAAGATTATCTCGACCACATTGAAGAAGCCGCAACTTTGGCAAGCGAATATGTATATGGCATGGCCAAGGAGGCTTTTCTGGCTGACAGAAAAACGCAGCAAGCGGTTATTTATAACATTCTTATTATTGGCGAAGCAGCCACGCAGGTCATCAACGAATACCCGGAATTTGTCGCAGCGCATCCGGATATTCCCAGGCGAGAAATGCGAGGTATCCGCAACCGCATGGCACACGGGTATTTCGAATTGGATCTTTCAATCATTTGGGACACCGTGACCACCTATCTGGAAAAATTAGGGCAGCAAATTTCGCTGGTCAGATAGGCTACCATCAACACTCTCCACCTTCATTAAAAGATGCCTGTCCCCTTTACCCGATGCCGGATCTGAACCCGCCCATTTTGACGACAGCGATGTGTGATGTGCAAGCCACTTACTTTTCACGGACAAGGTGCACCTCGAGCTTACAGCCGACAGCTCGTGCATATTTTTTCAGGGTAGCGATGGTCGGCGAGTAGCGACTGCCAGAAAGAGAAGTCTCCAAGCGAGTGACGGCCGGTGCTTTGGTCCCCATCCTCTCAGCAACGTCTGCCTGGGTGAGCCCTACTTCCTGGCGGGCTTGAAGTAATTCGCGCAACAGCACATATTCGGTATCAAGAGCATCATAAGCAGCCTGAAATTCAGGATCTTCGTGCCACCCCTTCAGCATCTTCTCATGGGTTTTGGTCGGTGCTTTTTTATTCATCCCTGGCAACCACCCGTTGCCGCTGGCGGGCAATTTCAAGATCCCGCTTCGGCGTTTTCTGAGTTTTCTTGATAAACACATGCAGGATGACAATTCTCTTACCAACCCGGGTACAATACATCACCCTGGCAATCCCTTCCAGCCCGCGTGTCGCAACTCAAAGAGATCGTCACCCATAGATCGGCTATGCGGCATTCGCAGACTCAGACCAAACTCCACGAGCAAACCGGTCAGTCTTGCATACGAAGCCCGGATACCCACCGGCAAGGTTTCGATGTTCAGGCGCACCTTCTCACTGAAATAATCAATTGACCAGGACATCTCCCCCTCCGACACAAAACATAACATATTTGTTACTATAGAACAAGTTGCATTTTGAAACTTTGCATTCGATCAGCCAACTCGGGCCTACAAATCGTTTTCAACTTGTCAACTTGGAAGCCTGACCCCGAGCCACAGCCCGTCCCCTTAGCCTCACAAGATGGGGACGGTTGACGGTTACCATCTCACCGACTTTTCCAGTAGGCCGGTTTCCGCCTCAGATGGGCAAGGGCAATAACAATGATGGTGCTTTCGGCAACGCCATAGAAGATGCCATAGGGGAATCGATTCACCAGGCATCGCCTGACCTTTTTGTCGACAAGGGGCTGGAGGTGGGGAAAACTGGCGATAAGGCGGAGGGATTGATCGAACTCATCAAGAAATTCGTAGCCGAGCCCGACGGCCTGCTCTTCGTACCAGGAAAATGCGTCGTCAAGCTCGGCCTGCGCCGCCGGTAAAAAGGCGATTTTCATCTATTGTTACGATACTCGGCCATCACCGTTTCATAAGGCACAGCCGCAACCTCCCCCCGCTCAAAGGCATTCCAACGGGCGGTGGCCTCTTTGATCCAGATCTTCTCGATCTCTGCATCAGGCTTGATCGTATCCCGAATAACCCGATCGATCATCCGAACCCGTTCCGCCGGTGGAAGTTTCTCGATTTCCTTAATCAGGTCCAAGGCCGTAGACATCATCTATCTCCTCAATATTCCGATACATTAGCCGTGTTTGAATGTACTTCAGGCTGGCATTCTCGTCAGCGCAAGTCAACCTATTCGACAATACAAACCGGCGATTGGTTCAAGTCCATGGCATGTCTCCACACCCCTCGTCAATTATAGAATGTCCCCTCGGTACTACCAGTCTTATCAACTTGGAAGCCCATGCCGCTCCCAAAAATTCAGAATGTCCCCAGCGCCCGAAGGGAGTGTCAGCCTTTAAAATCAACAGCCCGAATGCAGAAAAGGCACGGCCCTGCACCAGAGTTTCAGGGCTGCTAACCGGCCCGCCCAAGGGGAGTGGCCACGGCAGCACCGCGGGCGAAACCTGCGCGCCCCCCACCAGGGGCAGAATCCTGCGCGACAGAAATGCCCTCCGCGGGAGAACAGCCGATTTTTGCTTACTTTTTGGCGGCTTGCAAAAAGTAAGGCGGGGTGCAGGGGCGCAGCGCCCAGCGGTCCTGGTGTTGCGTCCCAAAAGGAACCGATCTCCGGAAAAATATGTGTCAAACGGAGATTTAACCCCCTTTCTCGTACCCCACCGGACCCTTTCACAACATCCCCGGCGTCGGGAGACGAAACCAAAAACGCCTGAAATGCCGCATACTCTTCATCACTCAGGTAATCAGGTACCTGCCGGGTAAAGAACGGGAATTCAATAAACGGACAGGATACGTCATAGCCGTATCCTGTCAAGTCACCAACGTTCGGTTGTCTAAAGCGGCCCGGAGGTCGGGAGCGCTTCTTTGCTTACTTTCTCGTCGCGCCACAAGAAAGTAAGGTGCCTGGCGGGGCGCAACCCGCCGACCTTGATCGAGAGTAAAAGGTTGACCCCTATCGACCCCTATCGACCCCTATCGACCTCTATCGACCCCTATCTTCTAAGCCACCGACAGCTTACAGCCCAACGCTTTGGCAACCTTGCTGATCGTATGAAAATTAGGGTTGCCCCCTTCAGATAACGACTTGTAAAGACTGGCGCGGGTAACGCCGGCTTCTTTGGCGACCTCACTCATACCCTTGGCGCGGGCAGCCGTGTTGAGTGCATGAATAAAATCCTCTTCAGTACCGGTTTCCGCCGCCTCGCGCAGAAAATCGCGAATATCTTCGGGTGTTTCCAGATGTTCAGCAATATCAAATGGTTTAGTTTGTGTGGGCATAATTTAAGCCTCCAGCTCGCGCAATAGTTCGATTGCTTTTTTAATATCTTTAGTTTGTGACGATTTATCGCCACCGACCAGCAACAGCACCACCTGGTTACTGCGAACTGTGTAATAGATCCGCAGACCACTACCCAAAAAAAGCCGCAACTCAAACAAGTCGCTGCCAAGCTGCTTGTTGTCGCCGAAATTTCCATTTTCTACTCGGCTCAAACGTGCAAGTAGCCGGTTTTTTAACCCAGCATCTTTCAGGCGACTCAACCACCTGTCAAATGTCCTGGTGCTGTGGAGTTCATATTTCATAGCCAAAGTGTATCCTCTGAAAAACAGAAGCACAAGAATTTAAGTGAAAAAAGAAATCAAACACTTCTCACGGCAGAACACCCTGAGGGGTCTCCGTTTGACTCTTCTGGGCGATGATTTTCAGTTTAATTTCAGATATGCGCTCCTGCAGATCAGATTCGAGGTTCGAGGTCACGCTTCACTGCCCCTCCCTCCCGTGGGACGCAGCCGCAACCCACCAGAGGATTTGCTCGGATGTCTGAGCCGCAGGCG
>JBDNGT010000201.1:0-6834 GCA_041689145.1 Geopsychrobacter sp. | reverse complement strand
GGTGGCTGATGAAGTTCGTGGAACACCGTATCGCCGACAGACGGGTGCTCAGGTTGATCCGCAAATTCTTGCGGGCCGGAGTCTCCGAGGACGGCAAGTGGTCCAAGACGGTGGTGGGGACACCACAAGGCGCGGTGATATCGCCACTATTGGCGAACATCTACCTGCATTACGTTCTGGATCTGTGGGTGAACTGGTGGCGCGACCACCGGGCACGGGGCGAAGTCTACTTTGTAAGGTACGCCGACGACTTCGTCATGGGATTCCAATACCAATCCGATGCGCGGATGTTTCGGATCGAACTGGCTGAAAGACTGGCCAAATTCGAACTGGAATTGCAGCAAGACAAAACCCGGCTCATCGAGTTCGGACGTTTTGCCGCCTCAAACCGTAAGGAACGAGGCGGGGGAAAGCCGGAAACCTTCGACTTTCTCGGATTCACACATATCTGCGCTCGGAAGCGGAAAGGTGGAGGGTTCACATTGCACCGTAAAACCATCGGTAAGCGTCTACGAAAGAAGATCAAAGACGTGCACGAGACCCTGATACGACCTGATACGAAACCGTCATCGGACGGTCGCGGAACAGGGGCGATGGCTGCGCGCACTGCGCAGACGGAGCCAAAAAGGAAGAGGCTTGACCTGGCAACGCATGCAAGGCTGGATGGAGAGATGGATACCCCGAGCAAAAGTGCGACACCCATACCCGAATCAACGCCTCTGCGTTTGACCCGAGGCAGGAGCCCAGTGCGGTAATTCCGCACGCCGGGATCTGTGCGGGGGGCGCCGGGTAACCGGCGTTAATGGCTCTGTTTGCCACTGCCCTCCAGATTGGCACATTTTTTCTCCAGCCCGCGAATGGTCGGGTTGAGTCCGTAACGGGTGTAGAGGTTGCCCTCGGGATTGCGTCCTTCAACCACATCGAGCAGCTTTTCGGTATTTTCAAACGCGAAGGTTGAATGGTTGTAGAGCGGCATGTGGATACCGCCCTGCACGTCGAGGGATTCGCCTGCGTGGATACAACGGGTGGAGAAACCTTGCTTACCGGTGTCTGCCATTATTGACCTCCTTTTTAGCAAATTTTGCTGGTATGGCTGATGACCCTTTTAGCTCAGCAGTCAAGGGCCGGGGTCCGTTCATGCGCCGACCAGTCCAGAACGCCTTCCTCATAACGAATGGCCTTGAAACCTTCCGACCGGAGCATCTCTACGGCTTCGGCAGATAAAACACAGTAAGGGCCACGACAATAAGCGACGATCTCCCGATCACGCGGTAATTCAGCCAGGCGGCGCTTGAGTTCCGCGAGTGGGATGGAGACAGCATGGGGAAGATGTCCCGATTGATACTCCTCAGTCGGGCGAACATCCAGAACCGTCACGGCACCCTCCCGAATGAGCTTGAGAAGGGTTTTCTGATTGACCGGTGCAAAACCATCTATCTCACCGAAGAAACTGCGCGTAATCTGCTCGATCTCGGCGAGACGGGCCTCAGCCAGTTTACGCATCGCCAGAAAATACTGGCCGACTGCCGGGTCAGCGAGACGGTAAATGACATGCAGGCCTCTCTTCTCAGCCTCCACCAGACGGGCCGCTCGAAGGATCTGAAGATGTCGGGAGGTGTTGGCAATAGAAAGGCTTGCTTCTTTGGCCAGGGCTTCGACGCTGCGTTCAGTCTGACAAAGCAAATCCAGAAGCTCCAGTCTTTTAGGGCTGGAGACCCCTTTGCCGATCCGGGAAAGCTGCCCGTAGATGGCATCCTTAAAGTTGCGTTTGGGGGTTGACATAAGCTTCTCCATAGTATTCAATGATTCAATTGAATACTATGGAGCGTCCACCCTGTCAAGAAAATCTTTTCCCAAAGAAGAGGCATATTATGAACAAAATCGCCAATGTCAAAAATGGTGTCAATGTCGATCAGTTGGTTGGCACCATCGAAGCGATCAAGGCCGAACCGGATATCGCAAAGTTTCAATTCAGGGCAGAAACGAAATGGGTAAATGGCGGGCACTGCCGAACTGAATTCAAAAACTTTTTCGGAGCAAAGGCTGAAGATACCTCCCGGACCCAACCACTGGTGATAGAAGGGGACGAACCGCCGGTGCTGCTGGGGGAAAACCATGGTGCGAATGCCGTTGAAGCGGTGTTGCACGCCTTGGCATCCTGTTTATGTGTCGGCTTCGTCTACAACGCTTCAGCTCAAGGTGTCACCATCGAATCGTTAGACTTCAGCTTGGAAGGCAATATTGATCTACAGGCTTTTCTTGGTCTGTCGGAAACGCAACGCCCCGGATACGAAAACATAATTGTTAAGTTCAGGGCCGTGACCGATGCGCCCAAAGAAAAGTTGGAGGAACTGTGCGCATATGTCCAGAAAACCTCACCGGTTCTGGATATCATCCGCAACCCGGTTTCTGTTACGGTTGAAATGGAATAGCTTCCCAGGGGAAAATATGATCACGACAAAGCGCCACTGGAACGCTATTTTCTCGGCAAAATCAGATCATGAGCCCGGCTGGTACGAGAGTGATGCCGCACAGACCCTGAAGTTCCTTGATCTGATTCCTCAGCATAAGAATGCCAGGATTTTCCTTCCTGGTGCGGGAACCTCCATACTGGTCGACGAGCTATTGGCTTGCGGCCATGACCTTATTCTAAATGATATCAGCGATGTAGCCCTGAACAGCCTGGAAAGCAGAATCGGCCCGAATGACTCTTTAATCTGGCTGCACCATGACATCTCAAAACCCTTGCCAGAGGGTATTCCACAGGCCTACATTTGGATCGATCGAGCGGTTCTTCATTTCCTGCTCCAAGAAACCGACATTCAAAGCTACTTCGCCAATCTGAACTCAGCGGTATCTCCAGGAGGATATGTATTACTGGCAGAATTTTCGATCGCGGGCGCTCCTGAGTGTGCAGGCCTTGAGCTCCATCGATACTCCGTGGAAGAGATGACCGAACGCATCGGTGCCGGATTTAAACTCGTGATGCATGAAGAATATACTTTCTTCAATCCTGCGGGTGATCCACGACCTTATGTCTATGCACTTTACCGAAAACAGACCGGTTAACAATACACTCACCGGCGCTAACCCGGTCAATATCAGGAGGATAAACCGATGGCATTTTTCAAAAAGAAGACTTTAACCGGCCTGTCCCGCACCTGCGGTTGAGCGGCTAAAATCGGTCCGGCAGTTCTGTCGGACGCTTTAGCAGGCTTGGCCCCGCCCGATGATCCCGATCTGCTGATCGGCATCGAAACCTCCGACGACGCGGCGGTCTACCGGCTGACAGATGAGATCGCCATGGTCAACACCGTCGATTTCATCACCCCGCCGGTCGACGACCCCTACTGGTTCGGGCAGATTTCCGCAGCAAATTCAATCTCGGATGTCTATTCGATGGGCGGCAAACCGCTCACTGCGCTCAATCTGGTGATGTTCCCTTCAAAGCAGCTGGATATGGGGCTGCTGAAGGATATCCTCAAGGGCGGACATGACAAGGTTGTCGAGGCGGGAGCCTGCCTGGTCGGCGGACACTCGGTCGACGACGAAGAGCCGAAATACGGCCTCTGCGTCAATGGCGTGGTCCATCCGCAGCGCATCATTACCAACGCCGGCGCCCGCCCCGGCGACGCCCTGATCCTGACCAAGCCGATCGGCACGGGGGTGCTGTTCAATGCGGTGCGCTCGGGGAAATTCCCCTATGCCGAACTGGAGCGCGACACCCTGCCGTCAGTCGCCGCCCTCAACGGCCCGGCCATGGCTGCGGCGCTGCACTTCGATCTGCATGCCTGCACCGACCTGACCGGCTTCGGCATCCTCGGCCACCTGCTGGAAATGGCCCACGGCGCCGATGCCCGGATCATCGTGGATTATCGCCGGCTGCCGTTCTATCCCGGCGCCCTGGAGATGTATCAAAAAGGGGAGACCACCGGCAGCAACCAACCGAACCGGGCGATGGTCGCCAGGCACAACCTGGAGTTGCGGCGGACCTTCTCCCCGGCCGAGGAAGGGCTGCTGTACGACCCGCAAACCTCCGGCGGGCTGCTGCTGGCGCTGCCTGGCGCCCAAGCCGATGAACTCTTGGCCGCACTTCAGGAAGCAGGCGTGCAGGATGCGTCGCGCATCGGGGAAGTCACCGCCGAACCGGTCGGCATCACGGTGGCCTGATTCTGCAAGCGAAAAATTTTCGCCTCTGATATCCAAAATACCTATCATCATGAGGCTTTCGATCGCTTTACGTGATAAACTTCGAAGATGTCCGGCAGCAACTGCCGGGAGACACTGATGGATCTGTATATTCTAGTCGGACTGCTCGGGCTGGTCACTGGTTTCCTCTCGGGTCTGCTGGGGATCGGCGGCGGCATCATCATGGCGCCGCTGCTTCTCTATCTGCCGCCCTTGTTTGGACAACCGCCTTTCACGATGAAGGTGGTGGCCGGACTGACCATCGTCCAAGGCCTCACCGCCTGTATTACGGGGGCGCTAACCCACAAAAAATTCCATTTTGTTTCCGGCCGCCTGACCAGCTGGATGGGCACCACCATCTTTGCCACCGCCCTGCTCGGCGGTGCCGGCGCCGACCATCTCCCCAACCGGTTGCTGCTGGCGATTTTCGCCCTGCTGGCCCTGACCGCCGCCGCGTTGATTTTCGTGCGCACCGCCGGCGACAGTGAAGCTCCGGCCGTCGAATCCTTCTCCTTCAGCCGCCTGCGTGCGGTCATCGCGGCCGGCAGCGTCGGTATTCTGGGCGGCCTGGTGGGTCAGGGCGGCTCCTTCATCCTCATCCCGCTGATGACTGCATTCATGCAAATTCCGACCCGGATCGCCATCGGCAGCAATCTGGCGATTATATTCCTTTCGTCGCTGGCCGCCTTTCTCGGCAAGGCCCTGACCGGGCAGATCCTCTGGCCCCTCGCCCTGCCGATTGTCTTGACCGTTATCCCGGCGGCGCACCTCGGGGGACAGCTCAGCCGCCGGGTGCCGGTCGCGAAACTGCGGCTGTTGCTGGCGGCATGCATCGTCGGCGCCGGTCTGAAAATAGGAATCTCGGCCTTCGCGGGATAACCCGCCTTCGGAGCCGCTGTGGTTCCGAAACCGCCATCATCTGCCAGGCCACCGTGCGGTCTGGTCAGGACTGGAAATTCCATGTACAGAGATGCCATGAAACAGCAGACGCATACCCCCATCCTGGATCACGCCACGCACGAGCCTTCCGAACCAGGCAAAACTTGCGGATGTATCGGGCAGCCATTGCGGCATTAGTATGGAGCTCAAACGGTGCAAGGCGCTCCCGCTGAAGGGTACGAGCCTTTTCAACCCGTCCCCGGATTACCGCCGAGGATTCTCCGTTTACCGGGTCGGCCAGATCTTTATGTGGCACCCGTGGCACCTCGATATGCAGGTCGATACGGTCGAGCAACGGACCGGAAAGTCGTTGCTGCCAAGCTCGGCGTCACCGCCTCCACCATCTGGAATTGGGAGCATGGGTGGACAATAGGGAAGCGATTTGTCCCCCTGATTGTTGCATTCCTTGGCTACAACCCTGGTCAGGGTCGTTCTGTGCCTGAGCTGAACAGCGAGCCAATCAACTCAAATTGTGGGCCGGATAGACGTAGCCCCTTCCTCGCTCAGTAGAACGATAAACAAAGTTGACACATAGACGTGTTTTTGATATTTATATTTATCATTATGCCAAAGAAACCATTTCATATGTACCCGGGACCATTGAAGGAAGTTCAATCCTTGGGTCTGCGCCTGAAGGACGCGCGTCTGCGCAGACGTTTTTCCATGGAGACCGTCTGTGCCAGAGCGGGCCTCTCCCGACCAACGCTCTACAAGATTGAAAAAGGCGACCCTTCGGTAGCCTTTGGGCACTACGTACAGGTGTTGCGGGTCCTCGGCCTGCTCAACGATCTGGGGCTGATCGCCAGGGACGACGTTGTGGGTCGCCGCCTGCAGGATGAATCCCTTCCACGACGGAAAAGGGCCCCACGCAAGAAAATCCAGGATCAGAATAATGACAAAAGCAGCACATAGAGAACAGTTATGGGTCTGGCTCGATGATCCGAACTTCGGCCCACTGCAGCGGATCGGCACCCTGTCCAAAGGGGCGCGAGGCAGCGTCAGCTATGCCTACGACCCGGACTGGCTCGCCCGGGCTCATGCCTTTCAGCTGGATCCCGAGTTGGATCTTTTCCCCGGTGAATTTCATCCCGGCGGCTCGAACTTCGGTGTGTTCATGGACTCCTGTCCCGATCGTTGGGGGCAGCTTTTGATGAAACGCAGAGAAGCTATTGAGGCCAGGGAGGAGGAACGCAGGCCCAAAACTCTCGGTCCCTGGGAATTTCTGCTCGGCGTCCAGGATTGCACCCGCATGGGGGCTCTGCGTTACAGCCTGCCGGGGCAGGCTGTTTTTCTGGTCGATGAAGCCTTGTCAGCCCCGCCGGTCGCCCGGATTGCCGAACTGCAGGCCATCGCCTTCGAGTTGACCAGAAAGAAGTTGGCCGCTCCTGACAAAATCAAAGAATGGTTGCAAGTTCTGGTGGCTCCGGGGGCCTCCCTTGGTGGGGCACGACCCAAGGCGAACCTGGTTGACGAGCATGGCCATCTCTGGATCGCCAAATTTCCCTCGGCAGACGATGACTACAATGTCGCTATCTGGGAGAAGGTGCTACATGATCTCGCCCGTGATTGCAGCATCAGCGTTGCGGAAGCAAAACTCATGCAACTCGGCAACGGTTTTCACACCTTTCTCGTCAAGCGCTTTGATCGCAATCGACAGGATCGCCGCTTTTTTGCGTCCGCCATGACGATGCTGCACCATGTGGATAG
>JBDNGT010000200.1:0-3750 GCA_041689145.1 Geopsychrobacter sp. | reverse complement strand
ATCAGCCTGCAATCATACCCTTGCTGCGACTCGCGCGTGAAATGTGCTGAGCCGTAGAATCAGTTTGGGCCGAGGTCAGGACGAAGCAACTCGATCCGGTTCATGGGGTGGCAATTTTAACCGGCCTGATCGCTCTATTGCCTTCTGATCATTTTAGCAGAAATTCCATACCTGTGCACAACCTCTACTGCCAAGAGACGACCTCCCCTTGACTGACGAATATCATCCTACAGCAACACCCTCACCGCCCGTCTCGGCAATCAAGGGTCCTGAACTGCATCTCGATCGTCCATTTACCGCAATAGAGGGGCGGCTACGCGGAGGGTGTAATTTGCTAATTCTGTGAAAAATCGAAGAAAATCCTTGTCTCAGGGTTAAAAATGCGGTAATTTTTTCGTCCTTCGGAGTGGTAATCGATTCAGGATGGTCCTCAGATTTAACGCTCCACGATTGCTCAAAACACCCTCTACGCTTTACTTCTGGGTATTTCAGCCCTTCAAGAAAGACAGATCATGACAGAATCGCAACCGCTCGGATTCGCCGACCTCGGCCTCGCACCAAATGTTTACAAGGTTATCAAAGAGGTCGGTTACGAGTCCCCCTCTGCAATTCAAGCCCAGAGCATCCCGCCGTTGCTGGCCGGACGTGACCTGCTCGGTCAGGCTCAAACCGGGACCGGCAAGACTGCGGCCTTCGCGCTGCCGCTCCTCAGCATGCTCGACCTTAAGAAACGCTCACCGCAAATTCTGGTTTTAACCCCAACCCGCGAATTGGCCCTGCAGGTTTCTGAGGCGATTCAGACCTACGCCCGTCACCTCAAGGATTTTCATGTCCTGCCAATCTACGGCGGTCAGAGCATGGTTCAGCAGTTACGCCAACTCCAGCGCGGTGTTCACGCGGTGGTCGGCACCCCCGGCCGGATCCAGGATCACCTGCGCCGCGGCACCCTGAAGCTCGACTCGATCCGCACGGTGGTGGTCGATGAAGCCGATGAAATGTTGAAGATGGGTTTCATCGCCGACGTTGAAGATATCCTCTCCCACGCGCCAGCAGAGCGGCAGACCGCCCTCTTTTCGGCGACCATGCCGAACGAAGTGACCGGGGTCGCACGCCGCAACCTGAAAAACCCGATCGAAATCCGGATTCAGACCAAAACCCGCACCGCCGAGACCATCGATCAATATGTCTGGCAGGTCAAAGGGATGCACAAACTGGATGCGCTGACCCGGATTCTCGAAGTCGAAGAGACCGAGGCGATGATCGTCTTCGTCCGCACCAAGATCGCCACCGTCGAACTGGCCGAGAAACTCGAGGCGCGCGGCTTCTCCTGTGCGGCCTTGAATGGCGACATGACCCAACAAGCGCGCGAAAAAACAGTCGAACGCTTCCGCGACGGCAAACTTGATATCGTGGTCGCGACCGACGTCGCCGCCCGTGGACTCGATGTCCAGCGGATCAGCCACGTCATCAACTACGACATCCCCAACGATATTGAAGCCTATATCCACCGCATCGGCCGCACTGGTCGCGCCGGCCGTGCCGGCAAGGCGATTCTGTTTGCCGCACCGCGCGAGCAACGCCTGATCGCCGCGATCGAACGCGCGACCCGCCAAAAGATCAAGCCGATGGGGCTGCCGAGTCGCCAGCAGGTCACTGACCGCCGCGTCAGCCAGTTCAAGGATCAGGTCACCGAGGCGATGGAGGCCCAGGATCTGGAGTTTTTCGAGGATCTGGTCGATGGCTACCAGCACGACAGCGATGTCAGTTTCCGCCGCATCGCTGCCACTCTGGCCTTTCTGCTGCAGAAGGATCGCCCCCTGCAACCCGAAGAGCGCGAAGAACTGCCCTACCACCAGACCGAAAACCGCTCCAACGCAAGCTCGGGATCTCGCCAGAGAGACAACGACACCGAGCGTCAGCAATATCGTATCGAAGTCGGACGCTCCCACGGCGTGGAACCGGGCAACCTGGTCGGCGCGATCAGCAATGAAGGGGGCATGCCCGCTTCATTGATCGGCAAGATCACAATCATGCACGATTTCAGCCTGGTCGATCTGCCGAAATCGCTGTCTCAGGAGGTCATGAATAAGATATCCAAAGCCTGGGTCCGTGGTCAACAGCTGCAGATCAAGGTCGATGCCAGCCGTAATCATCCGCCCAAAAGAAGGGCCTTCGGCAAACCTGCCGGTGGCTTCAAAAAACCGGTGCGGCGCAGAACCTAACAAATTAAAAGCGGGAGCAACCATTGAGTTTGCTCCTGCTTTTTTTATCGCCTGCCACGCAGCAAAGAACAGGTCCAGAGCATAGATCGCGTGCTCGCTGCTAGAATATTGTATTGCCTCTGCGAGGTAGTCTACGGTATATAATCTCGCTGTGCTCATTCTATCCAGACATGATTCAGAAGGAGGGGCGAGGTTTTTTCTCAGCGATGAACAAGTATTTTCGTCTCAACCTAAAGCCAGGGCCTGATCAATCTTTCGGATTTATTACCCGCGTATGTAGAACCTGTGCCCGCCTTCTGCCCCAAAGAATACGCCATCATTTTCACGGCATCGGCAGCAAACTGACCCTGCTGGTTGCCGGCCTGATCACCCTGCTCACCCTGGGAGTCGCATTTTTTGTCATAAATATTATGAACGATGTGTTGTTCCGCTCGATGATCAATCGCGGCGCAATTACCGCCCAGATCGTCGCAAAATCCGCAAGATACAGCATCCTGTCCGATGACGATCTAGCCCTCGATAACCTGGTCGCCCTGTCAAAGAGATCCCAGGATGATCTGACTTATCTGGTCATCCTCGATGCTTCACGTCACATTCTGGCTCACAGCCTGCTTGATCTGGCCGACACCAGTCTGCCATACCCCAAAGGGAAACCGGTTGAGACTGACGGCCAGCTCCGCGTAGCTCAGGTCAAACGAAATTCTCAGATGGTCTACGAGTTCTGCCTGCCGATCAATTTTGCCGATCGCCAAGTTGGTGAAGTGATTGTCGGCCTCAATCCACAATCCCTCGTTGACGCCCGCACTTCAGCTCACTGGCGTATTTTCTTCATCGCCAGCATTGCTATTCTTTGCGGCACGGGTGGCACCCTGCTTCTTACCCGTCGTTTCACTCGTCCGATCACCAAGCTATCCCATGGGGTCGAGCGTCTTAGATTGGGCACCTACAAAGCGAAAGTCCCGATTTTGGCCGACGACGAACTCGGTGAACTGACGCGTAATTTCAACGAAATGGCCACGGAAATCGCGACCCAAAGAAAAAGGCTACAGGACTCCTCAAGCAATCTTGAAAAATCTTATCATAATATTGTGCGAATCTTGGCCGGCACCCTTGATGCGCGCGATAATTACACCTACGGTCATTCGGCCCGGGTCGCGCGACTGTCCGTGATCCTCGGCAAACGACTCGGGCTTGATCCAAGCCAGCTCAAAGAGCTTAAGATGGCTTGCCTGCTCCATGATATCGGCAAGATCCGGGTACCGGACAGCATCCTCAACAAACAAGCACCACTCAATGCTAAGGAAAAATTCCAGATTAGGGAACATCCGCATCACGGCGTCGAAATCCTTGCGCTTGCGGACTCGCTCCACCGTTATATTCCCACGGTCAAATACCATCATGAGTGGTACAATGGCCAAGGATACCCTGAAGGCCTGCGCGAAGACCAGATTCCGCTAAATGCGCAGATCGTCGCAATCACAGACTCCTACGATGCCATGACGACCTCACGCCCCTATCGCGCAGGACT
>JBDNGT010000199.1:0-2544 GCA_041689145.1 Geopsychrobacter sp. | reverse complement strand
GATCTGTTCCCGGCTGATATAATCGTCACTAGCGTCAAGAACGGCTTTTGTGAACTCCCGCGATTCCGGTACCGAAACATCCTGAATCGGGAACCGCTGGTACGAACTCGCCTTGAGCAGACCGGAGTAAGGTTCCAATCCCGCATGGCTGCGGTTTGCAGCTGCTTGATTATCCGGAATTGAAGGTAATGAACCTGGATCCTGACCTTCTTGAAGTCATGCCCCTTAAGAAGGGTCAAAAGGGCACCATGGAATTTCCGGTGACCCATACCATCCCTGCCAGGGTCATGGGATCGGGAATCGGTTCCACCCACAGCCAATCCGGCGATTTTTACACCAGATGAAGATGATGGTGGCTATACGGTTACTTTTGTAGATTTTCCTGAGGCGATTACACAAGGCGATACCCTTGATGAATGTAATGAGGCTGCAGTCGACTGTCTGGAAGAAGCTGTTGCCTGTCGTATTCTTGATGGTGAAGTTATCCCTGGTGCGACGGCTAAAGCAAAAGGCCAGTATAATATTCAGCTGCCACTGCAAATGTTTTTCAAAGCGGCTCTTTATATGAATATCGTTGAGAAGAAGGTACGGCAGACAGATCTTGCCATTCGCCTTGACGTGGATGCTAGGGAAATCCGCAGAATGCTTGATCCACACCATGGCACAAAACTGCCGGTTCTGGAGAAAGCTCTGCAAGCCATTGGTGCGAAGGTAACCCTCAGCTTTTCATGAAGTGATAGGAGTTTATACCGTAACGGTAGTGAGTCTATTTCCACTAGGAAAAGGAAACAAACTATTTTACATGTTTGATTACGGTGATAATTGGTTGTTTAAGATATCTAAAAGCAGGAAATCACCAAAGGAACTGACACAAGGTATTAAATATCCAAGAATTGTTAGCGAGACAGGAATGAAGCCAGAGCAATATTCAGCATTAGAAGAGTAAAAAGTTTAACCATAAAATTAACGCGGACGGAAAATACTTCCGCAATTAGCTTGAATAGTTCGGTGGTTCGCGCAAGCTCGCGTCGCCACCGCTTATCACGACTGTTATGATAGATATTGCCAAGGATAGATCGTTATGAGTATAAAGTATATTGAAATTGACCTTACAAATGATGAAAAAGAAGCAATTTTAAATCATTCCGGATTTATAATTACCTCAGATATTACAAAGAATGATCTATCGAACAAAAGAAAAAAATGGATCAGATTTAATCCAACGTCATTACCTGACATAATTGGTGAACTTTCCTACAAATGCAACCGAAGTAGGAACGATTATGAAGTGTTTTTCTTAAATGATCTTGCTTGCCATCTTGAAGGGCTTCTTTGATTTTCGAGATTTAATGACAATGGGGCATTAAATAAACCTAAAGCCAACCTAACGAATAAGGATAGATTGCGCGAAGTACAATGCAATAAGGCGGATGGAAAATGGCTGGATGCCCCCCGAAAAACAAAATCTAAAAATTCTGTAGGTCACGCAAGTTCGCGTCGCCGCCGCCTATCACGATCCTTATGTGCAAAAATGGAAAAGAATAGAACGTGGAAAATATATTTCTTCTTATCGATTACGAAAATATTCAAAAAGTCGATCTGTCTGGCCTAAAGGAAGATTTCAAAATAATGATTTTTGTAGGTTTTTCTCAAAAGAACCTCCCTTTTGAGTTAGTCCAGCAAGCGCAAGGTTTTGGAGGCAAGCTCGAGTGGGTGAAAATTGACGGGAATGGAAATAACGCTCTTGATTTTCATGTCGCGTTCTATGTGGGAAAGCTGTTCCAGGAACAAAGCAATGCAAGTTTTATAATTTTATCCAAAGACAAAGGTTTCGACCCACTTGTCAAACATGTCAACAGGTTGGGCGGTGTTTGCCGAAGAATCAATAGCATTCTTGAAATATCGGAGAAAACCCAAAACCACCCAAGCGAAAATAATCTGGCAAGAGTAATTGAATTACTTTCAAAAGTTGAAAAGAACAAAAGGCCGAGAAAGCGAAGTACTTTAAAACAACATATATCTTCTCTATTCCAAAAGAAACTGTTAGATCAAGAAATAGAGGAGATACTGGACTGCTTATTTATTAAAAATATGGTCTCGGAGATAAACAGTAAATTGACGTATGATTTTTGATCTTATGCTTATTTGATTTAAAGCTGCACATAACGGAACAATCAACCGATCGGAATATCCATTTTTCTAAATTTGTAACCAGTGTAACCAGGGGGACGCTGTTATCTATTTATTTATTGACTCGGTAAAGACTTCTGTTATCTTTTGAGCCATGCCGCGATTAGCAAGATTAGGTATCGCCGGTCTTCTGCAACACGTAATCGTACGCGGAATCGAACGGCGCGATATTTTTAATGACGAACAGGATCGTCAATTCTTCGTTGAACGCCTCCTTTCGCTCCTCCCCGAAACCGGGTTTCGCTGTTATGCCTGGGCGCTGTTATCGAATCACGTGTATGTTGAGCTCAACATAATTGAGTGAAATGTTAAGCTCAATAGAAAAATAAATAACAGCGTCCCCTCAAGAACTCG
>JBDNGT010000198.1:0-5299 GCA_041689145.1 Geopsychrobacter sp. | reverse complement strand
TATTGCCCGTGCCTTGAAAATTTCACTCGACGAGGTACTGGCTGCCGCCAAAATTGTCTCTGAACTTGACCCTCGCCCAGGTCGGGCCTTTAATCAGGAAGATGTCCAGTACATCTCTCCCGATATCTTTGTGCATAAGGTTGGCGAGGAGTATGTCGTTACCCTCAATGACGAAGGTTTGCCGAACTTGCGGATCAACTCTTTTTACCGGAGTGCTCTAACCAACCGCGATTCGGTTGAT
Organism: Geopsychrobacter sp.; assembly: GCA_041689145.1. Taxonomy (GTDB): domain Bacteria; phylum Desulfobacterota; class Desulfuromonadia; order Desulfuromonadales; family Geopsychrobacteraceae; genus Geopsychrobacter. Next base: position 5,058 of record JBDNGT010000198.1, on the reverse strand, counting down.
AAAAAGGCTGGAGAGTATATCCAGGATAAGATGCGTAGTGCGGTCTGGCTGATCAAGAGTATCCATCAGCGTCAGCGCACCATCTATAAGGTCACCAAGAGTATCGTCAAGTTTCAACGCCAATTTTTTGATTACGGGATTGAGTACCTCAAGCCATTGGTGCTTCGTGATGTGGCCGAAGACATTGAGATGCATGAATCAACAGTCAGTAGGGTGACGACAAATAAATATGTTCAGATTCCTCAAGGGTTGTTTGAACTGAAATATTTCTTTAATAGTGGTATTTCGACTACGGATGGAGATGCGGTCGCATCAGAGAGTGTTAAAATTCGAATTAAGGAAATTGTCTCTAAGGAGGATCCTAAAAAACCTTTATCTGATCAGAAAATTGTCCAATTACTTAAGGAAAATGATATTCATATCGCACGACGTACCGTTACTAAATATCGAGAAATGCTTGGGATTGGATCGTCAACTGAACGCAAGAGGTTGTTCTGATTTGTGATTTAGTTCGATAATGAACCCTGGGTAATCAGGGGTATAATCTCAAGAACCCGGCCCGTTAAAGGGTATCACCTTGAAGGAGGCATCAATCTATGCAAATTGCCGTGAACTTCCGTCATATGGAAAGCAGTGAAGCAGTTCGCACCTATGTTGAAGAGAAACTCTCACGGGTTAAAAAGTATGTTGGTGAACCGATTGATGCTCAGGTTGTGCTGTCAGTCCAGAAGAAAATTCATCATCGGGCCGAAGTGACCATGGTGGCCAAAGGGCTGACTATGAAGAGTGCGGAAGAGACGGGGGATATGTATTCCGCGATCGATCTGATGGTAGATAAGATCGAGCGTCAACTTAAAAAATACAAGGAGAAACTCAAAGACCACAAGGGCGGCAATGCCGATAGCCGTCAAGTCCAGAAAACGGTCATTACCGCCAGCAGCGTCGACGATGGGTCAGGTGAGCCTGAGATCATCAAGAGCCATTCCTTTTTCGTTAAGCCGATGTCGGTAGAAGAAGCGGTGATGCAGATGGATTTACTTGACAAAAACTTTCTGGTTTTTACTGACGATCACTCTGAGGAGATGAACGTCGTCTATCGCCGTACTGATGGCAACTACGGTTTGATCGTTCCACAGGGAAGTTAATTTTTAATATACGGGTGGCACTCGCAAGAGATTGTCAGTGGGTGCCGCCAATTTTTCTATAATCCAAAGAGACGAACGAACTAATGAAAATCAGTGAGCTTTTGAACCCGCAGGCGATTGTTGCTGACCTGAAGGCAACCGGCAAAGATGCTGCTCTCTCCGAACTGACCGACGCTCTCCTTGCTGTTGCTCCGTCGCTACGACGAGACGAGGTGCTGCGGGTTTTGCAAGAACGGGAACGCCTCGGGAGTACTGGCATCGGTGATGGGGTTGCTATTCCGCACGGTAAGCTTAAGGGGATGCCTGAGTTGATGCTAGCCTTTGGCCGCAGTTCATCCGGCGTCGATTTTGACTCGATGGATGGGCAACCCGCCCATCTGTTTTTCCTGCTGCTTGCTCCTGAAGAGTCGGTTGGCGTGCATCTGAAAGCTTTGGCGCGGATTTCAAAGCTTCTGAAAGATGCCGAAGTTCGTCAGAAGTTGCTGGATGCAACCGATTCCGCAGAGCTTTACAAGCTCATCTGCGAACGGGAAGAGTAATTTAAGGGTCGTTCGGTTCCATTGTTCCTTTCGGATAGAGAAGGCCTTCTGCTGTCATGACAGAATTGACGATTCGGGAAATCCTTGAAGAGAAAGAAGCGGGTCTTAGTCTTCAATTGCTGGCCGGAGCAGGAGGTCTTTCCCGCGCGATTTCTGTCCCGCGTATCCAGAAACCGGGACTTGCCCTTGCGGGTTATAATGCAAATCTGCACCCTGATCGAATTCAGGTTCTCGGTTCGACAGAGCTGAGTTATCTGGCCTCCATCCCTGAGGGTACAGCGCTGAAGGCGGCCAACGATCTGTGCGATATGCAACTGGCTTGTTTGGTGGTGACAAAAAACCAGAGCGTTCCTGACTACCTGCTGAAGGCTGCCGATGAACATGAAACTCCGCTCCTTAGAACCCATCATTTGAGTTCCGATTTCATCTCTCTGGTCACCAAGTTTCTTGAAGAACGCTTATTGCCCTCATCCACTTTGCACGGGGTTTTGATCGATATTCTGGGCGTTGGAGTCCTTTTACAGGGGAAGAGTGGGGTCGGCAAGAGCGAATGTGCGCTCGATCTGATTCTCCGTGGTTACCGTCTGGTTGCCGATGATGTGATCAGGGTGAGGCTTAAACTACCCGCGGTTATCTTTGGCGAAGGGATGGATCTGCTGCATTATCACATGGAAATACGCGGTCTCGGCATTATCAATATCAAGCATCTGTTTGGAGTTGCTGCCATTCGCGAGCGTAAGAAGATTGATCTCGTTCTGCAACTTGTCGAATGGGAGTCGGGGACGGAATATGACCGTCTTGGCCTGGAAGGGGACAGCTATCTCATTCACGGCGTCGAGATTCCAATGATGCGCATTCCGGTGCGGCAAGGTCGGAATATAAGTACAATTGTCGAGGTTGCAGCTCGAAATCAGTTATTAAAAGAGATGGGTTACCACAGTGCTCAAGAATTTCAGCACCTTCTTGAAACCCGGATGGCCGAAGCCGCCCGCTTGCATGCGCATACTATCATTGGAGATAATCTGGAATGAGTAAAAAGCCCGTTTATGTCCTAACTGGGCTGTCCGGATCAGGTAAAAGTACTGCGGCTCGGGTCCTCGAGGATCGGGGTTTTTTTGTTATAGACAACCTGCCTCTGACCCTGCTGCCGCAATGTCTGGAGTTGACCGAGCAGACCCTTGAAGCCGGTCGTGACCTCGCCGTGGTCATCGATGTCAGAAATCGTGATTTTCTGGCACAGTATGAGACAATCCTCAAGCAGGTGGTCGAGCTCGGTCAGCAACTCCGAATTATTTTTTTTGAGGCCTCAGATGAGGTGTTGCTGCGTCGTTACTCCGAGACCCGCAGAATGCACCCTCTGGCAGATGTCGAAAACTTAAGTGCGGCGATTGACCAGGAACGGGAATTGCTTCAGATCGTCCGAAGTAGCGCCACGCATGTGGTTAATAGTAGCGGGCTCAATCCGCATCAATTAAAAGAATTGCTTCTGGATATTCTTGGCGATAACGCGTCTCCGCAACTGATGCTGCAGATCGAATCCTTCGGTTATCGTTACGGTCTGCCGCCGGCCGCTGATTTGGTGTTTGATGTACGTTTCCTACCCAATCCTTACTACATAAGTGAGTTGCGGCCCCTTACGGGTCTGGATCCCGGTTTGCAGAAATATGTCCTCGAGCAGCATGATTGTCAGATGTTTATTAAACATCTTGATCGGATGCTTGGATTTCTGCTGCCGTGTTATCATCGGGAGGGGAAAAGTTATCTGACCTTGGCGATCGGATGCACTGGTGGACGCCATCGCAGTGTTTCGCTGGTCGAGGAGTTTGCGCGGCGTTTGGGCAACAAAGGCATGCGTGTGCGAGTGCACCATCGTGACATTGATAATTGATAAGGAACCCTATGTGCCTGAAACTCAGAGTCCCCTCTATTACGCCCGTGGTCTGAAATGATCGGCCTTATTGTAATAACCCATGGGCAGCTGGCCGCTGAATGCCTGCGAGCTGCAGAAATGATAATCGGGCCGATTGCTGCTTGTCGGGCTGTCAGTGTCGATCGGAGTTGTTCCGTTGATGAAGCGACGGCTTGTCTAGCGCAGGCTGTTGCTGAGGTCGGGGACGATGAGGATGGGGTCTTGATCTTGACCGATATGTTTGGTGGCACACCAACAAATATTGCGGCCGATTTTCTAGCAGCTGGTCGGGTTGATATCCTGACCGGTATCAATCTGCCGATGCTGATCAAGGCTGCCAGCGTAAGGGATCAGAAAAATCTCGTTGGTCTGGCGGATTTTTTACGTGATTATGGACAACAGGCAATCCTGCGGCCTGCAGAGCTGCTGAAAGCAAGAAGTAAATAACCGGAGTTTGGATGAGTATTGTTCTAGCCCGTATCGATAACCGACTCATCCATGGTCAAGTCCTTGAGACATGGCTGCCCTATGTCCATGCCAATTGTCTCGTGGTGGTTAACAAAGCTATTTCTACATCTCCTCTTAAGCGGATGATGATGGAGGCTTCGGTCCCGAGTCGAGTTCGGGTAGAAATCGGCAGCATCGCTGAAATTATTGAACTGTTTGACAGCGGTACGCTCGACGATTTACGTGTTTTATTGTTGTTTTCGACCACTGCCGACAGTCTTGAAGCCTTGCATAGCGGGCTCAAGTTTGAGCGTTTAAATCTTGGGAACCTTCACGCCGGACAGGGGAAAACCCAGTTTAGTTGTACGGTTTTTCTGGATCCTGAGGATGTAGAAAACCTTGAGAAGATAGATGGCGCTGGAGTCGATATCTCGGCGCGCTGCATCCCCGCAGATACCGCCAGAAGTTGGCGGCGCTTGATCCCGGGGAAAAAGGCTGAGAATTGATCAGCACTGAACTTGCCATCGGTGCCGGAGTGGCCCTTGTTTGCGGGTTGGATAGAATCGCCGCTCTGCAAATCATGATTTCGCGACCGATTGTGGCTGCGCCATTGGTGGCCTGGTTGCTTGGAGATGTGGCCGTCGGCCTTGAGATCGGCCTGATGGTCGAACTCCTTTGGTTGGCACGACTCCCGGTCGGTGCGGCGATTCCGCCAGACGATACTCAGGTTTCAATCGCTGGAACCGTATTGGCGGTCAGTCTCGGTAAACTGTTGGGCCAGAGTGGCTTAGAATACCAACTCCTATGTTTGTTGATTGCGATACCTTTTGGGAAGTTTGGCCAATTTTTTGATCGATTTGCTCGCCAGTATAACGGTAGTAAAGTCGCTCAAAGTGACAAATTGTTGGAGCAGGGCCAGTATTATGCCATGGAGCAGGTGCACCGTATGGGACTTTGCTGTTTTGCGCTGTCTGCGGTCGGCACTTATCTCGTCATCATCTGTGGTGGCTTGGTTATG
>JBDNGT010000197.1:0-7704 GCA_041689145.1 Geopsychrobacter sp. | reverse complement strand
AGTGCGCAGCCGTTTAATGCCCAATGGTCTCCGGGGGGAGGTTGGGAGTCTTTTGCAGAAACGCAATGACCCGGGGAATAAAACGTTTCCTAATTGACCACCCATGCTCCCAGTTCCAGATGCTGGAAGTGGTGACACCGAGCATTGCGGCGACATCTTTTTGATACAACCCAAGTTCAATTCTTCGTCGCCGCAGGTGATCGCCGAGGGTGACGGGTTTACGGGTAAGTTCTTCAAGTGGCGGGATTGTCAGAGGAATTTCTACTTTGAAGCCGTTTCCAATAAGTTTGAAATTGTTGGTAAAGGGGGGGACATCCCTGCGGGTCCGCATCCTTCGATGACGAAGATCAATACAACCTACAAATCAGACAAGACCACAGGTCCAGAACGACACAAAGACCGAATGCGTCAATGGGTCGCTGAACTAGAAACCCGCAAAACTTAACCTTTAAACGAAGGTATTTAAGGGAGAAAAATGAAAATGGCTAAACCACGGATTTTAATTATCGATGATGAACCTGCGAGACTCAACCTTCTCTCTGAGTTTTTCAAAGATGAAGGATACCCGGTCTTAACCGCCAGTGATCCCACCGTATGTAAGGCCATTGCACAGAATGATTGCTGTAATATGGTCGAGCCTTGTGCTGATATCGTTATCTCCGATCAAAATATGCCAAACATGAAAGGTATCGATTTTGTCGAGGAACGGATTAATCGCGGCTGTAAGGGTGCCGCTCGGCAAACTGCGATATCCTCAGGGGATTTCTCCCCCGACCTAGAAAACCAAATCGCCAAAATTGGCTGTATGTTCTTCCAAAAGCCTACGTCGCTGCAGAATTTCCTTGATTGGGTCGAGCAAATGGCTGATGAAATGCAAGAAAACAAGGCCGTAAACGCGTAACAACTCCTCCCCCCAAAAACCTTCCCAAAGCAACGCAATAACCTTTTATCGACCAGTAAGAGGATTTTTTATTGTTTTTTTACTGCTTGTTATTTATAGTGTGATTACGAAGATTGAGAACGGCGCACCAATGTTGAGGTTTTGTATGGAGCATAACACTCAGAGCGAGATAAACCCTTTAGTTGACCTGACCCTGCTCTACATCTCTCCAGAGCTGGAACTTGACCTATTCCCAAGGTTGCTAGAGGGCCTGGGGGCGAATATCCAGCCCATGATATTGCCAAGCCAATTCCTTTCTTCGCCACTAGACATGCCATTCCACGGCATTATCATCGAACTAAAAATACGCCTCATCCTCCCCCAGAGTGAGGAAAATATTCTTGCTTACCTTGGGAATCTAATGCCTGTCGGTGTTTTCAGGGAAGGGCTAAATGGTTGTCTCTACCGAGAAGCTCTATTTAGCGGACAAACTTTCTTAGACCTATGTGAAACCAAAAGGTCACTTGCTGAACAACTCCGGGTCGCTCAACCTTTCCCCTGTTTTTTCCCTATTAAGTGAGGCGTTATGGCTGGACAGATACCTGAGGGGAAAATATTAGAGATAAAGAGCAAGATTGATCTTGTCTCTTTAGTTTCTCGTTACGTTGACCTCAAGAAGACCGGAAACCAAATTCAGGGTCTTTGCCCCATGCACGAAGAAAAAACGCCATCCTTCTCTGTCAACGCAGAACGCCAAACCTATCAATGTTTTGGGTGTAACGCTGGGGGAGATGCGTTTTCCTTTGTCCGTGCAATGGAAGGTTTATCTTTTCCAGAAGCGGTCAAGAAACTCGCCGTTGAAGCTGGTGTTGCGCTTGATGAACGTAAGCTCGCACCAGAGGAACAGAAACGCCAAAATGAGCGTAAAAAATTCCACCGGGCGAATTCGCTAGCGGCTGAATATTTCCAACAAAACCTGATCAAGAACCCAGAAGGTCAGGCGTGCCGCGAATATCTCACAAAACGTGGCTACAATAACCAGATAGCAAAGAATTTCGGTTTAGGTTTTGCCCTCAAAGGGTGGCAGGGTTTAGCCGAATTCCTCAAGTCTAAAGGGGTAAAGCCTGAAGTATCTAATGCTTTAGGTCTGACGCGTCAAAGAAAGCAGGGAAATGGCAATTTTGACCTATTCCGTGACCGACTGATCTTCCCTATCCATGATGTCGAGGGCAACGTTGTTGCTTTTGGTGGCCGGGTTATTGGGGTTGATCCCAAAGTTACTCCTCCTCCTCCAAAATATATCAACTCGCAAGAGTCCTCTGCCTATCATAAAGGCAGCACGTTATTCGGCTTCCATGCCGCACGACAGGCGATCCGTCAAGAAGGTGAGGTCATCTTTGTTGAGGGTTACACAGATCTCCTCGCCGCACATAAAGCCGGAATCAATAATGTTGTAGCGACCTGTGGTACCGCCCTAACTCCCGACCATGCCCGAATGATCAAGCGGTATGCTGATCGTGTCTTGGTGTTGTTTGACCAGGACGTTGCCGGCCGGCAAGCGACATTTAGATCTATGCCTATACTGCAAGCCGAAGGTCTGACCGTTGAAATCACCACTCTCCCTGCAGGCGATGATCCAGACTCCTATTTGAGGAGCCACGGCGCAGAGCTTTTTCGTGAGCGGCTTGATGAATCCCGTCCAGCGATGGACGTTTTTATCGAGGAGACCTTTAATGCTGCTGGGACCGGCGTTGAACAAAAGCTTAAGGCCGTTGAAACAATTCTGGAAAAAATATCCAACCTTAATAACGATATTCATCAAGATTTCTACTTACAAAATCTCAGTCAGGTGAGTGGTGTTGACCCGACCCTTTTAAAAAACGGACTCAATAAGCTCATGGGCCTGGCTCCAGTTCAAGATACCTCCCTTCTGCCCTCCGCGGCCCCTGTTTTAAAGGAAATCTGGACGGTAGAAATCGATGGTCACACGCAAAACATGTCTACCGGAGAAACGCTCAAAGAGGCCGTCCTTGCGATGGCACATGAGTGGAGATCCTGGTGTGAAACCTCAGGCGAAGATCTTTCGATAATGATTGTGGATGGTGGCAGCAATTTGAGGATCAACCGCATGGTTGTCGGTAAAGCTTATATTTATGAGGTCGGTGAGCCTAATTCTGTCTTTGAGTCCGATCTTATGGCGGTCCTTCCCGAAGTCGAATCTGTTCTCGGCCTGACCTGTAGCCCTGCAGTGAAAGACTTATTTAAAGAGAGTGGCTACGAGTTGTGGCCGACTGGAGACGGCTGCTCAGCTTATGGTCGGATTCTTTCTCTGGGAATGGGAGACCAGGCCTACATCACGGCAAATGGCGAGGTCCCTAAGACTGAAGATGATCCCTGTACTATTGTTTTCGATGATCTTTTTGGTCGGAACATCGAGGTTGGTTATGAGTTCACGCCTGATAGGGCAATCAAGGTTGTTGATTTTCTCTCCGCTCATTTCCAAATCAATGGTTGGCCTGCTCAAGATGAAATAGACAGTCCAACTATGAGGCTGGTCCTCGACCATCTGGACGGGCCGGAAGCTATTTATTTTCCAAATATTCCGGACAAACAAGAACTCTCAGCGCCAAGCATGTAACTCGAAAGAAAGTGAGGTTTTATGGATAGCCATCTACTAACATTTGATGAAGTTGCAAAAAGGGGCGAGCGTCGTGCCCTTGTTACAACCTGCCTCGGTTATGTCATCTCCTCCAGAGACCATGCTTTTGTGCTCAGCCAGGCTGAGTATCGGTATTTTGAAGGCCTGGAAGTTGCGATTACCAGCAAGCGGCCAATCCCGCAAAAAGTGTTGGATGACAACAAGGGTTTGGTCGCAAAGATGATAGGCCGAGGGCACAAGCCTGTCGTTATGACCGAAGATCAACCCTCTGAAGTCAATGAGGAAGAGTCTGCCTTGGAGGTGGCCTAATGCACTCTATCGACTGGTATACTCCGCTGCTTTTTTTAAATGATTTCTGGCAAAGTCTTCCGGTCGTAAACCAGATAGTTCTGGGTGCCCTCCTTCTCATTGGACTCGTTGTTGGCATCTGTTCGCTCTTTCCTCAAGCCTGTTATCGACATGTGAAAAATGTCAGGACCGCCAATAAGCTCCTGGCTAAACTCAGCACGTTTGAAAATCCTGCCGCCGTTATAAACTATCTGCGGAAGATCGACCCCTTCGTCTTTGAAAAACTTCTTCTGTCGGCTTTTAAGAAAAAGGGCTGCAAGATCAAGCGAAACTCCCATTATACAGGCGATGGTGGGATTGATGGCCGAATTTTCATGAAAGGGAAACTCTTTTTGGTGCAAGCCAAAAGGTACAAGGGACATATCAACGCAGAACATGTCAGAGAATTTGAGCGAGCTATTAAAAACCACGGCGCAAAGGGTGGCTTTTTTGTACATACCGGTCGCACGGGGGAGAAGGCCTTCCCCGTAAATACGCGTGTCAAAATCATTTCAGGAGACCGGCTGGTTAGTCTGCTGGCCACACCGGGATAAGGGAGAGATTATGGTGTTAATTATTAAGGGAGTCATTGGAGCAATAATTACTATGCTTATTAGTAGTGTTGCCCAGACTCGTTTTTTTTATATCTCGGCACTTTTCCCTCTTTTCCCAACCTTTATAATACTTTCCCATGTCATGACTTATAAAGAATTCGGTGTCCTGGGGATGAGAACTACAGCCTTATTCGGGTTGTTCTCGCTTATTCCCTGCTTCTTTTACTTAACCTCGATTCTGATCCTCTCAAAATACATCTCTTTCGTGGCCAGCACTGGGATTGCCCTTGCTGTTTGGCTTAGCTCGGCCACGCTCCTGTGTCTTCTCTGGGGGCATTTCAACATGGGTCGGCTTTTGTGATTGAGAACCTGATAAAGGGAAAAGGTATGGAGACCTCTCAGATTGCCGGACTACAGAAAACCACGGCCCTCGATTATCCGGGGGAAATAGCAAGCATTGTTTTTTTTAGTGGTTGCAACCTCTGTTGTGGGTTCTGTCATAACTCTTCGCTGCTCAATCCTTTGATGGATGGTAGTGGAATGCCTGAGGAGGAATTACTGGCTTTCCTCGAGAAACGAGCTGGGTTTATCGATGGGGTTGTTATCTCGGGAGGGGAACCAACGCTGCAGCCAGATCTTCCTATCTTGATCGAAAAGATTCGAGTGCTCGGGCTAAAAATCAAACTGGACACCAACGGTTTGCGGCCTGATGTTTTGGAAAGTCTGTTGGAGAGGGGTTTGATCGATTATGTTGCCCTAGATATGAAAACATCCCCAGGCCGGTACCCGGAACTGGGTGGCGGTGCCGATTCTGCTGATCTGCTTAAGAAAAGCATCGAAGTTCTTCTTAAAAGCGAGATTGAATTTGAGGTTCGCACGACTTGTGTGCCTGGCCTTGTCGGACCGGTGGATATCGCAGAGATAGGAATTGCAATCGAAGGTGTTGAAAACTGGTATTTGCAGCAATTCAACCCCGAAAACTCGGGCCAAATGACGAATGTTTCCGCCTATTCCTCGGATGAACTGCACCAATTGATAGGAGAGGCCCAAAAGTATGGACCCACTATCACGATGCGAGGAATAGACCTATTGCCTAAGGACGAATCTTGTCCGTCCATGTAAAGAGAAGGATCCCCTGTGAAGCTAAACATCGATAATGAATCACCCCGCCGCAAGCAGCGGGGTATCAACAGCCTGCAACCTTTGCTAGATTGCGTAGCAAGCTACGGGGAATTCAACCCCCTTGAAATTAAAGTTGGAGCAACGACTAGAGATTGCGCAGCATCAAATTTATCAGTTAGAGGCCGCTCTTAAGAAAGCAAAATAGCAGAGAGGGAATTGAAAGCGATTACTCGCCTAGTCAATTTGTAAATTTAGCCAGTCCATATTTTTCCTCCGGTCCATTTAACTCCCCTATCGCATTTGCCGTGTCACGGGCGGCGTGATAGAATCTTTGTCAGGAGGAAAGCCCATGAAACACCCCGGAATAATTCTTTTTGAACAATTTATGAAGCCGAGAAAAACTAGCCAGAACTCTCTAGCGCGGCAACTCCATGTCCCGCCCCAACGGATCAACGAAATCGTCAATGGCAAAAGAGGGATTACGCTAGATACTGCCATTAGGCTAGGGACCTACTTTGATAACCCACCATCTTTTTGGCTCGAAATACAAACCTATTATGAGCTAGAAAAGGCCGAAGAAGCAGGGGTGGTTGCTAATATTCAACAGGAGGTTGTAGGGCCGCAAGCCTTACTGCACAAGCATCAGCGCACCCGGCATAAACAGATTGAGAACAAGGCTCTGGCGATACATAAGTTGGTTGCCCTAAAGCTTCAGGCAGATCCAGGTTTAGTCCTTGGGCTCGCACTGAAAAACATTCAGGAGTGGGGATGGGATCAGCAAGAATGCCCCGCAGCTTACGTCACGGCCTGGAAACAGTTACTAAAGAAGCCAATACCCCAGATTATTAATATCATCACGTCTCCGGGGGAAAAAGGCACGCACTTGCGTTCATCCTCGCCGTTTGAAGGCGCATTGACCGCAGAGGAAAAGCAAACTGCCCTGCGCAACATAATAGGTCAAAAGACATGATGCCTTGGGATCTGGAACATATACTCAGGGCTGCTGGCAAAATAACTGGCCAGAAGACATTCATTGTCATTGGTTCGCAAGCCATTATTGGGTCTTATCCCTCCGGCGTGGAATTTGAAGGCTTGCCGCGCGCGATGCGGATGTCTGTGGAAGTAGATCTGATCCCTGAACAGGAAGATCTATGGGAAGTTGTCGAGCGGGAATTGGGAGCCAATTCCCTATTTGCAGAACAGCATGGTTATTATGCTGACGGGGTAGAACGAAACACCGCAATTCTCCCTGTAGGATGGGAAAATCGTCTAGTCTCCTTCAAAACGCCGCAGACAAACGGTGTCACTGGCCGATGCTTGGAACCCCATGACCTTTTAATTTCTAAGCTAGTTGCTGGTCGTTTAAAAGACCGCGAATTCAGTAGGTCGGTTATCAATCTGGGCATGGTTGACGAATCTGTTCTTTTAGAGCGGCTTGAATGTACCTATGACATTGTAGATGCTGTACGTGAGATATGTTGGTACAAGATCATTGAATATTTCAAGGATTATCGCGAGATTCAAGTATTATTATTGGATGAAGATAGCCCTTCGATGTAATTTTCTCATCCTTTTTATCCGAATGGCACAAACCCAATAAACATATTAATATACGTGTCATGTGTTGGTTAACTTAATGTTCTGGGCGCTCGAAGCGCCCCCTATACTAGGAGCCTTTATGAAACTTTGGGAAAGACTAAACAAAACCGTAAACACGATGTTTTTTCCACCATCAGACGCGCCAACCGCAGGCTCGCAAAGTCCAAAAGAAAAAGAGATTGTGGAAAAAATTACAGATATGGCCCTTGCTGGTATGCGAGTTTTTGTCCGTCTCGACATTGGCGTTGACATAGAATCAAAACCTAGAGCTGAAATTGTCTCCATGCACGTCCCTTTCTATGAGTGTTTCTTATGTCGTTTAGAGGGAACCGTGATTACGTTTCCTATTGAATTAAAAAAAATCATCCCTGCCTCTATTGAAGGGATTAATCCTGAGACTCCTCTGACCAGCGAATAAGCAACAACTTACCTCAATGAAGCTTTCTTTTTGTCTGTTTCATGGTTATTATAATGTCCATAATCAAAACTCAGGCATCTTGAAAGGTGTTTATGTCGACCGACAAGAATCCGCAAATCATAGACCTTCCAGACGATCAATCTCT
>JBDNGT010000196.1:0-11096 GCA_041689145.1 Geopsychrobacter sp. | reverse complement strand
TCGTACACGCCACACCGCCTGCTCGAAGACCAGACCCTGGCGATGATCTTCGAAAAAAGCTCGACCCGCACCCGGATCAGCTTTGAGGTCGGCATGTCTCAACTCGGCGGGCATGCCCTGTTTCTCCATTCCGACACCACCCAGATGGGGCGCGGCGAACCGATCAAGGATACCGCGCGGATCATGTCTGGTTACTGTGACGCCATCATGATCCGCACCTACTCGCAGGCGGCGGTCGAGGAACTGGCCGAACATTCACGTATTCCAGTCATCAATGGCTTGACCGACCTGTACCACCCCTGCCAGATCATGGCGGATCTGTTCACGGTCATTGAGCATAAAGATAATTACCGCGAGCTCAAATACTGCTGGATCGGCGATGGCAACAACATGGCCAACAGCTGGATCAACGCGGCAAGCGTCTTCGGCTTCGAGCTGCGGGTTGCCACCCCCAAGGGCTACGAGCCCAACGCCGCGGTCATGGCTCGCGCCGCGAAAGCCGGGGCAAAAATCCTCTATACCGACGACCCTGTCGAAGCAGCACGCGACGCGGACGTTTTGAACACCGATGTCTGGGCGAGCATGGGCCAGGAGGCCGAACAGCAAAAACGGGCAAAGGCCTTTGCCGGATATCAGATCAACGACGAACTGCTCGCCTTGGCCGACTCAGCCTGCGTCGTCATGCACTGTCTGCCGGCCCATCGTGGTGAAGAGATCACCGACAGCGTCATCGAAGGGCAGCATTCGATCATCTTTGACGAGGCCGAGAACCGGCTGCATGTGCAGAAAGCGATTCTAGCGACCCTGATGGAGTTCAGGGCGTGCAACTGACCTGCCCCCACTGCCAGTTCAGTAAAGAGGTCCCGGCCGACAAACTGCCGAACACGCCGACCCGGGTCACCTGCCCGCAATGCAGGGAGAGTTTTTCTCTGCCGTCGAGCGGTGCGAACCCCGCCCAACTCCCGCGCATCTACTGTCCGGCCTGCGGGGCCGAACAGCCCCAAAGATCAGCCTGCGCCTCCTGCAGACTGATCTTTGCCAAGTACCGCCCGGCGCAGCCGGTCGCGCCAGAGGCACATGACAACCTGACGGAAAATTTGGCGGATCGTCCAAAAGCCGGTTTTTGGCTACGCCTGGTGGCATTAATGATAGACTGGTTCCTGGTTTTTCTACTGCAGGTGGTCCTCAGCACCGCGCTGATGTTCATCGGCAGCAACGGTTTTCAGCTGCACGGTTCGATGGCAATACTGGTTCAGCTGTTTTCAATGATCCTGAGCCTCTTCTACTGGGTCTTTTTTACCGGCCACGGTGGCCAGACCCTGGGGAAAATGCTGTTGCGAATTCAGGTCATCGGCATCGACGGAACTCCCGTCAGCTACGGCAAGGCCTTCTACCGCGAGGTGGTCGGCAAGCTTATCTCGGGAATTATCTTTTGTATCGGCTACCTGATGGCGGCCTTCGATGACCAGAAACAGGCGCTGCACGACCGCATGGCCAAAACTTACGTAATCAAATTATAGAATGGTCGTAAAGCAGCGACCTTTTTCAGGAGACCTAAAAGATGAGTAAAAAAGGACAAGTCAAAAAAGCGGTTCTCGCCTATTCCGGCGGGCTGGACACCTCGATCATCCTTAAGTGGCTGATCGAGGAATATGGTTGCGAAGTCGTCGCCTACTCGGCTGACCTCGGTCAGGGGGAAGAACTCGACGGCATCCCGGCAAAAGCCAAGGCGACCGGCGCCGGCAGCTGCCACATCCTGGACCTCAAGGAGGAGTTCGCCCGCGACTTCGTCTTCCCGATGTTCCGCGCCAACGCCATCTACGAAGGGCGCTACTTCCTCGGCACCTCCATCGCCCGGCCGCTGATCGCCAAGGCGCAGATGGAGATCGCCGCCAAAGAAGGAGCAGACGCCGTCTCCCACGGTGCGACCGGCAAGGGGAACGACCAGGTCCGCTTCGAAATCTCCTACTACCACTTCGACCCGGCGGTCAAAGTTATCGCCCCCTGGCGCGAATGGGACATGAACAGTCGCACTGCGTTGGAAGAGTACGCCAAGAAGCACGGCATACCGGTCCCGACCAGCAAAAAGAACCCCTGGAGCAGCGACCGCAACCTGCTGCACATCTCCTTCGAGGGGGACGTTCTCGAAAACCCCTGGACCGAAGCCCCGGAACATATGTACGTCATGAGCGTAGCTCCCGAGGTGGCACCTGACACGCCTGAGTACGTCAAGATCGAGTTTGAAAAGGGGGACGCCGTCGCAGTCAACGGCGAGCGCCTCTCGCCGGCCAAACTGCTGGCTAAACTGAATGAACTGGGCGGCAAGCACGGCATCGGTCGGGTTGATCTGATGGAGAACCGCTTCGTCGGCATGAAAAGCCGCGGCGTCTATGAAACCCCGGGCGGCACCATCCTTGAAGAGGCTCACCGTGGGGTCGAGTCGATCACCATGGACCGCGAGGTCATGCACCTGCGCGACTCGCTGGTGTCACGCTACGCGGCGATGATCTACAACGGTTTCTGGTTCGCACCCGAGCGGATTGTACTCCAGACCCTGATCGACGCATCGCAGCAGACCGTCAACGGCATGGCCCGCGTCAAACTCTACAAGGGACACTGCCGCCTCGTCGGGCGCGATTCGGCCAACGACAGCCTGTTCAACGTCGACTTCGCCACCTTCGAAGCCGATGAGGTTTACAACCAGGCCGACGCCGAGGGCTTCATCAAACTCAACGCCCTGCGTCTGCGCATCGCCGCGATTCAACGCCAGGCCAAGGGCAAATAACCCACACCGCGCGGCGCGCTGGGGGAAAATACCCGCCCAGTGCGCCGTGCCGAGCGTTATTCATCTATGGACTTCGCCAAACAAGCCATCAAAACCTCGGTTGTCGCCTGCATCATCGATAACAAAGAACGCGTGTTGTTGACCCGACGTTGCATCCCCCCGTTCGACAGCCAGTGGG
Source organism: Geopsychrobacter sp. (assembly GCA_041689145.1). Classification (GTDB taxonomy): domain Bacteria; phylum Desulfobacterota; class Desulfuromonadia; order Desulfuromonadales; family Geopsychrobacteraceae; genus Geopsychrobacter. Next base: position 8,133 of record JBDNGT010000196.1, on the reverse strand, counting down.
TTATGCCCGGCGGAAAAATCGATCACGGCGAAGCGATTCTCGCCGCCCTGCACCGTGAAGTTCGCGAAGAGGTCGGTCTGGAGATCCGCGCCGGTGGTCTAATCGATGTTTACGAACATCTTGGTGTTGGCGCGCGCCAAGACCACTACGTGATCCTCTATTATCGCTGTACTCCGCTAAGCTTTGCACTACAACCCAATGGTGAAGAGTGCACCGAAGCCCTCTGGGCCCCCAGCCAACGGTTACCGGACATGGATTTACCCCCCGGCACCCGTTACATTCTCGCACAGGTGTATCCAGAACTCACCTGGGGGCAGACGCCCAAGCCCGAAGATGTCGCAGCCGAAATCCCCGACAACTACACGGGGGAGTTCTCATGATCAATATCGTAGAAAAAGAGCTCAATGTCGCTTTTCCGCCCGGCCATCACCAGCACTGCCTGATCTGCCAGGCTCCCAATACCCTGCAGCGCAGCGACGGCATCTTCAAAATCACGGATGCCGACAGCCAATGGACCAGAGTGCGTTCCATTTTCGAGCTGGTCGCCGAGGGGAAGGGGAACCTGAAAAAGCTCAATTTTCTGTTAATGCCAGAATCGATCCTGCCGGCTGCGGCGGTCAGCGAGGCACTGGTATTGATCCAACAGGGCTTCCCTCCCAACACAGTGACCATCTTCGGCGTCGAACATATCCGCCTGATCGAGTACCGTGAACTCCTGCGCCGGTACCGGGAGGACAACGCGGAGGCACTCGCATCGGTCGAGGAGGACATGGAAGCTGGCGATATCGACCAAATCCCAGTCAACTGGTGCGTGGTTGCGGTCAAGGAGAACGATGGTCGCCTGCGGGTCTTTCTCGAGGCGAAAAGCCACCCGTTCGTCGGCGAAGAGACCTTTGACCACCAGCACGATCTCTATCGCGGCAAGATTTTCACCCTCTTCCGTTGCCACCCGACCTGCTTCAATTTCATGACCCTGATCTGCCTCGACTACGTCTACCGTGATCTCTACCAGTCCAACATCGGCACTATCATCGACAAGGCCAATCAACTTTTCTTCGAAACCCGCCAACGACTCGATCTGCTGGCGGTCATCCAGTGCAACCCGAAACCGGAACATCGCGCCTTCCGCGACGTGGTCAACGGCTTCTACGGCGAATATCTCAGCTACACCCCTGGGGTGCGCGATACCACCACGGTCTTCTGCAACGTCGCCAACGGGACCAGTTGCGAGGGGATCGACCCGACCACCAAATTCGGCCACTCATCGGTAATCCTGCATGACAGCCACCGGCTCGAACCCCTGCAATGTGCCGAATTCGCCACCGATGACTTTGGCGGACTTCCGGTCTGCAGGCTGCGCTTCGAGACCGAACCCCGGCTTTACTTCTTCAATCTGCCACTATTTCAGGAACTCGACCCGCGCACCACTCGCATGCAGCTCAAAATTCACAGCATCTACCACCCCGACCAGAAGAACGGCTGGGTGCGTATGACCGGCGAAAAGCTCAGCCTCAGCTGCGAAGACCCTGCCCGGAAAAAAACTTTGATTCCTTAGTCGGAGGTGGCACAATAACCGCCCGCTTAACAGCCGGGAACGACCCCGGCGTGACAACAGCGAAACACGGAGCAGACATGGCACAAGAAAAACTCTGGGGCGGCCGTTTCACCCAGCCGACTGATAAATTTGTCGAGCAGTTCACCGCCTCGATCGAGTTCGATCAGCGCCTCTATCGCTACGACATCCAGGGGTCGAAGGCCCATGCCGAGATGCTGGGACGTCAAGGCGTTATTACCCGCGCCGAAGCACAACAGATCATCGACGGCCTCAACGAGATTTTGGCGGATATCGAAGCGGGTAAGGTCGAATTTTCGGTCGCCCTCGAAGACATCCACATGAATATCGAATCGCGCCTGATCGAGCGGATCGGCGCGGTCGGCGGCAAGCTGCACACCGGACGCAGCCGCAACGACCAGGTGGCGCTCGACATCCGCCTCTATCTGCGCGACGAGATCGACGTCATCCTCGTATATCTGGCGGCGCTCGAAGGCTCGCTGGTCCGGCAGGCCGAAGCGAACCTCGACGTCATCATGCCCGGCTTCACTCATCTGCAGACCGCCCAGCCGATCCTCTACAGCCATCATATGCTCGCCTATCGCGAGATGATCGCGCGGGATATCTCGCGGCTTGTCGACATGCGCGCCCGTTTCAATTTTCTGCCGCTCGGCGCCGGTGCATTGGCCGGCACCACCTTCCCCATCGACCGGGAATGGGTCGCCGGACAACTCGGCTTCGACGGCGTCACCCGCAACAGCCTCGACAGCGTCTCCGATCGCGACTTCGCCATCGAATTCTGCAGCTTCGCCGGGATCTTGATGATGCACCTCTCGCGCCTCTCGGAGGAGCTGATCATCTGGTCCTCCGCCGATTTCAGTTTCATCGAACTCTCCGATGCCTTCTGCACCGGCAGCTCGATCATGCCGCAAAAGAAGAATCCAGATGTCCCGGAACTGGTACGCGGCAAAACCGGCCGGGTCTATGGCAACCTGCTCAGCCTGCTGACCCTGATGAAGTCGTTGCCGCTGGCCTACAACAAGGACATGCAGGAAGACAAGGAACCGCTGTTCGACACGATCGACACGGTCAAGGGTTCGCTCAAGGTCTTCGCCGAGATGATCGCGCAGATGCAGGTCAAGAGCGGCAATATGCGCATTGCCGCAGCACGCGGCTTCTCGACCGCCACCGACGTCGCCGACTACTGCGTGCGCAAGGGCCTCCCCTTCCGCCAGGCCCATGAGGTGGTCGGCAAAACCGTGCGCTACTGCGTCGAGACCGGCAAGGATATTCCGGAACTCAGTCTCGAAGAATTTCGCGCGTTTTCCGAACTGATCGAGGCGGATATCTACGATTTTGTCACCCTTGAAGCCTCGGTCAACGCACGCAAAGCAACTGGCGGGACAGCGCGTGAAGCGGTGGAACGCGAGCTGGCACGCTTGAAGAGATAGCTCTGATTTCATGCGAATCCAAACTCTATTTCTAATGTTTCTGACGCTCCTTCTGCTGGCAGGCTGCGGCAAAAAAGGTCCGGTCCGCCCCTATCAGGAGAAGCTGCCGCAAGCCGTAAGGTCGGCAAAGCTGCTGCAACGCGGCGCGAGCTTTCAACTGCAATGGAAACTGCCGCAGCGGAACCAGGATGGCTCCCCCCTTTCTGATCTGGAGACGGTGAACATTGAGCGTCTCTTCAGCTCCCCAGGCGAATTCTGCGCGGAATGCCCAGATCCATGGCCGAGGATTGCCCGGATTCATGCAGACTTACCCGCCCCGGCCCAAAGCATCGGGGACCTCTTTCTGCTCAAGGACGAAGGAGCAAAGAGCGGACAAACGGCCCGTTACCGTTTGCAGGCCGTCAACCGTCTGGGAGATCTCGGCTTGGCTCTCACCCTCAAACAAAAATACCGCGAACCGGTTACGGCCCCGACAGTACTCAGTATCATCGCGCATGACAAATCGGTTGATCTGCACTGGCAGCCGGCCGTGATCCCTACGGGAGCCATACTGCGGGGCTATCAAATCTATCGCCGGGAAACCGGCACCCCTTTCTTGCCCCGACCACTCACCCTGCGGCCCGTCGAAAAAAACGATTTTTCCGACTTCGGTCTGCAGAACGCCCGCACCTATTTCTACCGAATTCGCAGTCTCTTCAGTTTCGAGGGCGAGATGCTCGAAAGCCTGCCGAGTGCCAAAGTTTCGGCCATGCCCACAGCGGGTTAGAGCCGCCTTTCCGCCCATATCCCTTTACTTTTAGGCTGTGGCTGTGTAAGATGTACTCTTTATTTATCCCCAATTTTATGGGTCTGCCTGTTTTAATTTATTGGATCAAGAGAGACATCCTGGGCAGCTTCAAAAATACGACTCCCCCCGAAAGTAAGTAGAGGAGAACAAAATGGTCCAAGGATCGATGGTCGCAATCATCACCCCCTTCGACAGCGAAGGAAATTTTGATGAAGAGAGCTACCGCCAGCTGATCGAGTTTCAGATTGAAAACGGCACCGACGTCATTGTCCCATGCGGGACCACCGGTGAGTCTGCCACCTTGAGCTTTGACGAGCATCCGCGGGTGATAAAAGCCTGTATTGAACAAGTTAACAAACGGATTCCAATAATCGCCGGAACCGGCGCCAACAATACCGCCGAGGCGATCCACCTCTCCCAAAATGCCAAGGCGCTGGGCGCCGACGGCGTGCTGCTGGTCTGCCCCTACTACAACAAGCCTTCGCAAGAGGGGATCTATCTGCACTACAAGAAACTGGCCGAAGAGGTTGCCCTGCCCCAGGTTCTCTACAACGTCCCCGGACGGGCCGGCGTTAACATTACGGCGGAGACAACCTGTCGTCTTGCCGAAATCAGCAACATCGTCGCGATCAAGGAAGCCTCCGGCGACCTGACTCAGGTCAGTGAAATTCTGGCTAAAGCCGGCGACAAGATCGATGTGGTGTCGGGAGATGATTTCCTGACCTTCCCGATGATGGCCTGCGGCGCCAAGGGGGTGATCTCGGTCACAGCCAATATTGTCCCGGCCCAGGTCAAGCAGATGGTGACCGCCGCGACCAACGGCGACTACCTCACCGCACGCAAACTCCACTTGGCCCTGCTTGAACTGCATCAAGCCATGTTCATCGAGGCCAACCCGGTTCCGGTTAAGACCTCGGCCAGTATGATGGGGATGTGTACCGATCTGGTCCGCTTGCCGCTGTCACAACTGTTGCCAGCCAACCACGAAAAGCTTCAGGCCGTTCTGAAGAAATATGACCTGATCTAAAGGATATCTAAGAGATGACCAGAATTGTAGTAACCGGCGCCGCCGGGCGCATGGGCGGACGGATTATCACCCTGATCACCGAAGCTGACGGCCTGCAGGTTGCGGGCGCAGTCGAAATGGTCGGACACCCGAAAATCGGCCAGGATGCCGGTTATGTGGCTGGCTGCGGCGACCTCGGGGTCCTGATCTGCGCCTCTCTCGAAGAGGCTCTGGCCAATGCCGATCTGTTGATCGACTTCACCTTTCCGCAGGTCAGTCTGTGCAACGCTGCCGTCTGCGCCAGCCTCGGCAAGTCGATGGTTGTCGGCTCGACCGGCTTCACTCCAGAGGAACGCAAACAACTGGAAGGTTATGCCGAAAAAACCCCGATCGTCTTTGCTCCGAACATGAGTGTCGGTGTCAACGTCTGCTTCAAACTGCTTAAGGATCTGGCCCAAACCCTGGGCGAGGAATTTGATGTCGAGATTGTTGAGCTGCATCACAACAAGAAGAAAGATTCCCCCAGCGGTACCGCCGTGCGAATGGGCGAGGTTGTCGCCGAGGCCCTGGGCCGCGATTACAACCAGGTCGCCAATTATCATCGCGAGGGGATGTGCGGTGAGCGCAACGCCGAAGAGATCGGCATGCAAACCGTGCGCGGCGGAGATATCGTCGGCGAGCACACCGTCTATTTCATCGGCATGGGGGAGCGGATCGAACTGACCCACCGCGCCATGAGTCGCGACATGTTTGCCCGCGGCGCTATCCGCGCCGCCGGCTGGCTCAAAGGGAAAGCCCCCGGCATCTATGATATGCAGGATGTGCTTGGGTTGAAATAACCAGATTTTATATGCTCGTGGAGAACTGAAATGAAACCCATTCCGGCACTGCTTTTGATTGTTTCGCTCCTGTTTATTTCCGGCTGCGAAACCTTCCGTGGACTCGGCAAAGATGTTGAGAAGGCGGGGACATGGGTGCAGGAAAAAGCCAAATAATCCCGCAATGAAACAGCAGCGATGTTCAGCGGGGCGGCCTGATTCGGGTCGCCCTTCGCACATTGTTTTGAACACAAGCGTCAGGAGATTTTTGCAATGGCCCGTATTAACGATAATTATTTGAAACTTCAAGCCGGCTACCTCTTCCCCGAGATCGGTCGCCGAGTCAAAGAATTCACCACCGCCAATCCAGAAGCCAAGGTCATCCGCCTCGGGATCGGCGATGTCACCAAGCCGCTGGTTCCGGCTGTCCTCAAGGCTTTCCATGAGGGGGTCGATGATATGGCGACCGTCGAGCGTTTTCACGGCTACGGCCCCGAGCAGGGCTACGACTGGCTGTGCAAAGTTATCATCGAAAAAGCCTACAAGCCTCTCGGTGTCGAGCTGAAGACCAGCGAGATCTTCATCTCCGACGGTTCAAAATGCGACAGCTCCAACATCCTCGACATCTTCGACATCGAGAACAAGGTGGCGATCGGCGACCCGGTCTACCCGGTTTACAACGACACCAACGTCATGATCGGCCGCACCGGCGCAGCGAACGCCAAGGGCTACTACGAAGGCCTGGTCTACATGCCCTGCACCGCAGAGAACGGCTTCGCGCCTGCTATCCCAAGCGAAAAGGTCGATGTCATCTACCTCTGCTCGCCCAACAATCCGACCGGCACCGTGACCAGCAAGGAACAGCTCCAAGCCTGGGTTAATTATGCGCTTAAAAATGACGCGGTGATCCTGTTCGATGCCGCCTACGAAGCCTTCATCACCGAGGCCGACGTTCCTCACTCGATCTACGAGATCGAAGGCGCCAAACGCTGCGCCATCGAATTTCGCAGTTTTTCGAAGACCGCCGGTTTTACCGGGGTGCGCTGCGGCCTGACCGTGATCCCCGAAGAACTGATGGGCACCACCGCCGCTGGCAAAAAGTACAGCTTCAACCAGCTGTGGAACCGCCGCCAGGGCACCAAGTTCAATGGGGTCTCCTACCCGGTGCAACGCGCCGCGGCCGCGGTCTACAGCGACGAAGGCTGGGCCCAGGTCAAGGAAGTGATCGATTACTACATGGATAACGCCCGCATTATCCGCGAGGGTCTGACGGCTGCCGGCATCCAATGTTATGGCGGCGTCAACGCCCCCTACATCTGGCTGCGCACCCCCGAGGGGATGACCAGCTGGGACTTCTTCGACAAGCTTCTTACCGAGTGCCACGTAGTCGGCACCCCCGGCTCCGGCTTTGGCCCCTCGGGCGAAGGCTATTTCCGCCTCAGCGCCTTCGGGGACAAGGAACGGGTCACAGAAGCGGTGTCCAGGATCAAGCAGAAGTGGGGCAAGTAAAAGAGAGCCGTCGGAATCTAGTCTAAAAAAACTACGCAGGCGCGCCCAATAGAAAATTGCTGCTGAATGTTTAATTTTGAAAAATTGGCAGTGCTATTTCTCCTCGGAGGAAGTGGGATTACATTTACGCACAACTGATGATAACGCCCTGGTCTGCATAAGCTGACCGGGGCGTTTTGCGTTCTAAGAATAGTGATATTTCAATACGATCTGAGATGTCCACAAAACCAGGGTCGATTCAATTGTGAATTTCAGGGTTAAACATACTGCCACCGAGATACGCACAAGTTTGCAACTTTACAGGACCCTGAGATTCATAGTCGTTCTTGTTGCGCCGGAGTTTACGTTTTTTGACCTCTTTAAATTGCTCGTTGAAACAGACAACGTGAAAGACACTTTTTGCCAAGTCCAGCTCCAGGCCGACGGTGATAATATTCATCTTGGTCTCCTCTCACTCCTCGTTGATGGAATGTATTGTTTCTCCATCATGGCGTTTTGACGCCGATTTAGGTGGTGGGGGGAGACCATCTCATCAACAGTCTAGCGATAAGGAGCACCTTTATGCCTCACGTTGTACTTGAACAGGCGCTATCGACCCTGCAAGCGTTTCAAGCTATTGAACCACTGACTCTGAAAACAGATACCGGCATTCTAAAACTCGGCGACAAGTATATCAATGCTGCTGAAAACAGTGTTTTGATCGAGGCTTTGGTTATTAAAAATAATAAACGCCAAAGCTTTTTTATCCAGTTATCACAAAAATCAACCAGCATAACAGTACGTTTGCTACCTTTGACGGATCCCGAGAAAAGCCACGGTGTAAAAACTCTGATGACAAGGGTAGCGAAGCAAATTAAGGTATCTCCATAAACTGTGCAGGAGGATACATGCCCCGTCTACCTAGAATCGATATTCCCGGTCTGTTGCACCTTGTCATCTTTCGTGGGATAAAAGGTTGCCCAATTGTTAAGGATGATGCCGATCGCCAGGGTTTTGTATCGCGTTTGGGT
>JBDNGT010000195.1:0-13844 GCA_041689145.1 Geopsychrobacter sp. | reverse complement strand
ATGATCAACGACCTGCTCGATCTCTCGAAGATCGAAGCCGGCCACCAGGAGCTGCAGCTCGAACTGCTGGAACTGGAGCCGGTCTTTTCCAAAGCCCTCGGTACCACCCACCCGCTCTTCACCGAAAAGGGCATCGAAGCAACCAGCGAAATCGAAGCCGCCCTCCCGCCGGTCTATGCCGATGCGGACCGGCTCCACCAGGTGCTGACCAACCTCCTTTCCAACTCCGTGAAGTTCTCTCCGGAAGGGGGGACGATCCGACTCAGCGGTCGGGAGAAAGATGGCTTTGCACTGATCAGCGTGGCGGACGAAGGTCCCGGCATTCCCCCGGATCGGCTGGAACAGGTTTTCGAGCGTTTCCAGCAAGTCCGGGACCCCCAGAAATCCCATCCCCTTGGCACCGGGCTGGGGTTAACAATCTCCCGGGAGATCGTCGAGAGGATGGGGGGGCATATCTGGGTCGAAAGCGAACTGGGCGCTGGCGCGGTCTTCTCCTTCACCGTTCCCCTCTCCAGCGCCCCTTGACCGAGAAGTCATTCTTCGCGGACAGCACAGCCATCGGGAGAGGGCGAAACAGGAACCCACGGCCGGGACCAAGGGCGATATCCCGATCCCCGGCGGTGTCAACAGATAACGCAGAGGAAATATCATGACAAAAAAAGTTCTCATTGTGGATGATGAGCAAAATATCGCCATTTCCGCCGAGTTTCTTATGCTCAGCGAGGGATTCGAAGTCGTGGTTGCGCATGACGGGGAAGAGGGTTTAGCACAAATTCGCGCTCATCGACCCGATCTTGTGCTACTCGATGTCATGATGCCGAAGCTCAATGGGTTTGAGGTTTGCCAGGCCGTAAGGGACGACCCGACTCTGGCAGGAGTGCGTATCCTGATGCTGACGGCCAAGGGGCGGGCAGCAGAAATAGATAAGGGCCTATCCCTTGGCGCCGATGCATATATCTCCAAACCATTTGCTACCAGAGAATTGGTCGCTAAAGTTAAAGAACTGCTGGGCACAGAGAGTTGAGTAACGACCCTTGCTTGAAAAACTCACGAATGTACTGCCACGGTCATTTGGCATGTAAAATAGCGACAGGGACATGACATGCATAAAACAACAGCTGAAGGCACTGAAACCGCCCCCCGCAACATGTCGGATGCCTACTTTGGCAGGTCTGAAGGACCGCTACGTTCACTGCCAAAGCGCCCGCCACTGACAACAGCGCCCTCGACCAGTGTGCGCGACGCCATGTTGCGCATGAATCAGATGGACGCCGACAACATCGTCGTGGTGGATGAACCGAGCCATCTCCCGCTGGGCATTGTCACCCTGAGCCACCTGGTGCACGCCATCGCATTTGAAGGGGGTGATCTGGAACAGCCGGTGGCAGGATTGATGACCGCCGCTCCCTTTACCCTGCCGGCCGATGCGCCGACCCACCGGGCCACGGTACTGATGACAAAACGAAATGTCCGCCATGTTGTCCTGGTGGAGCCGGATGGCCACTTGTGTAATGTCGTATCACGCGCCGACCTGTTTGGTCTGAGTGGTGGTGGTGCAGAGGCCTTGGCCGAATCGGTCACCGTGGCGATGGATTTGGAAGCCATCGCCAAAGTGGCCGCTGCCATACGCCAACGGGGGACTGAGTTGTTTGCGGCTGGCATGGCGGTGGATACTGTCTGTCAATGGATTTCCGCACTCAACGATATTGTTGTGATTCGAATCATCGAGCTGATTGAGGATGAATTCGATCTGCCTGCTGTGCCATGGTGCTGGTTGGTGTTTGGCTCGAATGGACGCTTGGAGCAGACCTTTTCAACCGATCAGGACAATGGGATCATCTTCCTGCCCAGCGAGGAAAATACTACAGAGGGTTTGCGCGAGGCCTTTCTCCCCTTTGCCAAGGCGGTCAACCTTGGGCTTGCCGCCTGCGGCTTTACCCTTTGCAAAGGCAAGGTCATGGCTGGCAATCGATCCTGGTGCTTAAGTCAGGCGGAGTGGCAAAACAGATTCAGCAGCTGGATGGAGAAGCCCGAACCGGAGGCGGTGATGCACAGCGCCATATTCTTCGACTTCCGCCCGCGCTACGGCAGTTATGAGTTGGCCGACAAGCTGCGCAACTGGCTGATCCCCCAGCCCCCCAAACACAACCGTTTCTTGAGAGCCTTGGCAGAGGAGGCACTGAGTTGCCCTCCAGCACTTGGATGGATCAATAACTTTGTCTACGACGGCGGCAAGGAGCACCCCCATACAGTGGACCTCAAGCTTGGCTCCCGGCCATTCGTGGATGCGGGACGCATCTGGAGCCTGTCCCACGGGGTTTGGGCAACCAACACCGGGGACCGTCTGCGCGCAGTTGCCGCTGTGCAGAAGCAGCGAGCGGAAGAGACCGCAGCCGAAGTGGAGGCATTCTATCTGGTGCAGCGTTTCCGCATGCAACAGCAGATCATGGCTGATAACCCCGACGCGGCCAATCGCCTGGATCCCTCCTCCCTTAATGCACTTAATCGTCTGATGCTGAAAGAGGCCTTAAAACAAGCCAAGAAGATCCTGTCGAGGTTAAAGCTGGAATACGGACCCTAAGGGCTGCGGCCAGCGGTCAATCACAGACATGCTGCTTGCTGTTATTATCCCATGGCCTGCTGTGAACTGTAGGGAATGTTCGGCATCCTCCCCTGCCTCGGCTCACTCCATTCCTTCATCTCTTGCCAGTTATTGAAGCCTACACCGAGCGGCGTTTACTGACATGTTTATGTCCCAAATGAAGCGAGATGACGCAGGCTGCCCGATGTACCCGACCTGCTCAGCCTATGCGCGCCAGGCGTTGCACAAACATGGTCCATTGCTGGGGATTTTCATGACGGCGGACAGATTGATCCACGAGGGGGACCCGATTGAACAGCAGGATCCGCTCATCAAGTGGGGCCACCGGCGTTTTTTCGACCCGCTGGCAAAAAATGATTATTGGCTGGACAGGGCAGGTACCGACTGATCCCAGTCAGAACATGAAGCGCCGCATGCTGACGTTCATCAGCAGGCCGACCCCGACCATCGTAGTAAGCATGCTGGTTCCGCCGTAAGAGAAGAGCGGCAAGGGCACCCCGACAACCGGCATCAGGCCGATCACCATCCCCAGGTTAACCACGATATGCCAGAAGAGCATCGTGGTCACTCCGATAGCGAGAAACATCCCGAACCGATCGGCGGCACAGCGCGCCACATAGATTCCCCAGACAATCAAAAACAGGTAGCCCAGCAGCAACAGCAGGCAGCCGGAAAATCCCCATTCTTCCGCGAATACGGAAAAGGCGAAATCAGTGTGCCGTTCGGGAAGGAAGGAAAGCTGCGACTGGGTGCCGGCCATGAACCCCTTGCCCCAGAAACCACCACTGCCGACGGCTATTTTTGACTGAATAATATGATAACCGCTACCTAATGGATCGGCCTCTGGATTCAAAAACGTCAAAATTCTTGCCTTCTGATAATCGTGCAATGTGAACCAGCCGGCAAAAGAGATCATAGCCCCCGCGACCCCCAGGGCAACCAGGGTACTGCGCTGCAACCCGGCGAAAAGCAGCATTGAGGCCGCAATAAAGACCAGCATCAGTGCCGTACCGAGATCAGGTTGTTTAATGATCAAGACGAAGGGGGTGATCAGTAGAATGGCCGGCAACCAAAGGTCCCCTAAGCGGTACCCGAGTGGCAAAGCCGTCCGCCCGAAGATCCGCGCCAGAACAAGGATAAGGACAAGTTTGGCGACTTCGCTCGGCTGAAAATTGAAGAACCCGAGATCGATCCAGCGGGTTGCACCCATCGATGTTTTGCCGAACACCGACACAAAGAGCAACATCCCCAAGGTGAGCAGGTAGGCCGGGAGTGAAAAATGCTCAAGGTGTCGATAATCGAAACAGCAGATCAACAGGGCGATAACTATTCCGCTGCCAAGCCAGAGCGACTGTTTGAGATAAAAGGGGGTACTGTGTTCGGCCCAACCGGTTGTCGCGCTGTAAAGATTCATAATCCCGACCCCGGCTAAACAACAGACCGTGATCAGTAAGACCCAATCGAAATTAATGACCAAACGACGATCAAACATTATCCACCTTCATTCATAATCGTTGACACCTTCTGTGGCTGCCCCTTGAAATAACTGTCCAGCATCGCCCTGGCAATCGGGCCGGCGGCACTCCCGCCATGCTGACCATGTTCGACAACAACCGCCACCGCGATCTCAGGGTTGTCAGTTGGCGCATAGGCGACAAACAGGGCATGAGACCGAAATCGGTAGGGCACCTCTTCTTGTTCGGCCTCCTCCTCCTCATCCGACTGTCGCCGCACGACCTGCGCAGTTCCGGTCTTGCCCGCCACTTTGATATCGTTCAGATGGGCAGACGAGGCGGTCCCATGCGGTTCGTTGACCGCCGCGACCAAGCCCCGATCAATCGCCTGCCAGGCATCTTCAGGGAAATTGATGTGCCGCGCAACCTGTAGCACATTCTCCTGCAGCACATTCCCCTTCCAGTCTTCGATCTTGCGGATGATCTGCGGCTGCAACACATCACCATGGTTGGCCAGGGCTGCGGTCATCACCGCCAACTGAATCGGGGTCACGAGAACGTATCCCTGACCAATTGAAGCGATAACGGTTTCACCGGCATACCAGGGCTTATTGAAACGCTCGCTTTTCCACTTCGTTGAAGGGATGACCCCTGCCTTTTCTCCGGCCAACGGAAATCCGGTCGGAGCATCCAGACCGAACTCACGCGCCACCTCACTGAGCTTATCTATCCCCAACTTGAGCCCCACCTGATAAAAATAGACATCGCAACTCTCACGCAGGGCTTTTGTCAGATCGGTCCTGCCGTGTCCGCCCTTCTTCCAGCAACGATAACGGGATTTGCCCAAGCTGAAACTACCGTCACAGTTGAGCACCTGCTGGGGGTCGATTATCCCTTCGCGCAGAGCCCCCAGTGCAACCATCATCTTGAAAGTGGAGGCCGGAGAGTAGAGTCCAGAGAGGGCTTTATTCTGTAACGGATGGCGTGAATCCTTGAGTAGTTGCGTCCATTCCTCACTCTCAATGCCCCGCGCAAAGAGAGCGGGATCAAAAGTCGGGCGGCTAAGAATCGCCAGCACCTCACCGGTACGGACATCAAGCGCCACCGCCGCACCCGACTGGTCACCAAACGCCTGATCAGCCGCACGCTGGACATCCTGCGAGATGGTCAAGAAAACTTTGTTACCGGGCAGAGCCTGCTCCACTTCCAGCGGTCTGAGCAACCGGCCTTTAACATCGACCTCGACCAGTCGCTTGCCTTTTCGACCCCGCAGGTATGGTTCATACGCCTTTTCCAGCGCTGACTTACCTACATAATCACCGGGCTGCAGGCCCTCAAACAGATTCTGACTTAATTCATTCTCAGTCACCTCACCTAGATAACCGACCAGATGAGCCTCTGAGCCTTTTTCGAGATAATCACGAACAGGAAACACCTCAACCAAAACTCCCGGCAGCTCGGTACTATGTTCGAGTACCCGTTCGGTAATTTCTCGTGAAACGTCGGTCGCAAGTGGGACCGGCCGATAAATGGGAAATCGGCTGCCTCTCGCCCAGCGTTCATTAAGAGTTGCAACATCAGTCTCTAAGAAACCGGCCAACCGCTGGAGTAATTCCTCGAGATTAGAGACATCCTGACGCATCACTGAAATCGTAAAGGCCGGTCGATTATCAACGAGCAGCACGCCATCACGATCATAAATCGGTCCGCGAGGCGCAGCAAGGGAGAGGACGCGGGTGCGATTACGCGTTGAACGTTCGGTATAACGGTCATAACTGATGATCTGTAGGTACCAGAGGCGCAGAGCAAGGAGCAAAAAGACGCTAGCGGCCGCAACCGAGAAGAGGAAAAGCCGCCTGTTCACAACCGGCAACTCAATCCACCGCGTATTAAGCCCCATGATATTTACTCTGATAAGGGAGTCCTGCCATCCCCTGGCGCGTGCCGAACAAGGGTTGGAATCTCAACAGGAAAAGCAGCAACAACCAACCGGCGAGGAGATTGACAAAAATTTGAAATGGCAGATCAGAGAGCAGAACCCAGAGGACAGGACCAGCCTCGGCGAAAGTGGTCAGCAAAAAACCGAGTAAAAATGTTTGCAGCATGGTCCCGGCGCAGATCAAGCCGAGCAACAGAGGTCGACTTTCGACATTGAGTCGTTCCGAGAAGAGTCGAATCAGCAAAAATACCGTCAACTGCACGGTGACATAAAGGCCGAAGGTCGACCCGCAGAAAACATCCTGCAAGGCCCCGAGCAACAGGGTTAAAAAGACGGCGCGCAGAAATGATTCACTCAGTCCGAGATAGATCACCAGAATCAGCAGCAGATTGGGGCGCATTTCGGGAGGGAGAAAGCGTGGGAAGATTGTTGTTTGAAGCAGCATAAAAATAAGGCCACCGAAAAGGGCAAAACACAGGCCTCTCATTCGGCAGGTCTCATCAGCACCAACACCTCTTCGAGGCGCGAAAAATCGACGACAGGTGCCAGTTTGATCTGCTGAAAAAGTCCAAAATCGTTACGCTGAACGGCAGTAACTCGACCGACAATCAGCCCCTTAGGAAAGACTCCTCCCATCCCTGAGGTCATGATCAAGTCCTCGACTTCGATAAGGTCGTTGCGCAGCGCGAATTCGAGATTCAATTCTCGGCCATCCCCGCGGACGACGCCGCGGGTTCGCGTGCGTTGCACCAACCCGGCAATGGAAGATGCCGCATCGGTCAACAAGAGGACCCTCGAACTATTGTTTGCCACTTTAATCACACGCCCGACCACCCCTTCGGCAACCACTACCGGGTTACCTTCCTGGACGCCATGACGCAACCCCTTATCGAGGACGATGGTCTGCGCCCAACTGCTGGCATCTTCGGCCACAACCAGCGCCGGTAAGACTTTACGTGGATCAGCTTCAACAAAATCAAGCAACTTTTTCAGTCGTTGATTCTCGAGCGTGACCTCCCGCACCGCTAGCAACCGCGCACGAAGTTCTCTATTCGCTTGACGCGTCACAATGTTCTGCCGGCGGGTATCGACCAACCAAAGATAATTGTTCCACAGGCCGTTGATGCTGGCACCGGTCCGATCGATCGCCTGCTGCAAAGGTTCTGTCAGGGTTAAGACGGCACGTTCGAATAGGGTTGTTGTCGTTTTTGTCCGGAGATTAGCTGAATAGATCAGGACGACCACCAAAACCAGCAGGATGATCAGAAGAGATATCTGGTGACGTTTCAAAAAGTCACGCATCGGCAGTCCCTAGGTCTGCAGTTCGACACACCAAGTCGACTTTTTCTCACAGACAGCATTAAAACGGGAGGATCGCTCGATCCTCCCGTCATCACGGTTAAAAAAACCTTGGACAAACCGGTTTTCCCGGCAAAAAACTCCAAAGACCTAAGAAGGAACAGCAACCTGTCGAAGCAGATCCATGTGGTCGAGAACTTTCCCGCAACCATACACCACACAGGTAAGTGGATCTTCTGCCACCGTCACCGGTAGACCCGTCTCCTGCCGAAGCAGGACGTCGAGATTCTTCAGATAGGCCCCACCGCCGGTGAGCACAATCCCCTTATCAACGATATCGGCCGCCAACTCGGGGGGGGTATGCTCGAGGGCAATACGCACCGCTTCGATAATGGTGTTAACCGGTTCCGACATCGCCTCGCGGATCTCAGTCGAGTTGATCTCGAGGGTCTTAGGGATACCGCTGACCAGGTCGCGGCCCTTGACCGACATAGTCTGGACTTCATCATCAACAGCATATACGTTGCCAATGCCGATCTTAACCGCCTCGGCAGTCCGCTCACCGATCGATAGATTATATTTGCGCTTCATATACTGCACGATCGACTCGTCCAGCTTGTCGCCGCCGACCCTCACAGACTGAGCGTAGACAATCCCGGCGAGGGAGATCACCGCAACCTCGGTCGTGCCGCCGCCGATATCGACGATCATATTGCCCGAGGCCTCGGTAATCGGCAAACCGGAACCGATCGCCGCTGCCATCGGTTCTTCGATCAAGAATACCTCGCGGGCACCAGCCGACTCAGCGGATTCGCGCACAGCCCGTTTCTCGACCTGGGTAATCCCAGAGGGAACACAGATAACAATCCGCGGCCGGACCAGCGTTTTACGATTGTGGACCTTGCGGATAAAGTAGCGGAGCATCTCCTCGGTGTGGTCAAAGTCGGCAATAACACCATCCTTCATCGGACGGATGGCGACAATACTCCCGGGAGTCCGACCGAGCATCTCCTTGGCGTCCGTACCGACAGCCAAGACCTTACGCACGCCACCGGCCCCGGTGTGGACTGCGACCACCGAAGGTTCATTACACACAACCCCCTTCCCCTTCACAAAAACCAGGGTATTGGCAGTGCCAAGATCAATGGCCAGGTCGTTGGAGAACATTCCACAAACAGCATCAAAAATATTCCACATAGCGCTTCTTATCCTCTGCCCTCACAGGCTAAAAAACAAACCCTTGCGTCCCCTTTAAAGCCGCGCCCACTCTAGCAAACCGACTCTCATTGCGCAAGGCCCAAAAAGGGAAATATATATTGCAATTCAACGAATTGCCGGTCTAACATATGTTGCTGTTTTCAAACCCTTCCATCACTTAGGTTTCCAAGGAGTTTTATACTAATGCTTCAGCTGATCCGCACCAAACAAAAAACCTTCATCGTCAGGATCATCTTCTGGGTGATTATTGCAGCTTTCGTCGGCACAATTTTCTTGGTTTGGGGGCACGGAGGGGATAAGGGACCGACAGGTAGCAATGCTGCTCTGCAAGTCAATGACACAAAGATCTCCTATGAGGAATACCAGAGTGCCTACAACAATATCCAAAAAATTTATCAAGGCGTATATCGTGAAAGCTTTACACCCCAACTCGAGAAGCAGCTTAATCTGCGTCAACAGGCAATCGATCAGCTGATTGATCAAGCGCTGATGATGCAAGATGCCGAAAAGAGCGGCTTCGAGATCAGCAAGGAGGAGCTTGTCACCTCTGTCGCCACCTACCCGGCCTTTCAGGAAAACGGCAAATTCAGTCGTGAACGCTATATTCAGGTACTCAACTATGAACGGATCGCCCCTGAGCAGTTTGAAGCCAGTCAACGGCGTCAACTGCTCGTCGACAAATTCCGCGCACAATTACAAAAAGATATCACGGTCAGCCCAGAAGAGGTTACCGAAGCCTACCGCACGGAAAATGACAAAATTGATCTGAACTTCGTGCGACTCTTGCCGGCGAGCTTCGAAAACAAGGTTGAAGTCAATGACGAAATCTTGCAGGCTTTTTTCAATGAAAAACAGGAGGATTTTCGTCAACCCGAAAAAGTTTCTCTCCGCTACCTGCAATTCGATCCCGCACGTTATGAAAAAGAGCTCACAAACTTCAGCGACGAGGAACTGAATCGCTACTATCGGCGCAACGTCGACCAGTTTGAAATCAAAGAGCAGGCCAGGGCCTCACATATCCTGATCAAGGTCGATGAGAATGCCGATGCCACGCAAAAAGAGGTGCGCCGCGCTCTGGCCGCTTCAATTCTGCAACAGCTGAACAAAGGCGCCGATTTCGCCACTCTGGCCCGTGCTAATTCCGATGATCCCGGAAGCGCTACCAAAGGCGGAGATCTCGGTTATTTTGGGCGTGGAACCATGGTCGCCCCCTTCGATAACGCCGTCTTCAATCTGAAACCCGGCGAAATCAGCGACCTGGTCGAAACTGATTTCGGTTTTCACATCATAAAACTTACCGAATATATCGAACCGGGGGTCAAGCCTCTGGCGGAAGCTCTCGAAGAGGTCAAAAAAGGACTTCGCCTGGAGAAGTCCAGCCAACTGGCTTATGAAAAAGCGATGGATGCGTACAATATTAACCGCAAAAGCGGCGATCTTGCCGCTGCGGCCACGGCCAATGATCTCGGCATCAAGGAGACCGGACTCTTCGATCGCACCGAGTCAATCGACGGAATCGGCCGTGAGCCCGATATCACCGCAGCCGCCTTCAGCCTGAATGATGGCGAACTGGCGCGGCCAGTCCAGACAACCCAGGGCGTCTTCCTGCTCAGCATCAAAGAGCGTCAGCCGAGCCGCATTCCAGAGCTGAAAGAAGTCCGGGCGGCAGTTGAAGCGGCTTATCGCAAAACCAAAGCCGCTGATCTGGCCAAGCTCGCCGCCGATCAGCTGCTCAAAGAGACCCTGGAGCAGAAGAGTCTCAACGCTGCGGCCAAGGCAGCCAAAATTCAAGTCGAGGAGACCGATCTCTTCAGCAGCAGCTACGGTGCCTTCGTTCCACGGATTGGCTCGTCACTGGAACTTTCCGACGCCGCCTTCGCATTAAATGCTGACAGTCCGCTGGGACAGGTGGTTTTCAAGCAGGGCGAGGGTTACATCCTGATCAGCCTGAAGCAGACCGAAAATGCTGACCTTGAGAAATTCGATGGCGCCGAGCGCAAAAAGATTGAAGATCGCCTGCTGGCGCAGAAAAAAGACGCTGTCGTCGCAGACAAACTGAAGGAATTGCGCGCGGCTTCACAAATCAGCATCGACCCTTCCCTTAGCAATGAACTGGCCGGGAGATAAGTCATGACCAAGATTCTGACTCATACAAACTGTCCCGAACTGAAACTGGTCAACCAAGGAAAAGTGCGGGATATCTACGACCTCGGCGAACATCTGCTGATCGTCACCAGTGACCGGATTTCAGCCTTTGATGTCATCATGAACGAGGGCATTCCGCAAAAGGGCTATGTCCTGACCCAGGTCTCTAAATTTTGGTTCGAGATGATGAGCGACATCATCCCCAACCATCTGGTGGCCACCGAAGTCGATGACTTCCCGGCGATCACCCATCAGTATCGTGACCAGCTGGAGGGGCGCAGCATGCTGACGAAAAAAGCCGTTCCGCTGCCGATTGAATGTATTGTGCGCGGCTACCTCTCTGGTAGCGGCTGGAAAGAATACCGACAAAAAGGCTCGGTCTGCGGCATCGCGTTGCCGCCGGGCATGCTCGAGAGCAGCAAAATCGCCGCGCCAATTTTCACCCCTTCGAGTAAGGCCGAGCTCGGTGAGCACGATGAAAACATCTCATTTGCGCAAGCCGCTGAGCTCTGCGGAGCAGAACTGGCACAAAAAGTCAGTGATGTCAGCATCCAGATCTACCAACGTGCCCGCGACTACGCCACAGGCAAAGGGATCATCATTGCCGACACCAAGTTTGAGTTCGGCATGATCGGCGATCAGCTGATCTGGATCGACGAAGCGCTGACGCCCGACTCCTCGCGCTTCTGGCCGAGCGATCAATATGAGGCGGGGCACGCACAACCGAGCTATGACAAACAGTATCTGCGCGATTATCTCGAAACCCTCGACTGGGGGAAAACGGCGCCGGCGCCGGCGCTCCCGGATGAGATTATTAAAAGAACCAGCGAAAAGTATCTAGAAGCACTCAAACGCCTCACCTGCTGATCTGAAAAATGAACGGCGGCCGTCCTTCTGATTCGGCCGCCGTTTCGGTTATACTCATCCTGAAAAACAACCAACCACGGAGAGAAGTAAAATGCGTCTGTTCTGCATCCTCATCCTGGCCCTGTCTCTGCCCGCCTGTGCTCCGACGACAGCCCGGAATGATGTGTTACCCCCGCCCAACATCGGCAACGGGCGCAGGAGTTAATATCGAGCCACGATATGCAGGGTGCGATCGAGGAGATGCGCCAAGCGCTGAAGGGCAATCCGAATATCGAGGACACCCTCCTTTATGCCGACCTCTTCGAATCTCAGGGAGACTACAAAAACGCGCGCAAAGCCTACAAGAAGGCGTTTAAATACCCGGCAGATGCCGCCCAGAAACTGACCTTGAACTACCGCCTGGCGCTTCTGGAAGCGGCCGACTTTAACGACCTGAAGACGGCCGGCAAGCTGGGCGAGGTTCTCCCCCCCGCCGACAGTCGTCACTTCGACCTGCAGTCGGTCCTGTTGCTCAAGCAGGGAGAATATCAACAGGCCCTCGCGGAGAGCCAGCGCGCGCTGGCCAAGGCTCAGAACAACGAAGAAAAAGGCTGGGCCTATTTTCACATGGCGCAGATCTATTACGCGCTGCGCGTCGAACGGGACACCTTCCGCGCACTCTTCGAGGCGACCAACAACGGACGCGGCTATGGCCTGGTGCACGTATCACCGACTACTGGGAAGCGAAACGCCACGAGCCTTTTCCGCAAGACTGAAAAACCAGACATTGGTTCTGCCTGACGGAATCAAACAAATCTACACCAGAGACCTCTATGTGACCAGGGCTGAAAGAAGAAAGCAGCGGCATTCAATTTAACAATCCGGTACTCGACACTCTGCTGCTCTCGTCGATCATCCATCCCAATCTTAAAGGACACGGACTCGAAGGGATTGCCGAACGCTTCAACATCACCATTGTCGGTCGGCACACCGCTCTGGGTGACTCTATCGTGACTGCGGAAGTGTTAAACAAACTGATCCCCCTGCTCGAGGCTCAAGGGGTGGTGACTCTAGAAGATGCCTTGCTCGCATCTGAGAAATCGGCGTTCGCCAAGCTTGATTACTAGAACAGTGAGGGGTGAGGGGTGAGAGGGTCTACTTCAAGAAACGCAGGAGCGATAACTTTTGTTTGATCTTCAGCCACAAACCGGCCATTCGCCCAGCCTGTTGTGCCATACCGGCGACATTGCGTCCGCTGAGCAGGGCGACCACAACCACCACACCGACCAACAGCAGTTCTCCTAGGCCAAAACCGAACATCAGTCTGTGCTCCCTGCCAAGGTTTTAGTTTTTAACGCAGAACTACGCCGGCCTCACCAGCGATAACGCGGCCAATTTCGCAGGCCAGAACATCTTGGCCCGCAAGCTGCCGGCGCAACTGGGGCAAAAGCTCTTCGGATTGGAATAGACTCTCCCCTTTCAGCGCGGTAGCTAAGATCCCGCAGCCGAGTGGCTTGGTCAACAGCAGGCGATCCCCAACGCGGCAATTGACCGAGGTCACATCCTATCGATATCGACAATCCCGGTGACCGCCAGGCCATATTTCGGCTCTTCGTCCTCGACCGAATGGCCGCCGGCGATGACCGCCCCGGCCGCAACCACCCGCTCAGCACCGCCCTTGATCAGTTCGGCCAACATATCTTCGCCTAACCGCATCGGGAATGCGACCATGCTGAGTGCGGTTAAGGGTGTCGCACCGACCGCGTAAAAATCCGACAGGGCGTTGGCTGCGGCGATCTGTCCGAAAGTAAAGGGATCATCAACCACCGGGGTGAAGAAATCAACCGACTACACCAAAGCCCTCTTCTCGTCGATGCGGAAGATACCGGCATCGGCAAAGGGGATATCCTGCGAGAGCAGACGGGGATCGTTAAAATGTGGAATCTGACCCAGCACCTGGGTCAGGGCCGCGGGGCCGATCTTGGCGGCTCAACCCGAGCTGCGCGAAAGATTGGTCAGGCGGATTCGGTTGCTGGTCATCGTTACTCCTTGTTTTTGCCATCTTCTTGCGTTGTTTTTGCCAACTCTTGAAATTCAGCAGGAAAGCATGCTGTCACAACCCTGCCCGACTGCCAAGCGGAATCTAACGCAGAGGGAGATTCCAGGCCAGACGGATATCCCCCTGCCGCCGGGTGTATTTATAACTATCAAACTGCTCGAGCAGCGCCTGAGCCAGCTTACGACTGCTGCCGATCAGATCGCGGTACGCGGCAAGGCTCAGGTCATCTTCTGTCGCAAAATGTCCACAGAGTTTCTCCAGAGCGACCTTATAGGCCGATTT
>JBDNGT010000194.1:0-6972 GCA_041689145.1 Geopsychrobacter sp. | reverse complement strand
AAGGGGAAGTCCTCGGCGACATTCCAAGACAGGGCGTAGGTTTTTCCGTAGAGGTCGATGTCGGTTGAAGGCCCATCCGGAGCAGCGGTGTCGTCTAAGCCGCCGTCCCGAAACCCTGGGTCAGTAGTAAGCAGCTCCTGGGCGTCTTGCAGGTCGTCATGCTCGTAGGGCAAAAGCTTCAACTCTTCAATCTTGTTCTGTGCCAGGGTGGTGGCCTCGGTCACATCACGCGCGACAGTGTTGCCCTTCAGGGCCACAACCTGCATTTGCGCTAGGGCTAGCATGCCGATGGCAAAAATAGTCAGCGCAATCAGCACCTCGATTAATGAAAAACCGCGCTCATCAAGCATCAGAGTTTTCCTTTCATCACCAGATTCCGGCATTCAACAACCGCGGAAAGCAAACGATGTCGGAATGCGTTGTTAGGTTGAATAATCTGGGTGCCGACCACATATTTGTTGGTATCGGTAAAACCTCTCGCTTCATTCCCGGTTTGGGCTAGCATCCAGATTTGTACCGCTCGGATGTCATCACGATTAACATTTGGAAGAGGTACTGTATCATTCAAAATGCCGTTACCGTCAGTGTCATCGTCCGCATTGATCAGGCCATCCGCGTTCACATCGAGACTGTACCAGTTGCCCCCTACAGGAGCTGCCCAATAAATGTTGCCACTAGCATCGACATCTAGTTCATTGTTGTCGTCGTCGTCGGCATCAAAGGCATAGGCAAAACCGAGGCCAACGATATTCTCGGCCACGGCTTGATTGTTGGCGTCTTTGGTGGGTTTTCGTCCAAGGTTAGACATGCCCGCGCCATAGAGCGAATAGGTCAGGTATTCACCGTAATCATCAAAATCACCGTCTTCATTTTCATCCCAGGTGAACTCGATTTTGTTTGCATCCGCGGTTATAAAGCCGACGCTGGCATCCCCATCGCCCTCGAAACCGGCCATACGGATTTCTCGGACCATCAGGTCGAGGCCAGCGCGTAAATTCTGTTGCATGGCAACAACCTGTTCCTGCTCAATATAAACCTTATTATGAGTGAAGAAAGTTGAAAAAATTGCCGTGCCAAGGATGCCGGAGACTGCTATGGCAACCAGCAGCTCGACCAGGGTAAACCCTTTGGTCTGCGGGTAATGACGGGGATGACAAAAGTTAGCCATGAGTATCACCTATTCTATTTTTGCCAGCCCGGACAACCCCAGGCTTAAGGTATATGGTTTGCTCAGGCCAGCGACTTCGATGCTTCCGTCGAGAATGTCCCCGCTATCGACACGGGTCAAACCACGGGAATCGAAGCCGGTCACCAGGCCAGGAAATGGGGGGGAAAGGGGGTCAAGGGAGTTCTGCAGTTGCGTATTTCGCGGCATGCTGTAGGTGCTGATCGTCAGTTCGCCGACATCCTGTGTGAACGCGACGGCACCGTCATCGACAAAGAGTTTGACCTGCCCAGCCGACCCGGTTCCGAGGGTGAAGCTCAGAGCAACCGGCTCTCCGCGTCTGACCGCTTCGAGCCTTGCCTGCTGAAACATACTGATCACATCTCGCGCAGCACCCTTGGTTGTGTAACTATCCATGAAGCTTTTGATGCTGGGTGTGGCTATGGCCGCAAGAACTGCCGCAACGGCAATCACGATAAGGACTTCTATGAGGGTAAATCCTTTTTGGTCTTTTCGAATGGATCGCATAATCATCCTTTGGCAGAGCGTGGACTATAATAAGTGACTAGCATATTTAATGCCGTTAGAGTACTGAGAATTACATTGTAATAACAGTCTCTTAGGGTGGTGGTGCAACAGGCTGAATTAAGAAACATGCAGTTTTTGCACGTTGTTGTGCAACTATTGCATTCTTTGGGGACGTAGTCGCGGGGTATCCCTGGTTTGAACCTCGGATGCAATCGCTGGGTCGATTCCAAAAAGGATAGAGTTCGATTAATACGCAGCCACTGACTCCTTGGAATCGCTGCGTTTTTGTGCGATTGGTAAGATCAGACAAAAGGTGCTGCCTTGGCCCGGTATGGATTCGACTATAATTTCTCCACCTGCTTCGGAAATCACCCGCTGGCAGACGGCAAGCCCCAGCCCACGGTTATTTCCAGGCGCTTTGGTTGTGAAAAATGGTTCAAAAATGCTATTGAGCTGTTGCGGGGAAATGCCGCAACCTGTGTCGGTGACACAAATTTTGATCTGCTGCTGATCCGCCATCCCGCTGAGGGTGATTTGTCCTTTCCCAGTGCAGGCATCAATACTGTTCAATAACAGGTTTACCAGAACCTGCCCCAGCTTGTTCTGATCCATTCTGACCAGGGGCAAGGCAAGGTTGGTATCGATTTTCAGCGTAAAGGATTTGAAGACCCCCTGCAATTCGAGCATGTGTACCGTGTCTTTAACTGCTACCCAGGGGTCAAGCGCTTCGACGCAGGTGCTTGCTGGAGAAGCATAATCGAGCAACGCTTTGACAAGATGGTCAATGCGTTCGGTGGCGTTGGCTGCTTCTTGCAACAACTCGGATTGAGGGTTCTCCTTCAAATCTGTTTTCAGCAATGAAAGATAACCCATCAATGCACCCAGTGGGTTGCCGATCTCATGAGCCATGCCCGCCGCAATGTAGCCGACGGTCGCCAGTTTTTCACTGCGGATTAATTCATGTTGGGTTTGTTGTATTTCGGCATTGGCCTCGCGTAGGGACTGTATATTCGCTAAAGTTTCAAGCTGGCTATTTTTAAGGGCTTCGGCCATGTGGTTGAAGCTTTCGGCCAGGGCGTAAATTTCGCTTGGTCCCGTTTTTTCAAGCTGCAAATCTAGATGGCCCGCAGCAATATGTTGTGTCGCTTGTAAGAGCTTACGGGTTGGCTTCACAACGTTGCGATCAAGTAAAAAAAATCCGGCAGTGACGAGTATGCTGCCAAAGGCAAACACATAGCCGAACAACCAGCGCTGCGCGGCGTTGAGTTTCAGCAGTATGTCCTGTAGCGAAAATCGCGTGGCTAAAACACCCTGCGGGCGGCCCGTAGTTTTTAGCGGTACGGCCACAAATAGAGAAAAATCCTGGTCCGTAGTAAAAAAAGATAACAGGCCGGGCCAGGTCAGCTCAACAACTTCGTTGCCCGTAAGCAGAACCTGACGCAATTTTGTAAGGGGAACTTCGAACTTTTCTGGGCTGTGATATGAAAATTGCAAGTCCAAATTTTGATCAAAAAGCCAACCGTTTTGAGCGTTCAGTTCATTTTGAAATTTTAAGGTCAGCTCAGTTTTCAGGGAATCTGACTTCAAATTTTTCGCACTGAGAGAGTAGGCCGTCAAACGCAACCCCAAGGTCGCCATTTGAATACGTTGTTGCAACAAATTTTGTTCGGTGTAACGCAAAAACAGAAATCCACCGAGCAACAGCGCTGACCCAAAAAGAATTGTCAGAGTCAACAGAATCTCACTGCGCAAACCGGTTAGTCTCTTTGTCTTTCTATGGTCCATAGGGTTATTTGATCTCGTATTCTTTGATTTTGTACATCAGGGATCGCAGGCTGATTTCAAGGAGTTTTGCTGCCTGAGTTCGGTTTCCTGAGGTTTTCTTAAGGGCACGCTGAATATGATCTTTTTCTATTCTACTAATTGTTTTTTTGAGCGACAGGTCTGGATTTTCACTCTGAATGCCGCCACTTCGCTCGGTTGGTAGCTGGTGAAGGTTGATTTCTCCCGGTCGACTGAAGATGACCGCTTTTTCAATATAATTTTTCAGTTCTCGTACGTTGCCAGGCCAGGAGTAACTGTGCAGCATGGCCAGGTCCTCGTGTGACAGCTGCGGCAGTGGCAGACCTTCGCGGCAGGTGATCTCGTTCAGAAAGTGCTGCCCGAGCGCGGTGATATCATCGGGGCGCTCGCGCAGGGCCGGTATCTTCAGGTCAACCACGGCCAGTCGATAGTACAGATCCTGACGAAATTTGCCGAGCTCGACCATCTGTTTTAGGTCGGCTCCGCTGGCCGCAATAACGCGGGTATTGATGCGTATACTGCGATTCGATCCAACGGGTCTCACCTCTCCTTCCTGTAGGACTCTCAATAGCTTGGGTTGCAGATCAAGCGGGAGATCGGCGATTTCGTCAAGAAAAAGCGTGCCGTTTGTTGCTGCAGTAAAGAGGCCCTGGTGGTTACGATCAGCACCGGTGAAGGCGCCACGCACGTGGCCGAAAAGCTCACTTTCCAGTAGTCCTGCGGAAATGGCACTACAATTGATAGCCAGAAAAGGTCCATTTGCACGCGAGCTATACTGATGAAGTGCTTGGGCGATCAGTTCTTTACCGGTCCCAGTTTCACCGTTGATCAGCACCGCAGCTTCACTCGCAGCAATTTTTTGAACCTGTTTCAGGAGTTGGGTCATTTTTGGGCTCGCGTGAACAATCAGGTCGATGCCCGTGCCGCCTTGACGGCCGGCAAGATGAAGCTTTAGGCGCTGATTCTCTCGTTCGAGGCGTTGACGTTCTTCGGCTTTCTTGAGGGTAAGTAGAATTTCATCGGCTTTGAATGGCTTTGAAATGTAGTCGTAGGCGCCGCGTTTCATACATTCGATGGCGGTATCGATACTGCCGTAGGCGCTCATCATGATTATGACAGCGTTGCACTCTTTGATTTGCGGGGTGGCCAAAAAACTTAAACCGTCAGTCCCCGGCATGCGGATATCGCAGAGGATGGCGTCAAATACTTCGTGGCTGACCATTTGCAACGCACTGTCGGCGGATTCGGCTTCACTGATCCGGTAGTGATCGCGTTCGAGGACCAGTCGTAGCATATGGCGCATCGCTTTATCATCGTCGATCACCAATATATTCAACAGTTCTGGTTGGGACATGGGAGCGTCGCCTTGGTGGAAGTCTGTTAAACAGATCTTATCTCCCCAAACTATAGTCATGCCCCCCCTTTGTGTCTACCAACAAAAAAGGACCGGCAACAGAGTGCCGGTCCTTTTTTGTTGGTGATTTAAAGCTTAAGGCTGCCAGATCTTCAGCAACGCCTCGGCCATTTCGGCCGGGGAATCGACGACCGAGATGCCGCATTCACGCAAAAAGGCCTTCTTGCTCGCAGCATCCCCCTTGCCGCCGGAGATGATCGCGTCAGCATGTCCCATGCGTTTGCCTGCGGGCGCGGTGGCGCCGCCGATACCGACGCAGGTGGACTGGCCGATGTCGCGGCTGGTCAGCTGCCAGACCGCCTCATAGGTCAGGGTGCCGGAACGCAGAATAAAAAAACCTGCATCAGTTCTGATCCAGGGGATCGCTTAATCTGTTGATAAAAATGTAGCCACACAGGTCTTTACTGACTTGAGTGGCTATTCTTGTGCCCGCAAATTACAGCAGTAATAACCTCGCGTCCTGCTATCCCATAATGGTCTTCATGTTAATTTCTGTCAAAACATGGAGTGCTCGCCCTTCAGACCCTGCTAGGAAATTTTAGCGCGTTTGTAGGCTCATAGCCGTAGCTATGGGGCAAAAAGGAGCTGAAATCTGAGCCAAACAGCTGAATTTGCAGCCAGATCATGGATAGTCTGACAGCCTCCAGCACGGAAAATAAACCATGTGTCCCCGTAGCAAATCCTTGCTGCGGGGGTCACGAACCCATCTAGAAAGAGACTGAATAGTTAATGATCATTGAGACCAAGGATTAAATATTTCAACTGGCAGGTCGGCGAAGTCTTTGATATTACGGGTGACAAGCACCAGATCGTGCTCCAGAGCGGTAGCGGCCAGCAGTGAGTCAATAGCTGGTAGCGAACGTCCTGCGCCTGCAACCACACGGCCCCACCGATCTGCCACCGCTTCATTAATACTCAGAATACGACCCGCAAAAAACAGTGGCAACTCAGTTTCAAGCCAATCAATCAACGTTAATCGGCGTCTTTCGTCCGTAATCCCTTCGATCCCTTTGCGGATTTCGCCCAAAGTTAGCACGCTTAAGTGCAGGGAGGCAGACGATCGTTTTGAAAACCATTCAACAACGCCAGGATCAGGTGCTTTGCGGCGCAGCTCAGAAAGCACGTTGGTATCAATGAGATAGCTCAAAGTTCAATCTCCCTGGTTGGGCTTGTATCGCGCTTAAAAGCAAGGTCCTCGCTGCCATAAAGGGGAGAGCGGCGCATAAAATCAACCAGCGAATCTTGGGCCTGCGATAACCGATTAAAGGTCTCACGTGAAATGACGACCGCGACAGACTTGCCATGCAGGGTGATATCCTGAGGCTGGAGCTGTGCATTTTTGACCAACTCGGACATGCGCGCCTTGGCTTCTTGCATTTGCCATCTCTGCATTACAAACTCCTTTCTGATTAGACTGACAATATTTTAATGGAACGATATAGTTTTTGCAATTGAACCTCCAATAAAAAACAGGATCAATCCGTAAAGGCTGATCCTGTTTTTTGATGGTTTAATTCAGTTATGCGTCATTTCAGGGCTGCCAGATCTTCAGCAGCGCCTCGGCCATTTCGGCCGGGGAATCAGCGACCGAGATGCCGCATTCACGCAGGAAGGCCTTCTTGCTCGCCGCATCCCCTTTGCCGCCGGAGATGATCGCGCCGGCATGGCCCATGCGCTTGCCTGCAGGCGCGGTGGCGCCGGCGATGAAGGCGGCGACCGGTTTGGTCATGTGATCACGCACGTACTCGGCGGCTTTCTCTTCGGCGTCGCCGCCGATCTCGCCGATCATGATCACCGCCTTGGTTTCGGGGTCGGCTTCAAACATCTTGAGCACGTCGAGGTGGCTGGTGCCGTTGACCGGGTCACCGCCGATACCGACGCAGGTGGACTGGCCGATGTCGCGGCTGGTCAGTTGCCAGACCGCCTCATAGGTCAGGGTGCCGGAGCGTGAGACCACGCCGACCGGGCCGGGCTTGTGGATATAACCGGGCATGATGCCGATCTTGACCTGGCCGGGGGTGATGACGCCGGGGCAGTTGGGACCGATCAGGCGGGTCTTCTT
>JBDNGT010000193.1:0-4079 GCA_041689145.1 Geopsychrobacter sp. | reverse complement strand
GGCGATGTCAGCTTTTTTGAAAAACCCTCCTACCAAGTCAGTGCCAGGTTCGGTTCGGTTTCCGGACTCAAACCGAACTCAAGAATAGAGATTTCAGGCGTTGAGGTTGGCAAGGTTGTCAGTATCAACCTTGAACCTAAATTATACGAAGCCGTGGTCATGATGAAAATCAATCAGGGGGTGGCGCTGCAGGAAGATACTATCGCCTCGATTCGGACGGCAGGGATTATTGGTGATCGCTATGTCAATATCACACCAGGCGGACTTGATGCCATAATCGCTGATGGTGGTGAAATTACTGAGACTGAATCTGCCATTAATTTTGAGGATCTTCTCAGTAAATATATATTTCAAAAGTAGGGACGACTTTGCGGTTATTTTTTTTGATTCTGTTGGCAGCTGTCGTGTTCGTGGCGCCGGCCTTTGCACTGCAGTCAAAACCGGCAGCATCAGCAGATATGGCAGTTGGCGATAGTTTTGATCAGGAATTCGCCGACAACTTTTCCGAAACAGATAATATCCCGCTGATCTCGGACCCCTTTGAGGGCCTAAATCGTGGGATCTTCTGGTTTAACGATAAGCTCTACTTCTATCTTTTGAAACCGGTTGCGCGCGCCTATCGCGTGGTTCCGCGTCCGGTCCGCCAGTCAATCAGTGACTTTTTTTCCAACATCAGCAGTCCCGTTCGGATTGTAAACTCCGGGCTGCAGTTTAAATTTGGCGATGCCGGCCGAGAAACTACCCGTTTTTTTGTCAATACCACCATCGGCCTCGGTGGTTTGATTGATGCCGCTGATAAGTGGGGCAAGCTGCCTAAAAAAGACGAAGATTTTGGACAGACTCTCGGCGTTTATCATATTGGCCAGGGTCCCTATCTGATCCTGCCATTTTTAGGCCCCTCAAGCCTGCGTGACGCCAGTGGGAGTGTGGTTGACGCTTTTCTTGACCCACTCACCAGTGATCTGAACCGCAACTGGAGCCTGCTCGATAAGGCGGAATTCACGGCCGGTCTCGCCGTAAACTACCTTTCCCTTGATGATGACAGCTACGAAAAGCTCAAGCGTGATTCACTTGATCCCTACCTTTTTATGCGTGACGCCTATGCACAGTATCGGGTGGCAAAAGTCGCACAATAACGCTATACTCTTACCCAATTCATTCAATTTTAGGGGATTTATTATATGCGCCTGTTGTGTGTGTTCTTGTTTATATTGTTTGCTTTTCCTGCTTATGCGGTCGCGACTTCGCCGCAGGAACAGGTCAAGCAGATGGTTGATGGAGTCTTTTCGGTTCTGAACAGTGATCGATCTGCTGTTGAAAAACGGTCGGAGATCAGCGGCACGGTTCAAAAATTTCTTGGAATAGAATCCCTTTCGCAGCGAACTCTCGGCGTCTACTGGAAAAAAGGGACACCGGACGAGTTGCGCCAGTTCATGGCACTTTACGTGAAAATTTTAGAGCGGATCTATCTCAACCGGGTTGAGGATTATTCCGGCGGCCAAGTTACTTATGACCAAGAGCGGGTTAAAGACGATAAAGCAATTCTTGACACCACGTTTGTTTCTGATCGTTACAATATCCCGGTGCAGTATAAATTGGTTCAGGACGGTGGTGTCTGGCAGATTTATGATGTCCTGATTGAGGGCGTCAGCCTGGTAAGCAGCTATCGTTCAAGCTATAACGAAATCCTGCGTAAGGATGGTTTTGTGGGACTGCTGAAGAAAATGGATGAAAAACTTGTGCAGATGGAAAAGGGTGACGGATAGCGTATGACAATTTTTTCTGAAGATCTGTGCCGAAAAATAAAAGCTGATTTTCGTTTTTTCAAGTATATCGATGATGCTGAAAGAACAATAGTCGGACAATATCTTGAGTGTTGTGAAATTCCAGCAGGAACCGTTCTGTGGCACGAAGGGGATGAGGGCAACTCGGTCGCTTTTGTTGTCGAAGGTAAGATAGAGATAAAAAAACAAACAGAATTTGAAGATAAGCATGTCATCGTTGGCATTTACGGTGAAGACTCGGTCGTCGGTGAGCTTTGTCTGTTTTCAGAGGAGAAGAGACCCGTGACGGCAACGGCTCTCACCGATGCCACATTACTCAAGATTAGTTCTGAACGTTTTGACGCTTTGCTGGAAGAACATCCAGTGATTGGTGGAAAGCTGCTTAAGGGGATGTTCCTCGCAGTTTCAAGAAGGCTGAGCAAATCGTTTGAACGGCTAGCTGCGATCTTCTAGATGAAGTTAATGAATTAATGAGTATAAAAGCACAGCCATTTACAGGCCCCCTTCTCAATCGCGGCGAGTGCTTTTCGAGCCGCTGCGAGATCTTGCTCAATCAGAAAGCCATAGAGACGAACAATGTCGTCTTTGGCCCCCTTAGTATAACGAACCTGGTAGCTCACTTTCAGCTATTCTCTTCAGCATGAGCCAGCATAGAACGCAACTCATCATGAACAACCTCTGCCGAAGAATATTCCCCTGTTTGAAGCGCCTCATCTTTTGAGACCAAGCCCCGAGCGATAAATTCCTGTTGAAATTTGCGGTGCTGAATTCCTGCCCGTAATGATTCTTCCATAAAGTTGGAGAGAGTTTCACCTTTACGTAAAACATTCTCGGCGGCCTTACGTAGGGCAGGCTCAACTCTTAAGGATGGGATTGTAGATGATTTCATATTGAACCTCCATGTGCTGCAAAAGCAATACATTCTAGCGGAACGGCTCTCCCCAGGCAATACTAAATGGGATTTGGTGTCAGGGATTAAATGAATTTGGTGTCTACCATCAAATTCTGTAGATGGTGGGCACCTTGTTGCCTTCCGGAAATTAATAGATCATCACCGCAAAAGTTGGCGCTGAACGATCTTAAGGCCTTCCTCGATTTCATCTGGATCAATGCTGGCGCAATACCGCCCGAGCAGAAATTCTACAACATATGTCGGCACGGGAAACTGGCGACTAAAGGTACGAACCAAATCTTTCCGAACGAGATACCCATCTAGCGATGCAGCGGCCTGCCTGTCGACTTGATCCAATTCAATCATTTTTCGTCTCCACCTGTGACAGTGGCAATCTGCGTCACCAATCCCCCAGTTTCATCCAGCAACACAATAGCCGCATCTCTCCCCTCAAGGTCTTCATTTTCAACCACAACGGAGGCGGTCCCATTACTTTTTAAGGTTTTAGGATTTACCGTCACACTGGTATTCGGGTTGCCAGCTTGGGTACGGATATCGAAATCTAGGCTAGAAAAATCACCTTCAACAGCGATTGTGCAACGGAGACCCTTCCAAGCAATGTCTGTGACTGCGACACTATTTCCAAGTTTGATCGCCTCGGCTCCAGTAACGATCAACTCCAAGGTCAAACACTCCTGAAGACTAATTCCGCCATGCGTGTATTCCTCGCCTTTGCGGAAGCAGCTTATACCATCAGCCAGGGCAAAAAGTTGGTTAGGGTTCCAATGCCAAGGGAACTCCAGTCCGTTGCTCGTAGCTCCAGGCTTAATGACTGCACAGCGGCTCCATTTGCTTTCAGCGACGCTACTCGGCAACTCAACCTTCGGTAGGCCTCCAGGCAATAACAACCAACCATGATCCGTGACGATACGAATTCTTTTCCAGCCAGCCTCCTGCAAGCTTTGGACTCGCTCCTGCACCTCAGCAAGAAGTAGGTCCATTTGGCGAGCAAGCTTCCAGCCTCGGTCATGACCCTCATGATCAATATCACCGCATTCAACCCAAAGCTGAGGTGGCACAATCGAGCTCACAGCCGGTGTTGGTGATTTTTTATTCAGAATCGTCCAGCCATTCTGCTCCAAGGCTTTCTTGAATTGGTATGCAGAAAGGGGCTCAAAATTGTACGGCTCTGGTTCCTCGGCAATTGTATTTTCCTTGACCAAGGGTGCAACCGCTGGTTTGCAGGTGCCAGTGACGCTCGGCAGTGCCGCCCACTTTTCAGATTCTTCAACGTTAAGGCCTGATTTTTCTAATAACAGTGCGAGACGCCTAGCACAATCGAACCGCAATCCATCCACAAACAGCATGCATTCCGGAGTGTTCCCTTTATCAGTGCCGTACGT
>JBDNGT010000192.1:0-1370 GCA_041689145.1 Geopsychrobacter sp. | reverse complement strand
ACATAGACCTTCAAATGACGCAGGGATGGCGCGACCAGTTGCTTTATGAATTTTTCTTCGGTTTGTCCCTCAGCGATAACAACGACCTCTACCATGTCATGGTCTCCCGCCGAGGATATTACGCTTCCATATTTCGCCCATCGCGTATTCTTCAAGCCAACCAGACAACTCTTCTTCTTTGAATCGCTTGAACGTGGATGCGCCATCCTCTTGATCAACCACCACGATATCTTCAGGTGACAATTCATTGATCAGTTCAACAGATTGGGTTGATACGATCAGTTGCCGATCCTCCGCTACTTGCTTAAAAATATCTGCCAATACTGAGATAGCATAAGGGTGTAAGCCAAGTTCAGGCTCATCAATCAGAATCGTGTCGGGCAATAATTTAACCGGCTGCAACAAAAGGGTTGCAAGACAGATAAAACGCAAACTGCCATCCGAGAGCATATGCGCTTTAAGTGGCGTGTCAGACCTACCTTTTTGGGCCCATTCAAGCTCAAGGTACTCCTGGTCCCCAGGTCGATGCACAAAATCCCCAAAATATGGTGCGACGAGACGGATGGTTTCCACTATTCGCTGATATTCCGACTCATGCTTCTCCTTGAGCATGCGCAGGTAAGCTGCCAAATTAGCAGCGTCGACCTTGAGTCGCAGATTGTCATTGGAAGGGTTTTTCTGTTTTACTTTGGCAGTTTCACTGGTGTCGTGAAAATGGTACACGCGCCAATTACTGACAGATGACCTCACATACGGCGAATAACTATCCTTTGCTTCCTTAAGCTTCGATTCATCATGGCCTGCTCCCAGAACGGCACTTTTTGTTGAAGAAAAATACACCCCGCCAAACCAACTAATTTCCTTTTCAAAAACCAATCTATTATCTGCAGTGGGAACCAGGTCGAATTTATATCCGTTGTTTGCGAAGTAAAACTCGGCGTGCAGTCGTTCTGTATTTCTCCTGCCAAAGTGCAACAGGGCATCAGGGCCACCCTGCTTCTGTACGTAGAGCTGTAATTGCTGCTCGTACATCTCGTTAAGGAGTCGGAACAAATTGATAAAATTACTTTTCCCGGCCCCATTGGACCCGATCAGAACATTCAGCGCATTCAGCTTAAATTCCTTCAGGTCTCGAATGGATTTGTAGCCGGTGATGCTAAGAGAGCGGACGCTAGACATAAGCTATTCCTCTTTACAATCAGTTCAAACTTACAAAAATGTTGATCGATTCAACACCTAATAGTTCGTTTTTCCGAAAGATTGTATATAACATATCGCAAGGGTTTTGTTGACCAATTCTAGTAACACGCTATGCAGGTTGTGCTAGGAGTTCGGCCGGTCACTGCGTAACGGGGACTGGCCTTTTGTTT
>JBDNGT010000191.1:0-9151 GCA_041689145.1 Geopsychrobacter sp. | reverse complement strand
TGCGCCAGGAGAACCCCGGCCCCCTCGACAACGGTGCAATTGTCCGTCTGTTCGAGCGCGTTATTGATGAAAGCCGCAGCCTTGAGCGCGCGAAAAGTAGAAAGGGTTAAACGATGCTGGTAGTGATGAAGAAGCGGGCGAGTGAAAAAGAGCTGGAGCAGGTCAAGGAGTTCCTGGTCG
Organism: Geopsychrobacter sp.; assembly: GCA_041689145.1. GTDB lineage: Bacteria > Desulfobacterota > Desulfuromonadia > Desulfuromonadales > Geopsychrobacteraceae > Geopsychrobacter. Next base: position 8,971 of record JBDNGT010000191.1, on the reverse strand, counting down.
AACTTGATTGTGATTTTCACCAATCGACGGGCAGTGATCGCGTGATTCTGGGTGTGGTTGGCGACACACATAACATCTCGGAAGATCACATACGCACCCTCCCCGGAGTCCTCGAAGTATTCCGCATCCCTCAGGAAGACTAAAGACCTGAAGTTAGAAGCCGGAGATATTTAAAGTCTAAGCAACAACTAGATAGGCAATAACACCTAAAGAATACAATAAGAAATGGCCCGCCGATTGGCGGGCCATTTCTTATTGTTAATCGCGATTCAAGACTCGCGTTTCGCGCCTCTTTTAGCCAACGATCTCAGTCCAGGTAAAGACCGAGCGCAGAATCTGGCCTTTAGCTTCGATATTTTCACGCGCACCCTCTTCACGATCAACGAGAGTGACGATACCGAGCACAACCAACCCTTCCTCCTCGGCCCGCTCAATCGCCTGGAGCGAAGACCCGCCGGTGGTTGTCACATCTTCAACAATCACGACCCGTGATCCCGGGGGCAGGTTCTTGCGCCCTTCCAGCCACTGACCGGTACCGTGCCCTTTGGGTTCCTTGCGGATAATAAAGGCATGCACCGATTGACCGTCGAGCAGAGCGGCGATCGAGGTCGCGGTGGCGATCGGATCTGCACCCAGGGTCAGGCCACCGACGCCATCGATCGGCCCTGCAAATTTCTTGACCTCTTCCCAGAAAGCCTTGCCGACCAGCAATCCGCCCTTGGCGTGCAGCGTGGTCTGCTTGCCGTCAAAATAGAAATTGCTCTTGCGCCCCGAAGCCAGCGTCACTTCGCGCTGCTCATAGGACATCTCCAAAATAATCGGTTTCAGTTCATCTTTGATGCTCATGTCTCTCTCCAGATTAAATGAATCGCAAGGTGCGAATTTCGCGGCAAGAAGGGGTGTTCAGCTTTCGCGCTTCTCACATCCTCGCTTATCGTCACAGAATAGGCCCAACTGCTTGTCCGACTTGAGGCGCGGGAAATGAACCGGGTAATTGCCATTAAAACAGGCATCGCAAAAGGTCGCACAGGCCTCCCCTTCAATTCCGACGGCCGCGCGCAGGCCTGCTTCAGACAGATAACCGACGGAATCAGCCGTCACGTATTTCGCGATCTCTTCGACAGTGTGCGAGGCCGAGATCAGCTCCTTGCGTGACGGAGTGTCGATCCCGTAGAAACAGGGGTAGCTGGTCGGCGGGCTGGAAATCCGCAGATGGACCTCGGTCGCCCCGGCATTCCTCAGCATCTTAACGATCTTGCGCGCAGTCGTGCCGCGCACGATCGAATCATCCACCACGACCACACGCTTCCCTTCAAGCAGATCCCGCACCGGGTTGAGCTTAAGCTTGACGCCGAAGTGACGGATCGACTGTTGCGGCTCGATGAAGGTCCGGCCGACGTAGTGGTTGCGGATCAGACCCAACTCAAACGGGAGGCCTGACTCTTCGGCGAAGCCCATCGCCGCAGGAACGCCCGAGTCGGGGACCGCAATAACCAGATCGGCCTCCACCGGGTGTTCACGCGCCAGATGGCGACCCGACTCCTTACGCACGGTATAGACCATCCGACCAAAGATCCGGCTATCGGGCCGCGCGAAGTAGACATATTCAAAGATGCAGGGAGTCGGATTCGTCTCTTTAAACGGCTTGAACGACTTCAGACCGGTCTTGTCGATGACGATCATCTCCCCCGGCTCGATCTCGCGAATAAATTCGGCATCGACCAGATCGAAGGCGCAAGATTCCGAGGCGACAACATAGCCGCCATCGAGACGGCCGAGACATAAGGGGCGGAAGCCGTTGGGATCGCGTACCGCAACCATCCGGGTTTCGGTCAAAAACAGCAGGCTGTAGGCCCCCTTGACGGTGTGCAACGCCTCACAGATGCGATCGATCAGCGAATCGGACTGGGCGCGAGCCAGCAGATGGATGATCGTTTCGGTGTCAGCGGTGGTCGAAAAAATCGAACCGCTCTGTTCAAGACGATTGCGCACCTCCTCGGCATTGACCAGATTGCCGTTATGCGAAACCGCGATACTGCCGCGCGAGTAGTCGACCATGATCGGTTGACAGTTTTTGACGTCATTCCCGCCTGAGGTTGAATAGCGCACATGGCCGATCGCTGAATTCCCCGGCAGGTGATCGAACACCTGATCCTTCTTGAAGACATCGGAGACCAGCCCCAGCCCTTTGTGAGCACGCAGCCGATAGCCATCAGAAGCGACGATCCCGCAGCCTTCCTGACCACGATGCTGTAAGGAGTAAAGTCCAAGGTAAGTCAGATTGGCAGCTTCAGGGTTACCGAAGACCCCAAAGATTCCACATTCTTCGTGCAGTTTATCGAACATGTTCATCCTTAACAGATTAATGAACTATAAAAAAAAGTACAAGATACACAAAATTTTACTTAGCCACCAAGTCACCAAGGCAATCAGCCACCAAGGCACCAAGACACCAAGGCAATCAGCCACCAAGGCACCAAGACACCAATTCCTAGTCACCAAACCTCAAACCTCAAACCTGGAACATGAAACCTCGAACTGTTAAATGTCTAGATTCACTTGGTGTCCTTGGTGCCTTGGTGGCTAACATATGCACTTAATCGTCCTATAGCAAATTCTCACGAACATAGTTTATGGCATTTCGATAGAGCAAGAGCCCCATCCCCTCTTCCGGCAGCTCCTCCCGGGTCCAACGCGGATGTTGGGTATAATGGACATAGGCCTCAGGGTGCGGCATCAGACCGAAGACACGCCCTGTCGGGTCACAAACCCCGGCGATCGCGGCAATGCTCCCATTCGGATTGGCTGGAAAATCCATGGTCGGGGCAAACTCGGCATCAGCATAGCGCAACGGCACCAGATGCGCAGCTTCAAGCGCCTGCAGGGTGGCGTCGCTATCCACGACAAACTTCCCTTCCCCGTGACGGACCGGCAGATAAATCCCTTCAAGCCCTCGCGTATAGATACAGGGGGACGCGCTATCGGTCTGCAGATAGGTCCAGCGATCAACGAAGCGCCCTGAATCATTATGCGTCAGAGTGCAGGTCTGTTGTTGATAATTATGCTCGGTCGCCGGCAACAATCCCATTTTGACCATCAATTGAAAACCGTTGCATACCCCTATGATCAGCTTGCCATCGGCGATAAACTGGCCGATCTGTGCGGCCAAAGAAGCACCGCCCCCCGCTACGGGTGCGTGCAGCAGGCGGTTGGCCCCGGCCTTGGCGCTGCCGAGGTCGTCGCCGTCAAGAAAGCCACCGGCCAGGTTGAGAAAGTGGTAATCCTCAAGCTTGACCCGACCCGCCAAAAGCTCGGCGATATGCACCGCGGCAGCCACCTCTGAACCGGCCAGACGGCAGGCCTCGGCCACCTCGCGCTCACAGTTTGTTCCGTTGCCGGCGATCACCAGCGATCTGACTTGTTTTGCCATGATTAAAGCTCCCGCAACGGCGCCTGCCACGCCTCTTTATTCTGATCATTGAGCGATTTGATCAAACTCTTGCCGCCACGACAGAGGGACAACACCGGTTCGGCCATAACCCGGCCGATCAGAGCAGCATCACAGTCGGCAAACAGCTGCTCAAAAGTCGATTGATCTTCAGGTTTGACCGTGACCGCCAGACGGCTCTGCGATTCGGAGAAGAGCAGTGCCATATCAGACAATTCTGACAGCTCGGCAGATACGATTAACTTGTCTAGGTCAGCCGAGATACCGAAACCGCCGGCAAAGGCTTTTTCGGCCAGGGCGACCGCCAGACCGCCATCGGACAGATCGTGGCAACTGCGCAGCAATTTCTGCTGTTGCGCGGCATTGACAGTCCGGTAGAGCTTGAGTGCTTTTTGCGAGTCAACCTGCGGCACATTGGCGCCCAGTTCACCGCACATCCGGTAGTACTCGGAACCGCCCAGCTCATCGGCGGTACTGCCGAGCAGGTAGACCAGGTCCCCCGGTGCCTTGGCATCCATGGTCACTGCCAAGCGCACATCGTCGATCTTACCGATGACCGAGAAGAGCACCGTCGGCGGGATCGAGATCTTGGTCTCGCCGATCTGGTAGTCGTTCTTCATCGAGTCCTTACCGCTGATCAAAGGCACGCCGAAGGCGACACAGTATTCGTAGAGCGCCTTGTTGGCCCGCACCAGCTGAGCAGCCTTGTAGGCGCCGTCCGGGGTACGCTCGCTCTCGACCGGGTCGCACCAGCAGAAATTGTCGAGTCCGGCGACATGCTCGATATTACCACCGACCGCGACATAGTTGCGCAGCGCCTCGTCGATGGCACAGGCCATCATGTGATAGGTGTCGATGTCGCTGTAGCTCGGACAGATGCCGTGCGCGGTGACGATCCCCTCGAAACTGTCGAACAGCGGACGATAGACCGCGGCATCACTCGGACCGTCATTGGTGACGCCGGTCAGCGGCTTAACCACCGTACCGGCCTGAACCTCGTGATCGTAACGGCGCACCACCGATTCTTTGGAGCAGATATTCAGGCGCCCTAGCAGCCCGAGCAGATCGGCCTGCAGATCGCGCCCGGTAAGAACCGGTTCCTTATGCCCCTTGATTTCCCACTTGGCCGGGATCTGCATCTGCGGCACGCCGGCATGCAGGAACTCCATATCGAGACAGCAGACGGTCTTCCCCTGATAGAGGCAATGGTAATAGCCCGAGTCGGTGAACAGGCCGAGGTCGGTCGCTTCGACCCCCATCTCGGCCGCCAACTGCAAAAAAGGACCTAGCTGTGCGTCGGAAACTGCCAGGGTCATCCGTTCCTGCGCCTCTGAGATCAGGATCTCCCAGGGTTGCAGACCCGGATACTTGAGCGGTGCCCGATCGAGATGCATTTCAAGGCCGCCGGTATCCTCGGCCATTTCACCCACCGAGGAGGAGAGCCCCCCTGCCCCGTTATCGGTGATCGAGTTATACAGCCCACGGTCGCGCGCGATGATCAGAAAATCGAACATCCGCCGCTGGGTGATCGGATCACCGATCTGCACCGCAGTCACCGGTGAGTCTTCGTGCAGCTCCTCCGAGGAGAAGGTCGCGCCATGAATGCCGTCCTTGCCGATCCGTCCGCCGGTCATGATGATGTGATCCCCGACCAGGACCTGCTTATCATGACAGGGTTTGCCGTTCAGTTTAGCCGGCATAATCGAGGCGGTGCCGCAATAAACCAGCGGCTTGCCAGCGAAACGCTCGTCGAACTGGATCGAACCGTTGATCGTCGGAATTCCGCTCTTGTTGCCGCCGTGCTCGACCCCTTCGACGACCCCCTCGAAGATCCGCCGCGGATGGAGCAGACGCGGCGGCAACGGCTTGGCGTAAAAGGGGGAGGCAAAACAGAAGACATCGGTATTAAAGATCAGCCGCGCGCCCATGCCGGTGCCGTAGCCATCGCGGTTGACGCCGACAATGCCGGTCAGTGCACCGCCGTAAGGATCCAGGGCTGAAGGGGAGTTGTGGGTTTCAACCTTGAAGACCATGCTCCAGTCGTCGTTAAAGCGGATGACCCCGGCGTTGTCCTTGAAAACCGAGAGGCAAAAATCGTCCTGGCCCAGGTTCTGCCGGATATCGCGGGTGGCGCCGACGATATAAGTCTTGAACAGCGAATCGATCGTCTCCTTATTGCCGAGTTCGTCCTCGTAGTCGATCTTGGCCGCGAAGATCTTGTGCTTGCAGTGCTCACTCCAGGTCTGGGCCAGCGCCTCAAGCTCAACATCGGTCAGCTCGATTCCCAGCCCCATCTTACGCCGTTTAGCCTGAACCTGCGGGTCGTTAAAATGGGCCTGCAGGGTTTTCATCTCATTCAGATTTAGCGCCAGCATGCCGTCACGACTGAGTTGCAACAGCTCTTCGTCACTCACGTTCAGATCCATCTTCTGCACACGCGGCGCGGCGGCGGCAGCGACCCGTGGGATGCTGACCGGCACCCCTTTAGCAGGATCAAGCTCATCCCTGGTCAGGATGGTCCAGCGCTGGATCAGGTCGTTGGCCAAAAAATCACTGGTTAACTGCTCGGCGACAGCGCGATCGATCGCACCCGACAACAGATACTGCACCGAGGTGTAGACCGCCTCGCCGTCCTCAAAGGGGCGACCCGTCAGGTACTGAATCGCCTCGCGGGCGGTACGGCCGATGTTGTCGGTGACCCCGGGACGAAAACCGACCTCGATCAGCACATCAAAATCATTAGCTAACGGATGGTCGACCGCGACATCCTGAATCACCGGGTCACTCAAAGGGCCCTTGGCCGCAGCGTCGATCTCAGCCGCGCTCAGCTCGGCGTCAACTGTATACACGTCGAGCGTGCGGACCACCTGCAATTCCAAGCCGAGGTGTTGACGGATTTCACTTTTGACCCGTTCGCCCCGCGCATCGCGGACACCCTCTTTCAGACCAACAACTATTCTACAAGGCATAAATGCTCCCTAAATCAAAAAAGATGTGACTGACCTTCGCCTGCTGACCGAAAAATATTTGTGGGTTGCAGCCCGGCATTTCCGCCAGACATTGATTGATTTCCTGCTGCGCGAGATCTGGATGGTTATTCTCAGCGCTCAGATGGGCCAAGAAGACGGCCTCAAGGCCATCCCAGGCCAACTGCTGCAGCAGGCCGGCAGCAGTGCGGTTCGACAGATGGCCAAGCCGCCCCTGAATTCTCTGTTTCAGCGACCAGGGATAGGGACCATCGAGCAGCATCTGCTCATCATGGTTGGTCTCCAGCACCAAGACCCGGCAACGCTCCAGGACGTTAACCACCAAGCGGGTCGACAGCCCCAGGTCGGTCGCATAACCGATGCGCCCTTCAGCGGAGTCAATCACAAAACCGACCGGATCGACAGCGTCATGCGTGGTCGAAAAGCTCAAAATCTCAAGAGAGCCCAACATAAACCGATCGCCAGCTGCAAAGTAGCGCAGGTCTTCAATCGCGCCGAGACGGGTGATTGCCGCAGCGGTTTCGCGAACAATATAGACAGGGATTTTGTGCCGTCGGGCCAAAGGGCCGATGCCGGTTACGTGATCATGATGTTCATGCGTAATCAGCACAGCATCCAGATCATCGGCACACAGATCGATTTCGCGTAGGCGGCGATCGATTTCGCGCGCAGAGAGGCCAGCATCGATCAGCAGGCGGCAACCGTCCGCTTCGATCAGGGTCGCATTGCCTCGACTTCCACTGGCCAGCAGACAAACGCGCACGAAAATCACTGTCCCTTTCGGCCCCCCGTAGGCGCTGCTCTTATACCTGAAATCACCATTCAGGGCAAGCAGAAAAGGGCTTTTTTGCCTGCCTTCACCGCGTCGATTTCAGGATCCCTGCGTGCCGATCAGGCTCATCCAAAGCTGTCAAAAAAAATAGTCTGGGGCATTCCAAAAAATCCGATTTGCAATTTGCCATTTTTTGTATAGTCTTGACAGTCGATATAAGTAGCAACAAACCTTGTTATGAGTGTATTTCTAGCAAGTTCACTGCAGCGCGAACAGCGAAGGGAACAGACAATATTATGGCTCAAAAAATTGCGATCAACGGCTTCGGCAGGATCGGCCGCAACCTGCTGCGCGTCACCACCCAGAGCGATAAGCTTGAAGTGGTTGCGATTAATGACCTGACTGACGCGGCAACCCTGGCTCACCTCTTGAAGTATGACTCGGTACACGGCACCTTCGCTGGAGAGGTTGCGGTTGCGGAGGGCGACCTGATGGTCAACGGCCGCCGCATCCGGGTTTTCGCTGAACCCGATCCGGCCAAACTCCCCTGGAGAGAGCTTGGAATTCATGTCGTAGTCGAGTCGACCGGTCATTTCACCAAACGGGATGCCGCAGCCAAACATCTGACGGCCGGAGCCAAGCGGGTGCTGATCAGTGCCCCGGGCAAAGGGGATATAGATGGCACCTTCTGCATGGGGATCAATGAAAAACTTTACGATCCGACCAAGCATTTCATCGTGTCCAATGCCTCCTGTACCACCAACTGCCTGGCCCCGATCGCCAAGGTTCTGGACGATTCCTTCGGCATCAAACGGGGCATGATGACCACCGTCCACGCCTATACCAACGACCAGAAGATTCTCGACCTTCCGCACTCTGATCTGCGGCGGGGACGCGCGGCAGCCATGTCGATGATCCCAACCACCACCGGCGCGGCCAAGGCCGTTGGCCTGGTGCTTCCGCAACTCCAGGGGAAACTCTTCGGCATGGCGGTCCGGGTGCCGACCCCGAACGTTTCACTCATCGATCTGGTTATCGAAACCGAAAAAAAGACCAGCGTTGCTGCCGTTCACGCCGCCATGCAAGAAGCCGCGGCAGGAGCCCTAAAAGGGATTCTGGCCTACAGCGACCTGCCCCTGGTCTCGCGCGATTTCAACGGCACCTCGGTCTCTTCGACCTATGACTCAGAATTCACCACGGTGCTGGACGGTCATATGGTTAAGGTTCTGGCCTGGTATGACAACGAATGGGGCTATTCCTGTCGCGTTCATGATATGGTGGCCTACATCGTCGCCAAGGAAATCTAAAGCCGAGACGGCGACCACTAAAAAACCATCCAAATTAGCCGGCCAGTCTCTTGGCCGGCTTTTCAACAGGGACTGCCCCCTGGCGGTCAAGCATTTATTTTTAGGGAGGATCGCTTTGTTCAATAAACAGACAATTGACGATATTGAAGTCGCAGGGAAGCGTGTGTTCTGCCGGGTCGACTTTAACGTGCCCCTCGATGCCAATCGGGCCATCACCGATGACACTCGGATTCGGGCCGCCCTGCCGACGATCAGACGCCTGCTCGAAAAAGGCGCCCGCCTGATCCTGGCCTCGCACCTCGGGCGTCCCAAGGGGAAGGTTGATCCGGCCTTCAGCTTGTCGCCGGTGGCCGTCCACTTGAGCCGGCTGCTCGGCAAACCGGTGGCCATGGCAAGCGACTCTGTCGGCCCAGAGGTCCAGCGGCAGGTTGCCGCCCTCGCTGACGGCGAGGTGTTG
>JBDNGT010000190.1:0-8921 GCA_041689145.1 Geopsychrobacter sp. | reverse complement strand
GTAAAATTTGATGATGGTCTTGTTGGGGCAGTAACGGAAGATGAACTTTTCAGAGGTCCAGAAGGCTTCTACCGACCAGATCCTCCGTTAAAACCAGAAGATCGTTGCTCTCCCTGTTAAGGATCGAGATGGGTCGGGATCTAACCGCCTAGCCAGTCCTTAAAGGTTTGATGGGTAATCTCGCTATCAGGTGCAGCCAGGACAACAATATTGCTGTACCCGCCATCAGGGAGAGACACACTATATCGAGCAACGCGGAGAGCTTCGTCTTTGGTGGGAAGAACCCCTAAGAAAAAGAGGGGTTCTCTGCCGAATACCGGCTCACCGACAGCGCATGGACCCTCATATTTATTCAGGAAAAACAAGAGATTCAACCATGCCTTCGATGCTGGAATAATTACTCATTGGCATAATAGAGCCACCTCTTTAATCTCAATGGGGTCTAATTCCCCGTAGCTTGCTACGCGATTTAGCAAAGGTTGTAGGCTGTTGATACCCCGCTGCTTGCGGCGGGGTCGTTCATTGGGTCGGCTCATCCTCTTCACCGGGGTCCTCAGTCGTTTCAGTGTTTGAGTTTGACTCGTTTATATCCATGTCAGCCAAGCGTTGATGAAACCGCTCAATTTTAGCGTCATCCCAGTCAGTATTTTTCTCTTCAGCGGCCAAATCGCCGCCACGATAGATGATCCAACCACAACTGGGGTTATCCCCTGTAATTAGGGTGTAAGCGGCTTCAAAATCAATTTCAGGGTGCTTCACCGCGAATGTCGAAAGGATTCCGAAAGGTGGTGACTCCTGCGTGCGAAAAGTGAGGGCATTTCCTTCTACGCTCAAATCAATTTCATAGGGGTAATGATTGACTCCCCAGTGTTGTTGCGTCCAATCAAGCCAGTTGGACGCGCCATGCTTTTCTTTTAAATCCGTAATTTCTTGCTCGGTTAAGAGCGTAAATTCGTCATTCTCAATGCGTTGTTCCCCAAGGCTCACACCGTTCGGCCTGATAATCGGCGGACAAACGTTTAGCAGATCTTCGGGAATCGGATCGATTAAATCAAAGTCCATTTTACAAACAGGGCTCACATATTTAGCCAAAAAGCATTGGATATCATCATGTTTCCCACGAAGTTTAAGGTAATTCAAATAGTAAGACATAGAACCCCCTTTTTCTATTTAAACAAGGTAATCATCTGTGGCAACGATCAATTTTATTCGACATAATCTCCGTTTGTTTCCGTAGAAGGGCGGAAACTATAGCCCTCTTTGTCACACCTTTTTGCTCTGCTCTTTCAGCGATAGCTTTGGCCACAAAAAGCGGGATCATGATAGTTGAGGAACTGATCGGCCCCTCAATTTTATTACTTTTTTCGTAACAATCGCCCCAGTTTCCGTCAATAACAGCCTGAGAAATCAGGTTACAGATATCGATCCCGATATGCTTGAATTGCAGTGACCGCTCCCATAGACTTTGCCGCACGCCGGTTGAAAGTGTAACCAGTTCGATATCAGCTAGTTTTGTTTGTCCACACATTATACCGCTCCTATGCTGCCATTTCATGATGGGCCTGAAGCAATTCCTTGATCATTTCCTTTAAAATGTCGGGCATTTCTTCCCCCGTCAGAAGGTTGACCGCTGCTTCTTCCTGGCGTTGCTTCATCTCATCTTTGATCGATCCTGATGGTTTCATTTTCGCGAGAAGAGAGAGGGTTTCGCGTGGCCCTATCGCTTCGTAGAGACTCTTGACCACATAAGCATCTTCGGTCGTGGTCGAGAAGGCCCACATAAACTGCTTGCCCATAGTATTGACAACGGGGTGCCATGAAATTCCCTTGTCTGTTTTATGCCAGGCAACCATTTCAGCTCCATGTCGACCAGGCTTACCAAGGGCGATCAAGGCCTCCTTTCCGGCATTCCCCAAAGCAAAGGCGTTAGCGCACTCTGTCGCCGCTTCATGATTAAGGCCTGAAAGAAAGTAAGCCGAAGTCATGAGTTTGCGTAGGGTGACGGGGATATCGTGGAGGTCTTGAGACCAGAGAGATACAAAAAGGTTCCATTTCCGGCCTTCTCGGATCGCAGTGGAGAGGTCACCGACAAGTTGGTCGACAATCGGCCCGTTTTTGGTAAAGCGGTGGGCCTCGTCAATCGCCCAGCGCTTCGGCACACGGCGAATGGTATCAACGCGATTTATGTGATACTCGCGGAATTCAACAGGAGCTTTTAGTGCATCTTCGGGCATCTGGAAGAACCTGGAAACGGCTGCATGTCGAGCCAGCATAAACATCAGACCTGCTTGACGTTCTTGACGTTCCCCACCGCGAGGACAGACCTCATCCAGGTCGAAAGAGATGATCCGGGTTTCCTCGGCTATCTCAAGTCGTGTCGGCTTGCAGATAATCGGGAACTCGCTGATTGCCTCGCTGAGGGACCGGAAAACGTAGTCAAGGATCGGCTCACCGTTCGGGGTGTTCAAGGTGTAGGTCTGACGCAAGCGGGGAGATTGTTTCACCCGTGCCGAAAAATCCGGGAGCAAGGGCACCGCATAGCGTTGAGCCAATGACGCCTCCCTGATCATTCCGTGCGTGCCGAACGCGGTTACAACGTCCCACCAACAAGTGTTGTGGTCTACCTCGATCCCTGATTCTCTCATCTGATCGTCAAGGAAGGTATTGAGACCGACTGAATAGCGTTTCGAGTTTTTCTCAATAGAGAATTCTTCAAAGACTTCTTCGACCAAACTCCCGATGACACCTGTTACACCATCATAAGGGGCGCTTTTCCCCAAAGGAGTGCAGAGTAGACACAGGAAGTTTTTCAGAAAAGCCGCATGAGAGATGATCGGAGTTTGATAGCCGACCGGGGTATCAAAGGGGTTGATCGCGTATTTATCTTCCATGCGCAGACGATAATATTCTGCAACATGTTGCAGATGCTTGGGGGCATTGGCCTTGAAAAGTTGGACCAGACCTTTTGAAGATGGGCCGAAGTCAAAGATTGACAGGTAAGGAATCTCAGTGAAACCCGGCAATGTCAGGAAGGACCAGTTCAATAGGTTCAGCAGTACAGATTTACCGCCCCCCATCGGGGCGATCCCCATTTCGTTCCAGGATGCCTGCAGACCGGTTCCGAGTTGGAAGGGCATGAGCTTACCGTCCATCGTGCGTGTCGGGATGTTCCCTTCTTTCCAGGGGAAGGCCGGCCGGGTGAGTGGGAGCATTTCAAGGACATCGCGCAACGGTGGGATCAACTTATTGGCAATCGACCCATAAGAAAATCCTGGAGCTGCAGAGACCGCCCCAAGGGTCGGGTTGCCGGTTTCGTCGGTGCCATCACAACCGCCCCAGCTTTGCAACTCGCCAATAATACGAGAAGCTTGACTGCGAAGTGCGGTGATTTTCTTTTCGACGGCCTCGTCTGTGTCATTCGCTGGTACTGAAGTCCAAGTATCGAGCGTGATTTGCAACCCGACTTGCGCGATATTCTCGTCTCGCAAAGCATCGACAGCCTGATAAGCATTACGCAAGCGTTTGTTGTTGGGGCTGGTGGCCCACAAGATCGAAGCAAGTAAGGACTTCACTGCGGACTTATGTGCAGGACCATTAGGTTGGATCATGAAACTGATGCGCCACGGAATTTCCAAGGACCGCAACCGGGAGAAAAGCTGAGAAAAGTCCTGCAGTTTTTGCGGACCCACGGTTACCTTGATCGGGGCGTGATAACGATCACCAATTCGACAATACCGTAAATTGATATCCTCACCACTTAAAGGGAAAATCTGTTTCCGTAATGCCGGGAGAAAATATTTATTGATATTTTTTGAGTCCGGCCAAGGAACCGCCATCGGCAAGGGATCTCCGGGCAACAAAGGTTCCCAATCAGGACCCGTAATTTCTGGAAACAGGGATTCGCGCATGATCGCCAGTGCTTCGCGTGTGGGGACGTTCCGGCAGACCGCACCCATATTTTTAAATCCTGAGAGGACTTTGGTCACGATTTGCTTGTGGGCCGGGATCATCTCCTCAAAATAGCTTTCGATGTGCTGGATAGAACCATCTGCGGCATAAGGAGCGTCTTTGGCCCGGCTCAGCGTGTTTTTTTGTGCCGATTTTAGTTCAAGAGGAGACAAAACTCCGGGGTGAGTCCAGCAGTCAATGAGAACCCGCTCTTTATGACAGAATGGCGCTAAAGACTCAGACCAATCATCATAAAGAGGATCGATGTCGAGTCCATGATTTTTAGCGGTCTTGCGTGAAGCATAGAGGAGCTTGTTGACTTCTTGTAGGGCCAACTCGGGGTCACAGCCAATTGTGATTTTTAAGCGATGACCAAAGCGGTCTACGCTAGAAGCAAGAGCCTGCTCGAAGTTGTCGAGAGAATTGTCAAAATCAATTCCCCCAGCGGGAACCAGCAACCCACCAAGTTCCAATTGCGTCATTAACGAACAATCGTCTGCGACAAAGACCTTATCCCCTAAGACGGTCTGTAGATTGCTCTGTGCATCAATATTTGATTTGAAAAATGCCTGATAGCCCTTAATCAGACTATCGAGAACCGCTGTGCCGCCCATTACGCACCTCCTCGCGGAGAGAAGACGGTTCGAAGAATTTTAACGCCAGTGATATTCTCGTTCAGAGAAACACGGACTACCGTCATGCGTGCTATAAGTCGTTGAGGGGCCAATTCACGACCACGGCTGCCCTCATAAGTCATATCAATCGGGACATCGACAACCCATGCGTAGCGTTTCTCACCCGCATAATTGGTCTCGCCCTCGTTGACAATCGTCGGCGGTCCTTGCAGATAGGCTGTTGTGTTTAATCGCCTGTCCTTGATTAAATCCAGAATTCCCTGATCTTTTAAGCTTGCGACAAGCGATTGCCATCCCGATTCAACATAAATGTCTCGCAAAGAAGTTAATTCCTCTTTATATCCGGTAAAAGTCATCGTGAGGGACCGTGCGGCATTGACTCCAACATAGTGGAGCAGAGACGCATTTGTGATGTGCTGCTCGGTCATTTCTTGCAGTTCAATGGCACGTAGGTCGGTAGTAAGGCCAACCATTCTGGGGGGCTCTTTTGAGAAAAGCACAAAGCAAAAAATAATCGTAGAGACAAGACCATAAATGCCGAAGACAAAAGCAAGTGTCATTGCTTTTCGGGTTGTGTTTTTGTGCCACGCGACATCAGACCCTAAAGCCGTTAAAATTTCTTTTGCGGCCATTTTTTTGTGATCACTCATGACGATCCTTTCGCAGGCCCCAGAAGGCTGGTAGTAATTTTTTTATCGACAATCAATAGTTCTTGAGTCTGTCCGCTATAAAGCAGCATTGACATCCCTTGTTCTTCCCGTTTGAAATGACCACTCCTTGCGATCATGGCCGCTTCCTGATCTGAAAGCTTCAGTGCCTCGGGAAAGACGCGAGACGAAACCGCCGCCTCAGCGAGTCTGCGGTCCAGCATCCCGGTACAATCAGAGATGACACTGCCGCCGCCGTACCGAAGGACACTGACCCCTGCTTTTTGGAGTCTGCGTGCTGCAAGGAAACATTCGTTGCGATCTGCCGCCCGTAAAAAAGGAGTAAAAGTATTAACGTGTGGTTTTTGGCGTGATTCCGGATTTGATGGGGGAACCGTTGTCCCTAAGCCCACCCAGATATTTTCCAAAGCGATTCCCCATGAAAAGGCAAACCGTATTTCTTCGCCTGGCCCTTTGATTCTCTTGCGTAGATAATCATTGAGGGACAAGAGAGTTGTTGGTCGAATGACTTTCAAAATCTCGATCTTGCTGACCCATTCAGTAAGCATGTCCAACTCGATAGAGCTAACCCAAGTCCGGTTATCCTGGACGCGCCCTGTGCCAGAACCAAAATTCAACAGGGAGCTAACCTCGCGATTGATTTGACTGACACTGATCTGGGCCAGACATGGACTACATACGCATTCCTCAACAGTAACGCCCTTCCCATTGCTCATTTTCCAAGGGCCTCGGGCAATTGGGACTTCACTAACAATCGCTGTATGCAGGGCTGCGGGGAGCCAAAAAGAATAAGAAGCCGCCTTTGTTGTGTTCCTCTTATAAGCAACCCGCTCGGTTTTAATGACAAATTTCGTTGCGTCCTCAAATGCCTTACGAATTGGTATGGAAACGATCTCGTTTTCCCCAAGAATGACTTCCGCCGCCGACTTTCTTAAGCTGTACAGCGGTGGGGTTTGGAGACGTAAAAGCCGCATAAAAAGTTTCGTCACTCTGCCGTTAATTCCGGCAAGGGCTTCGGTCGCTGTTGAACGATGGTCTTCTGACTCGGAAATTCCAAGTTGCCGTAAAAACCATTCCGGTCTACGCCACAAGTAATCTGCGGATCTGAAACGTGCATTTGATCCCATGCCCGACAATTCGGACAAACTGTAATCTAAGTTGGTCCACCAAATCACATCGGAGGCTAAAGCGTGAGCGCCAGTAATCCTTTGCGCACGCTCGCCTTCAACTGCAGCCCAACCGTCACTGTGTTTACGCGGATTGTCGAATGCCACGAAACCAAATTTAAACACGCATTTCTCCATTCATGGCCTGCCATTGTTGAAAATAAGAACGCCAGTGATTTTCCCACGAGCCTCCATTCTCCCAACAATATTCATCCCAGTGGTTCGCTGCGTCCTGAAACGCACTAACCGGCAATAAAGTCTTAACCGCACCAATCCCCCGATGGATCACCTTATCGATGCGTTTGTCCTGCCGCAGGAGATGTTTGGCTGCAGAAGAAAAGACTTCAGGATCCGTTGTTTGTAATAGCTTTTCAGCTTGTCCAGATTGATCTTCGAATTTTGCCCGAAGAGTAGAAGCGTGTTTGCCAAAAGCCCCACCTCGACTCTGTGCAACAGCCAAGAGGTTGTTAAGAATATTCAGGTTAGCCTGAGTTATTCCAGGCAACCAGACAAGCAAACCGCCTCTTGCTGCCGCCTCCGCAGGATGCACGGTGATATGGCAAACCTCACAAATGGAGATAAGATCCGTAATCCGTGTGTCCTGATGATTATGGGTCTTTGGGTGAATTGTGATAAACCCGAAATCCTTCGGTCCTTTGGCCTCATCCCGGCCCCCCCCTCTCCCGCCTGCGGCCCGTGGCTGTATTTTTGTGCTGAGAGTAGGGGCCGTCGCACTCCTGAATCCGCAGAGAGCGCAGGTTGTCTCGTCACGGTCGAGGACAACCCGCTTTTTAACCATTCCGAAATCGTCCATCTTCTCCGTGAGGACTACTTCTGCGCGGTCAAACTTGTCTGGGCACAGGATGTCCATATTATTCGATGCCGAGATCGATCATGGTTTTGTCGGACCCTGCAGTGTCACCGAAAAACTGAGAGGCAAAGCTACCGGCAAGAGGAAGTAGGCAGACCAGCAAAACACCCGCGATCATTTTGCCACCGATCTGACCCCAAGTGACTTGACTACCAGGATTATTGCGACCAACGATATCCATGATTCCCAACACGAGGAAAACGATACCGGTCAAACCGGCAATCCCCAACACCAGAGCCGCAATCGCGGCTGGGAGTTTGCCAACATTTTCGATGACCGAGACAGCATCACCGGCTGCAGCAAAAGCAGAGGTTGAAATTAGTACCAAGGACAGCCCCGTAAAAATACGATTCAGTTTCATTATCTTAAATCCTTTCATCTCTGTTAAAGACAGTTTTGGTGGGGCTATGCCCCGATTATGCGATGTAGCGCGCTTTCAAATTGACTGCCGCCCAATGCGGCAACAATGTTGACAACAATCTCGATGTTCATTGCTAAAATTCCGAAAAACACAAAGGAAATCGATTTCGGGACCGTGTAGTCTTGAGACTCGCCCAAGTGACCAAGACCCCATAAACCCTTACCGATTGCGATCAGGCCGATATACATAATCGCGTAAAAAGCGAAGCGGATAGCCAAATCAATCATCTCGCCGCCGCCACCGGCTTGAACCTGGGAAAGAGAAAATTTGGCATCTGCGTTGAACGCTTGCTGGCTAAACGAGTTGACGAAGGGCTGGATGCTTAAAAGAAGGGTTCCCCCGAGAATCAACCCAATGATTTTCTGCCCTTCTGATTGATTTCCGATATTTGTGCCTGATGAAGTCCGTGACAACTTGTATACGCCCAAAAAGAGCATAATCAGGCCGGTCAGCCCCAAGAACCTAAGGGTGACGGTCCATAGGGTCTCGATAATCTTAGTCAGATTTGTTAATAGCTCAACGCCAGCAACCGCATCCACGGCTTAACTCCTTACTTTCGATTCAAAGTGAATGTCACCCCAGTTGGTCGTGATTACGCCATTTTTCACGTCGATATCCTTAATCATCAAGCCGTTCCAACTATGTCCTGCGCGGATCGCCACCATGCGGTTGGTGTCCTCCTCCTCCCGAAAAATGACGCGACTACCGCTGATTGCCGAAACCTTCCAGCCCGGAAGGAGAGGGCGGCTTCGATGCTCTCTCAGTTCAGATTCCATCTTTGCGACGGTCAATTTGAGCGAAGTGATTTCGCCATCCTGGGTGCTTAAAGCAGCAATCGCTTTTTTAAGCTCTGCCTCGCGCTGAGCGATTAGCTTCGCTTGCCTCTTAATCTCTGCAGCCTTAGCTGCGAGTTTTGATTCGTAGGATTCTTTTTCCGCGCCGATAAGCGCCAATTGCTCTTGGAGGGCGAATAACCTTTCCTTGAGATCAGCGTTCTCAATGTTGATTTCCTCAACCTTCGCCAACTTAACTGCGGTTTGAGCGATTGGTTCTACCTGAGTCTGTTGTGTCACTTCCGCGAGTTGCGTCTTTGTGTCCTTCAGGAGAGCCAGAATCTCAGAAATTTGCGATTCAACGGCATCTTGCCGATCACCTAACGCCCTGATGTTGGCCTTGGATTTCTCGTCTGCAACGATTTCACTCGGATCTTTC
>JBDNGT010000189.1:0-2490 GCA_041689145.1 Geopsychrobacter sp. | reverse complement strand
GTTGGGGGAGGGTGTAAAGCGCAGGTTTTATGCCTTATCCAGATACTGCAATTTTCTAACCGGACACTGCTGAAATCCACTACACTTTGATCTATCCTCTTTATCCCTTGTATCCCTGAAAATAGCTTTTGACCTGGAAACCTTTTTTTAACAGGGATATGCAGGATGTGCAGGATGAAGACAAAACCTGTAAACCTTATGGCTAATTCATCGGTCAACTCTCTGAATGATCCGCCGCAAGGTTCGGATTCGCTGCCAAAGAACGGCTTTAGGGATATTGATTCCCAGCGCCAGCATGCACCGTTCTAACCAGTCAGGGCGAAGCCGAAACTTTTCGATTGCTTTTTCGCTATCTTTAACAATGGCATCTCCGTAAGCTTGCTCCGCTTTTTTAAGCGCCCCACGCAACAAGTCATTCGCAGGCTGCATCATGGCCAGATCAATCAGATCGCGATTAAATACCCCTTCGTCGGCCCAGCGATCTGAATTCGCCAACAATTTACTGGTGGCCATATCCAGCGGCGCCAAGGTGGCAATGCCACAAATTTGATCTTCGTCAGCGGGGCCTGCCAATTTGACTCGTCCTTCGAGGACAATCTCAAATTTTATCTCTTGTCCAGCAACCATCAACATTGTCCTGATTCCATACTGATCGGCACGCACATCTCTCATTTGAGTAATAGAGGATCCTGAGTTTTTCCGATAAAGCGCTGAAACTCCTTGCAAACTATTCGTTAAAAGCCGCAGTTGTCGATAGCTATCGATATCTGACACCAAAAAATCGATATCAACCGACTCCCGGTATTCACCATAGCGCAAAGCAATAACGGTCCCTCCCCCAAACAGGCAGTTGTGTTCCAACAGAAGCGAACCATCCAGGGTCAATAAAACCTGAGCGATCCGCTGGTGATGAGGTCTTTTAAACATCAGGGTTATCCCCGTTAAAAACCTGACGCAAGGCGGCAACCAAGGCCAGTTCATACGGGTCTATTGCGGCGAGATCGAGGTGTCGCCAGTTCCGCTCATAAATATCCAACGCCTGACGAGGAGACAATGCGTCAACACCATGCACCTGCCAGGCCAGCTGCTTGAGCTGCGGATAGTCGGCAAAAGCGATACGCACAGGAATCGACTCGGCACTAACGGGAGGATTATCCTTGATCTGATCAGACGCAGAGGATTGGCAAATTTGTAGATCCAGCTTCAGGGCACATAATGCACTGAGACAGGCTCCCAAGGTCACGGATGTTGCACCTTTTTCGATGCGAAACCATGTGACCCGGGACATCCCTGCTGCTTCTGCCGCCGTTGTCGCGCTCACCCCCAGGGCTTTGCGGCTGGCTCGAATCTGCTTGCCTATGTCAACGGCACGCTTGGCAACAGTTTCTGAAATGATGGCTAGTTTTGCAGGCATATTGAATCCTCCGCAGATAGGCTCTCATTCTATACCTAATCGACATATAGTCAATAATAAGAAACAATAAAAGTGGTTTTGGTTGTATTTCAGAAGGAACAAAACATCGGGGTCAGGCTTCCCACCTTGACAATTAACAAGCAAAACCTTAAAGCCAGAAACCTTTTAATTTAGCCGCGGATACAATCTGATTAAGTCTGATTAGGGCAAAAACAATAATTCTTTAGTTTAAACAATAGACCTTATCAGCGGCCAACATAGCCTTTGAATCCAAGTTCTAGAACAAAACATGACACTATAACATTTACTTCTCACAAATCTCTCAAAACCAATTGGCCACGGATTGGGCTTAACATCAAACGATCAAAAGCATTATTCACAGGGATGAAGGGATCAGGCTTCCTACTTTGACACTTTCAAGCCTCACCCTTTGTATATATCTCTTCTGTGCCCCACCCTCAAAACCACAATCTCATCCCCCACAAGATCAAATATAATACGATAATCACCGACCCTGAACCGATAGGTGCCGAGGCCAGAATTGGTCAAACTTTTAGCATACCCCAAAGGGTCGGCTTCAAACCGGAGCAGAGCCTTGCCAATACGGGACTTAACCTTAGGTTCCAGCTTCTGGATATCTTTACTGGCGCGCTGAGTATAAACAAGCCGGTAGCTCATTGACCAAAAACGTCCTTATGACTAACAGTCTGACCGACCTTATATTCAGCCCTGGCTTCCCGGATGCTTGTAAGGTATTCAGGACATGTGGCCGCAAGAAGATCTTCAAGGAATTCTTCTCTGTCATGTTTCTTCATTTTTTTTACCGCCTCAATAATTTCCTGGGGATCGATTTCCATTTTTAAAGCAGTGGACATTTTAACCTCCTACCTTGAGTCTACAGAGTCAAATATTTAATGTTGACACCTTTCAAAACCAATGAACATTTAGCCGCGGATACAATCTGATCAAATCTGATAGGGCAAAAACAATAATCTTTTGGTTTAGACATCAGATCTTATCAGCGGCTAAAGGCTTTGATGAACCAATCAATCGGGGTCGGGAATACAGGGGGGACG
>JBDNGT010000188.1:0-13326 GCA_041689145.1 Geopsychrobacter sp. | reverse complement strand
GCTTTTCTCGTTAATATTCCAGGTTGTATGGCTGCCACCTAAAAGACCTTACAATAATATGATTTCGCCTATTTTGCTTAAATCATCTACGCCCCGAACTTCATGGGGAAACATTGGCACTTTTATTATCGTACGGTTGTGATGCCTTGAACAAATCTCTCTGGCATATTTTTGCTGCTCCGCCCTTTTTAGAGAGCAAAAATTACAATCAGTCTGCGGGATGAGCATATTGATTGCGATATTATTGCAGGGAATGCCGGACTTATCCAGAGATCCAATCAGCCTTTCCAGCTCGAGGGCACCCATGGCCTCAGGAATGGTAACTCCGACGAAATCCGTTCTCTCAGTATCCGTTAGGGTTTCTTGAATCCGCCTTACATTCTTTGACATGGCCAGTGCCCTTGCAGCGGCTTTTGTTAGCCTGACAACCCCCTTATATTTCAAAAACAGCCTGAAAAACGCCTTCAACCATTCCCTGACCAGACCGGGAAGTTCCAAAAAGCGAAGGAGATGGCCTGTAGGCGATGTATCAAGAATGAAAATATCATATTTCTTTTCCTTTCTCAGATCAATGATCTTGTCAAGGGCCATAATCTCGTCGAGCCCTGGGGGTGCGAGGGTAAGCAGCTCCGTCATGACCTCGCGATCAAATTTTATGTCAACCCCGCCGCCCAGAAATCTATCGAACGCCTCGCCTATCTCTTCTTTTAAATTTTGTTTGAAATCTTCGAACAAGTCATCAGCGTTTATCTCAAGGGCAAAAAGGTTGGTACCAGTCATTGGACATTGGTCATTGGTCATTGGACGTATAACTTCCGACTTTGGACTGTAATATATGGGCGTGATCTTATCCCCAATAGTTAACTTAAAGGAATCGGACAGTGAATGAGCCGGGTCGGTTGAAAAGATGAGAACCCGTTTTGCCGGATATTTTTTGGCCGTATATAAAGCCGTAGCAGCAGCCAGGGTTGTTTTACCGACACCGCCCTTGCCGCCAAAGAGGATAAAATCAAGGTCAGGATTGAGGGTCAAACGCGCTTGTGGCCCATCATTCTGCGGTTCCTCTTTATTAATTTTCACGGGTACGGATTTACCTGAGAAATAGTCCGCCAGTCTCTTCAATTCATCGACTCCCTGGATTTCTACGGGGGACAGGGGAACTTTAATCAAGTTATATCGAGAAAATTTATCCACGATTTCAGCCAGGGGCTTCTTCTGGTCCTCTTTTTTCAGTCTGCAAAATTCACAACCGTCACTCTCCATCACGCGGTTGATTATTATGTCCTTCACCGGGACATTGATTTTTTCGAGCGCTCCGAGCATTCTTTCGGTTTCATAAATACTCATCGGCTCAGGTATAGTCACCGGGACAAATCGGGTAGTCTGATCGTTAGAGAGCAACCTTTTAACCCTCTTAATGTCCGAGGAGAGGTTGTCGAGGAAGATGTCACAGTCGTCCTTAACGTACTTCCTGCCCGTAAAATGTGTGGCCATGTAGCGATGCTTGTGCTGCATGAGGTCCATTACTTCAATCCACTTCTGCATCTGTTCGGGCAGTTTAAGCATCCTTACGGTGTGCCCGGTGGGAGCGGTGTCTATTATCAAGATATCATAGGCTCCATCTCGTATGAGATTGGCCACTTCAATGACGGCCATGACCTCGTCCATACCGGGAAGTGAAAGATTAAAAAATTCGGCAATGTCCTGCTGATCGAAATAGGTTCCCCTGTCCGCCAGCTTTTTTATGACGACCCCATTCCTATCTTTGAATTCGTCCGCCAGCCTGGCCGCATCCAGTTCACGAGCAAAAAGATTGGTACTGTTTGTCACCCGTTGCCCGTTGTTCGTTACTGCCCTCTCAGCACCCCTGATCACTGACCCCTGATCACTGACCCCTGACCACTGATCACTGCCCACTGCCCATTGTATCGGCGTCACGCGATCACCAACCTCTATCCCGAAGCTGTCCGACAGGGAATGGGCGGGATCGGTTGATATTATGAGAATTTTTTTGATGTTACGATTGGATCGTGCCAGGTGAAGCGCGGAACTTGCCGCCATGGTGGTCTTGCCCACCCCGCCCTTTCCACCAAAAAGGATTAATCGCAGGTCTCTGTTCTGTATGTATTCAGGCATCTGGCGAGACATTATTGACCTCCGGGGTTAATATTGAATATTGTACGTCGTTTCACGTTACACTTGTTCACTTTTATACAACTTGATTACTATGAGGTTGTTTTTAAGGTGCATCTGCGGGCTATCCGGGTTTATTTCAGCAGGCAGGTTGATGATTTCCTTCCATGTAGAACCGGCTTTTACAGAACTGACAGCAACCTGATTTCTTTCGGCGTCCAGCCTTAAATTCGATTCCTCTATTCCCCCCACTTCCATAACAACCTGTATGTAGGAATCCTCATCGAATATGTCCAGCAGGTGGTCTTCTCTCTGTATCCAATTATCATGTTTCCCCATCAACCACCAGCTGAACAAAACTGCCTCTCCCGTTTCCGGATCAACCTTTGACCCCGCGAAGGAGAGTATCGGACATCCGAGCATCTTTTCAGCAACGGGATTTATCGTTTCCCTTATGTTCATAAGAACATGCATATGGTTCGGAGCATCTATTAGTTCGGCTAGTTGGTCGATTCTGGCGTGGCGTTTGTCCCATAGGTACAACAGAATATCCTGACCGTCATGATCCAGATGGCCTGCAATCTTTTCTACAGTCTCCAAATCAATATTTAAAAGGGATGCTTGATAGATCTTTTTCTTCCAGTCATCCAGATTCGGTGTGACAAACCAGATCCTGCGTTTGGCAGAACCCTCTTTTGAGTTATAAAAAAGACATAATGAATCTTTTTTTCTGATAACATAGTGAACATTTTCCACCAGTAAGTCCTTAATATCATCGAGGGGAATATGAAATCTGATTGTTGATCCCTGGTAGATTATAAAACGTCGATTGGTCAGAAAGCACAGGGCTATCTTCCACCCCGAGCGAGAATTGCTCCGATATGCTCCCTGATTCTGCAGGATGATCTGTTCTCCTGTTCGGAGTTCGGGTATGACTGTTTTTTGAATAGTTTTTCTCATGGTTTAACCTATATTTCGCACTTTTTCACAAACCACTTACAATTTTTCCAGCAATTTCCTCAAAGCATCTGTCCGATCTCTGATATTATCGCTTTTCCCTTCAGCCAGGGCATCTTTCAGATCCATTATGGCCGCCTCAATCTGGTGCAGATAAGGGGCTGATACTTTTCCCCCTTTTTTTTCTATCGCTAATTCGGCTGCACGAATCATGCTGTCAGCCCCGATGTTAATTTCCACTTCCTCTCGTCTTCCCATGTCTTCTTCGGCATGAGCTTGCGCTTCTCTCACCGCATGTTCCACTTCCTCGTCCGACAGCAGGTGCAATGCATTGATTGTAATCCCGGACTGTTGTTCCGTATAGAGTTCCTGGGCAGAAATCTTTACTATCCCATTTACGTCTATCTCGAAGGTAACCTCCACCTGCGCTCTTCCCCTGGGCAGCGCCGGAATGTCGGTCAATTGGAATTGGCCCAGGCTTATATTATCCGCAGCCATCTCCCGCTCGCCCTGGAGGACGTGGACATCCATAACAGTTTGATCGTCTCTGGCGTTGGTGAATATCTGGCCCGCCGAGGTGGGAATCGTGGAATTGCGGGGAATTATCTTCGTAAAGAGCCCCCCCTGTGTTTCGATCCCTAAAGAAAGGGGGGTTACATCCACCAGAACAACATTGTCAATTTCGCCCATTAAGACCCCTGTCTGAACAGCAGCCCCCATTGCAACAACTTCATCGGGATTGATCTTTGTATAGGGTTTCTGTGAAAAAAATTCTTCCGCCAGTTGCCTTATGGCGGGCATCCTCGTCGAGCCTCCCACAAACAAGACACGGTCAATATCTTCCGGAGCAAGCCTGGCGTCGATTAGAGCCTGCCGGGTGGGACCGAGGAGTTTTTCCCTTAAGTCCGCGGTTATTGTTTCAAATGTATTTCTATCAACAAATGTTTCAAGATTTCTCCAGCCTCCATTATTCGTCCTGGCAAAAGGCAGGGAAATGCCGGCCTTTGGTCTGTAGGAAAGTTCCTTTTTTGCCTTTTCAGCGGTCTCCCTCAGGCGCTGGAGAACCATCGCGTCGGATTTTATGTCAATGCCATGTTCAAGTGAAAATCTCCCAGCAAGATAATCGGACAGCCTTTCATCCCAGTCGTCACCGCCAAGTTTGGTATTGCCGTTGACGGCCTTCACATGAAACATGCCGTCTCCCATCTCAAGGATGGATACATCGAAAGTGCCGCCGCCCAGATCCCAGACAAGAATAGTTTGAATTTCCTCACGGTCTATTCCATATGCCAGAGCCGCGGCAGTAGGCTCGTTGATTATTCTCATAACATCGAAGCCCGCCATCATCCCGGCCTTCTGAGTCGCCTGCCGCTGACCGTCATTGAAATAGGCGGGTACTGTGATTACGGCCTTCGTCACCTCTTCACCCAAATAACTCTCTGCATCTGATTTTATCTTTCGCAGGATGAAGGATGAAATCTCCTGTGGGGAGTAGTTTCTACCATTGATGGAAACTCTATAATCCGTTCCCATGTGTCTTTTTATGGACAATACTGTCTTTTCGGGATTGGCCGAAGCCTGCCTTCTGGCCATCGAACCAACCAGTCTATGCCCCTGTGCCGTCTCGGCAAATGCGGAAGGAGTTAGATTTTCCCCCTCAGCGTTTTTAATTACCCTGACACGTCCATCCTCTATGACGGCTGCTACCGAATACGTTGTTCCCAGATCTATACCGATTGCCTTCACCATGGCATGGCTGACCCTTCCCTTGAAATTGTCCTAATGGTTTCCAAAATCTTTCCCTCAGTAAACGGCTTGTCAATGAAACTGTATCCCCCCCTGTCCTTTGCTTCTCTCCTTTTTTCTTCACTGCCATAGGCGGAAATGATGATCACCAGTGTCTGCGGGGTTATCTCTCTGATCCTGGGAAGCAGTTCCATTCCATCCCCGTCGGGCAGTTTCAAGTCTAAAAACAATAAATCGGGCGCCTCCTTAGCACGGGCTATGCCGTCACTTATGGTATGGGCAGTCGATACAATATACCCTTTGCTCTGTAAGATATTGGACAAGAGCCAGCACAAGTCCTTTTCGTCATCTATTATCAAGATATTCCTTATCAGCTTTTTCGGGACAGCTTCTTCTTCTTCTTCTTCTTCTTCTTCTTCTGCTGCACGGCGGATTCCACTTACCTTTTCCCGCTGTTCAAAATAAGGCCTCAGTTCTTCGAGTTCTTCAGGTTTGCGCCAGCCTGAAAGCCCGCTTCGCCAGACGAGGGCTTCATCACGCGCTATATTGCCTTTTAAGATCCAGTTCCTCAGCCTTCCGTGATAAATTCCCTCATATCTATCTGCTCCTCTTTTGAGGCTGTATTTTATTTCTGCCATGAGTCCCTCTTTTGTATATCTATTTATATTGGCAAAGCGACTGTAAAGACAGTGCCCTCTTTCGGTTTACTTTCAACCCCTATAATCCCGCCATGGCTGACAATAATCCCGTAACATATAGATAGTCCCAAACCTACTCCCGATGGTTTAGTGCTAAAAAAAGGGTCAAATATCCTGATAATATCTTCTTCAGGGATCCCTTCCCCTGTATCCTGGATCGTCACGACAAGAAAATCTTCTTCAATCTCTGTAGTTATTGTCATCTTGCCGCCATGGGACATCGCTTCAAGAGCATTTATCATCAAGTTTGAGAATACCCGGTTGATCTGTTCCTTATCGACATTTATTACCGATAACCCCTGACAAAACCTTTTATGCACTTCTATCCGTTGCGATCCGACCCTGGTCTTTATGGAATCCAAAATGTTTTCTAAAATCTCATGGATATCATGGGTACCATGAGGCTGGATATTAAGTTCCGGTGGTCGGGCACAGTTAAGAAGTTCGGTGATCAAAAAATTGATCCTCTCTGTGTTTCTGATAATTACCTCGATATGTTTAGCCCAGGGGCCGTCTGGGTCCAAAGCGCCCTGAAGTTGCTGGACCGACATAGACACGTTGGTCAGAGGATTTCTTATCTCATGGGCAATACTGGCAGCTATCCTACCAGTAAAGGCAAGTCTTTCGGAGCGAACCAACTCTTCCCTGCTGTCACGTGGACCTCCATCTTTGAAATCAGACATGTTATTTCTCCCCCTTTTTCAATTGACCACTATCCACTGGCCACTAACCACTGACCACTTTTTCTAAGCGGGCTGACCCAGTTACAATATGGGCAGCCCTTTTCTAAAAGTTCTTTAACCGGCGCTTCTCTCCCGCATTCAGGACATGTCTCCATCTCAGGGCCCAAAACCTCCGCACTTCGGGCTGCTACAACCCCTTTCAGCGCCTGTGCCCATTCATCTATTTCCTCTCCGGCAAAAGAGGCTGTTCTTTTTGTTGAATCAACCCCATATCTTATATCAAGAACCCTCTCTTTTTTGCTGTCCAGACCGCTTAGCTTTCTAATCTCGCTGCCAACATTGATTATACGATCAATAGAAACATCAAAAACCATCTTCTTATCAAAGTCATACCACCAGCATAATCTCTTATTAGTAAGATAGAGGTGGCCCGGCATCCAGGTCTCTTGCTGAATTCCTTCTGCCGACGCTAAATACCACACTTTCTTCCCTCGGTAAGCAATCAATTCTTCTTCCATGAGGAAATTAACCGGCCCTTCGTCAAATTCCGGGATTACAGGATTCTCTACCAACAAAAGCCCCATGGCCTTTATTTTCTGCTCGATAGCATCCTTCAACTGTTTTATTTCTACCGCACTAAGCCGATGTACGCGATCCTGTTTATCTATCAGATAGAGCACCTGTTTTTGTTTCTCTTTAACAAAATGCTCTTCCTCTTTCATTACCGATGCTTTTATTTCTTCTAACGGTATCTGAAATGTAATCTCGTTAAAATCTTGACGGTGGAGAATAAGCCTTCTGTTGGTTAAATAAAAATAGCCTGGTCTCCAGGCATTACATATCCCTTTACTATAGTAATAAGAGCCATACATTTTCAGAGCAATCTCTTCTCCTTCCAAAAGTGAAGGAATAGCTTTCTTTCTATGTTCTGTTTCCCATAACCTTGTTTTTTCATCCCAGGCTTGCATTACACCGTATTTAAGCATGGTTTCCATTCCTGCTATCGCTGCCCTCAGGTTAACGCCGATCAAAGGAATGCCTGCAACCGATACGATCAGGTCGGCGTGGATAACCAGACCCTTGTCCAGAATTCGGTCAAGAAGATCCACCAGAGTTGCGTTTGTATTGCGTTGAGGTTCCATAGGTTATTAGCTCAACTTTCGCAGACGGGACAAATGCTTAACATATTGAAATAATTAAACAAAAGCACCATCAACTGTAGTAAAATAGGTTATCGCCAAACAACCTGATGCTTACAAGGAGATGATGCTTTGAACCAGATTGTAGCAGAAACTGTTTCATGTCAGAACCAAATTACTTTGTTCTTTGATAATCAGCGCATCGCACTATTATTGAAGCAATGCAACATGGTCAAGCAGTGCGGCATTGCTCCTGTTGTGGTTATGCGGATGATCTTCAGCTTGGCATTTACTGGCAAGAACCTCTTCCGCTATCTTCAGGCAGATGCCTCGGGCAGTGAGGTTGGGAAGGACACCGTTTATCGCTTTCTCAATTCGGTCAACGTCAACTGGCGCAAGTTTCTGCATTTGCTCTGCGCCACAGTCCTCAACAAAAAAATTCTGCCTTTAACGTCAATTGATACGCCCAAGGTATTCATTGTTGATGACTCGATCTACAACCGCAATCGAAGTAAAAACGTCGAACTTTTGGCACACGTCTATGACCATAACGACAACCGTTACTATCGCGGATTCCGCCTACTGACTCTGGGCTGGTCGGACGGCTCAAGTTATTTGCCGGTCTCGTTCAGCCTGCTCAGTTCAGCCAACCAGAAAAACCGCCTATCTCCCATGGCTGAGGTCGACAAAAGAACCAACGGATTCAAACGTCGAGCCGAAAGTATTCGCAAGGCCCCTGATGTGCTCAAGGAGTTGGTGAAACAAGCCTGCGGTAGCGGCATCAGAGCCGATTATCTGCTCTTTGACAGCTGGTTCGCTTTTCCTTCGACGATCATTGGGCTGCTCGAACAAAAGCAGCAGGTCATTTGCATGCTCAAGTCGGCGAAGACGAAATACGGCTATAAAGGGTTCGACTTCACTCTCAATGAACTGTACAAGAGCGTCCGCAAACGCTGCGGGCGCGCGAAGATTCTGGCATCGGTTCAGGTTGAACTGGGGACGAATTCTGAAAACGAGACCGTCATGGCCAAGATCGTCTTTGTTCGTGCTCGCGGCACAAAAAAGTGGCTGGCGCTTTTATCGACCGATGTCAACCTTGCCGATGAAGAGATCGTCAAACTTTACAAGCGACGCTGGGACATTGAAGTTTTTTTTAAAATCTCAAAGAGCTACTTGAAACTGGCCAAAGAATTTCAGAGCCGTGGCTACGATGCGCTGGTTGCCCATACAACGATCGTCTTTGCCCGTTACATTATGCTTGAATTAGCCAGGCGTTCGACAAAAGACCCGAGAACCCTGGGGACCTTGTTCCATGCCGGATGCGATGAGTTGCGACAGGTCGGCTTTGCCGAAGCCGTAGCCCTGCTTCTGAACTCATTGCAACAATTGATAAAGAGCTTCAACGACAAAATATCAGCACCAGTTGCAGAGGCCCTGGGAGAATTTATGGCTCAGATACCGAGCCTATTGCGAAGGCCTATGCTACTTCCGGGCTGTATATTTTGAAAACCAAAGTCATATCAAGCTATTGCACCGTTTAGGTCGGTGCGAGAGTTGAGTTATTAGTGAATTCGTCTAGCTCATATACTGATCACTGCCCACTACTACACAAATGAATACGGTGGCCATGGGCCGGTAAAACGAACAGAATACCCATCCCTATTACTAATCTTTTCCAATTCGTCTCCCAGTTTTCCCCTGGCCTCTTTAGGAAGGAGACAGGAAAGATTCAGAAGCATCTGTTTTTCATTCTCCGCTTTCTTGGTCTTTTCTACCCGAATCTCATCAACACATAATTTGATTCTCTCAAAAAACTCCTTAAAATCGTGATCTGCCTTTCCTTCCATCTCCTTTTTCATGAGACCCTCTAATTTCTGTTTGTACATATAGGCCAGGCCTTTTGGCTTTGATTTTATCTCCTCATTTAATTTTTTAATCTCCGGACTCTCCTCGGTAACATTTTTGGCTATAATTTTAGGATCCCAGAAGACCTGTACACCATATTCTGCCTTGCCATTGATCTTTTCTATCTTCCTTTTAAGATTGTCATAGTCCTGTTTCAGCCAATTCTTCATGTTCTCTTCTGGGGAAGTGGTTTCATTTCCTTGAATTATAGTGTCAAAACCGAGAGGAAGGACTGTGCCAAACCTTTCCCATGCTTGATCGATCATACTTTGGTGTACCATTACCCAATTATTCATTATTTCTTTATCTTCTGATTTATACGGTTCAGCAGGACAGTTGTGAACAATGGCGGAAAGTTCCTCATAAGGGATAGTGTAAACCTCATTACCCTCTATTCCAATCTTACCGAAGCTCATTTCTTCACTGCTTTCAACCACGCAGTAAAGGTACCTTCCGGTGAGCTGTCCGACGTCCGACGTCCGAGGTCCAATATCTGATATCTGATGACCTACGACGTTGGACGTTGTTCCTTCGACTTTGGACTTTGGACCTTGGACGTTTTCACTTGTCCTATGTCCAAGGTCTGTTTTTGAATCGGATTCAGGCTGCTGAACCTCTTCGCTCTGTTGAGGGCTCACATCGTTGTCCACTTGTTGATGCTGTGCCAGGTCGGGCGATTTTCCTATTAGTTCTTCCAATGCTTGTGAAATTGTTTGCCGAATTGCCGATCTTAGTTCCGGCAAAAGGGAGTTTTTTACGATATCCCTTATCATTTCTTCACTCTCAGCAAGGATATCCCTTATCTCTTGCTTCACCATCTTTTCGATTATCTCTTTCATCTTACTGACCACTGATCATTTCCTCCCTTCCTCCCACTTTTCAGGATTTATCATCTTGTTCAATACATCATCCACAATACTGTCCAGGCCATCTCTAACCGATTTAACCGATTCGGTGATCCCCTGCTCTTTTTTCATCTCCTCGATGGCTATATCCAGATCCATCAGGGCTTCTCCGAGCCTCTCAATTTCTTCTTCAGTGAGACTCCCCCCCTCCATCCTTTTCAGGGCCTGAAGCCTGAGTGCGTCTTTGATAATCTCGACGAGGGCTACGACTAACCCCAGGACTCCGTGTTTCAGGTTTTTTTCATCAATATCGATTGGCATATTTCAACTTTGGGCGGTCGTGGTTAGTTGTCAGTTGTTTTTACTGTTCACTGTTCACTGATTGAACGAGAGGCTTTGCCTTTGCACTGATCCATCCGCACCAGGGACAACCTGTGTCTATGAGTCCCTCCACCGGGACCCTCTTATCACATTGAGGACAGTTTTCTTTGCCCACCATGGCCTCACTCCAGGCTGCGGTCTCATAATTGGTTCCCGAAGGAAACTCCAACCCATATTTTGCGGCAGTCTCGAAGGATGCCAGGGCCGCCCTGATCTTGATGCCTAGCAGTTCAACACCTGCCACAGACACGGTGATATCTGCGTTAATCACCAAACCCTTATCCAGGACCCGATCTATGACGTCAGCTAAGCCGCTACCCCTATCATCATCCCGAGATGCTACTAAAGCCATTATTCTCCTCCTTTGAGAGTGCTATTTAAAAATGACCTCTAGGATTCCGTTGTTATATGATTTCCAGATGATACTCTCAGAAGCGCGTGGTAATTTAACCTGTTTACGATATCTTCGAGCTCCCCGGCTTGCCGAGATAAACAACATGTCTCCATTTAAATCAAGCCTGATATCCTCTTCGTTAACACCGGGCAATTCACCAATCACATGTATCTTCTTCTCTTCCTCAAATATGTCCACGGGAATATCGCTTTCACCTTTATCCATTGGGTCATGGCCTGCCATAAAAGTATCAAAACGCTTCCTCGATCTCGCATCTCGACGGGCAACCGAAGGTAGTATGCCACTCGGGGGACGGCTTTTTTGTCTCGTCAATCCACCAGATATTTCTTCTGAATCTGTTCGTTTTAATGGTGTTTCTTCTAACCTTCGTTCCACCTCTTCATCTATTAAGGCAAGTTTCTCTCTAAATGTTTCAGAGCCCTTCAATCCTTTTATCAGCCCGCCGAGTCCCGGTATAAGAGTACCCAAACCGTTTAGGACGCTTTCAGCCACACCTCCGTCACTCTCCTTTGTATTCTC
Source organism: Geopsychrobacter sp. (assembly GCA_041689145.1). Lineage (GTDB taxonomy): Bacteria > Desulfobacterota > Desulfuromonadia > Desulfuromonadales > Geopsychrobacteraceae > Geopsychrobacter. The sequence goes on along the minus strand of JBDNGT010000188.1, from coordinate 1,905 downwards.
CTTTTCAGTTTTTCTTTCTCTTTCTTCATGCCCCTCCTTCGAGAAACTTTATCCCTTTGGAGGTAATCTCGTATTTTCTCGGGGCGATGGCTGCCAAAAACCCGTTTTCAACCAGAGACCTGATCATCATGCTCACATAGGCCGGAGACATGCCGGTACAGTTGCTCACATTGACAGGTTTCTTTTGTTGTTTGGTCGCGCAATAGACCTCCAGCACCTCTAGCTCGCTAGCCGTGGGGTTTCTCTTTGGTTTTGTCGGATGTTCCTGAAACCGTTTTATCTGTTCCATTTTAAACATTGTCTGGCGATGGAAGTCTTCTTCTGGAGGCATAACCTTTCTGGTACCTGGCTTTGTCACCACGCCTTTGCCCCGGCATTTCAAGCACGGAAGCTTGTTGCCGGGCTCCCTCCCGGTTCCCCTGCAGTGTGCACAACCTCCTATCGGTTCTGTAACGCTCACAAAGCCCGTGCCGCGACAGACGGTGCAGGTAATTTTGCTTCGGGGTTTCTCTTCGCCTCCACCCTTACAGTAAGCACAAATGATCGCGGGTGGATTCACAGAGATATTTCCTGTCCCCCTGCAGGCAGGACATGCAGTTCCTTTCGGTTTTTCTCCATTTCCCCTGCAGAAACCGCAGGGATAGGTTGTTTCAGTCAGCAACTTCCCGATCATTATTCCCCCGGCTCCTTTAGAGGAGTGTTTTCCTGAACCATCAATTTTTGCCGTAGACCAGATCAATTCGTCCTGCCCTGGTTTATCGAAAGCCTGAGTAATCCTATAACTACTATTAGACATACCCCCCCAGCCAAGTCCTTCCTGAGCTTGCCTCTTAAACCGGATGAGATGATCCGTTCTTTGTTCCCCGACCATGGTTGTTTTATCCAGGGCCCTTTTCCCTTTTAAGGTAATTCTAAAACGGCCGGACTCTTTGAAGTCCACATAATCCTGTCGAGCCAGGTTCATGCACATAAGTCTTGCGTATCCGGTGTCTATACCCAGCTTCCGGCTTACAAGATGGCTCGTGGTTTCTCCGCCTGCTTCATGGATTATTTCTAAAGCCTTCTTTTCACTTCCGCTGACCATAGTTGCATCCTTTTATAAGGTAATAACAGTATTGAACAGGCTCAATTTGATTGCGAATCGGAATTAGTACTCCGCCACTATCGTTCTAAAGCCCTTTCCACGTTTTCCTTTCAAGTCTTTCTTCTCTTCCACTGACGCAGAATGTTGATCGGGGCGATTTTCTTGCTCTGCTGACTCATCATCCATCAGAGCACCGCAGGAATGTCTTAAAGCAGAACCTTTCCCCGTAGAGTACCTGACCCGGGAACGGCGTATTTTCTTTTCATACTCATCCCAGCTCATTGCCGTAGAATATTTGACTTTTGTTTCTCTGCCGGTGGAATATTTCATGATTTTTCTCCATCAATAATCTAATGTCATCGTTTTCCATCTTTTCCGGTTTTTCAGCCCCATTTTCTCCTGCAGGGCCGTCAATCTTGTCGGTCCTTTGTTTCTGATTGCCAGCCATGGCGCGTTTGAGAAACCCGCCAGTTTGAACTCCAGTGAAATGCCGGGTTCAAAACCGGATTCAGACATCACTTTATCTTCCAGAACGATTCGTCCTTCCTCGTCTATACGGCAGGGACATTGATGGAAAACCGTCTGGAGCGCAGTAAACCTGGGTTCCCGGTCCGGTTTGTGGACAACAAGGTACGGATTGCGACCGCTCCCGGTTATACGAACCACTTTCAGACCCGCCACTGAATCCGGTCCCAAACCCATCTGGAGTATAAAATTTCTCCCCAATGCAATCCTTCCTTCTTCATCTATCTGTCCAAAACTTCTAAGAAGCGTCATTTAAAATCCTTTGGATTTTAGTGGTCAGTGGTCAGTGGTCAGTG
>JBDNGT010000187.1:0-3460 GCA_041689145.1 Geopsychrobacter sp. | reverse complement strand
TCAGCTTTCATCCCTCTACACTTCGAAGGGAGAGAAGCAGTTCCATTCGGTGATTGTCGTCACCGACCGCACGGTGCTGGATAATCAGCTACAGGAGACGATTTACCAGTTTGAGCACGCCGACGGGGTGGTGGGACGGATAAACCGCGATATCGGCGATGGCTCTAAATCGGAGAAGCTGGCGCAGGCGCTGGAGATGTCACAGCCGATCATCATAGTCACCATCCAGACCTTCCCCTTTGTCCTCAAGGAAATCGAGAACAGCGTCAGCCTTAAGGAGCGCTGCTATGCGGTGATCGCCGACGAGGCACATTCGTCACAATCCGGTTCGACCGCACGGCAGTTGAAAGAGGTGTTGCTAGCCGAGAACACCACCGACGATGTCGAATTCACCTCGGAGGATATCCTCGACGCTACGGTCGCCGCGCGGCGCAACAACGCCAATCTCAGCTACTTCGCCTTCACCGCGACTCCCAAGCCGAAGACCCTGGAGCTGTTCGGCCGCCTGTCGGACCCGTCGCTGCCACCATCGAAACAAAACAAGCCCGAGGCCTACCATGTGTACAGCATGCGTCAGGCGATTGAAGAGGGCTTTATCCTTGATGTGCTGAAGAACTACACCAACTACAAAGTGGCCTACCAGTTGGCGCAGAAGATTCAGGCCAAGGACGAAGAGGTCGACAGCAAGAAGGCGCAGGTCAAACTCAATCAGTGGGTGCGCCTGCACGATTACAACATCGCGCAGAAGGTGCAGGTCATTGTCGAACACTTCAAGGACAACGTCATGGGGCTGCTCGGTGGGCAGGCGAAGGCTATGGTGGTGACCAGCTCGCGCAAAGAGGTGGTGCGCTACAAGAAGGAGTTCGACAAGTACGTCAGTCGTATGAAGTATGACTCGATCCACGCCATGGTGGCCTTTTCCGGCGAGGTGGAATTTGGCAGCAAGGACCCGAACGCGACCGAGCTGCTGGGCGATAAGTTCACCGAGCGCAGCATGAACCCGGATCTGAAGGGGCGCGACATGCGCAAAGCCTTCGATTCGAGCGATTATCAGCTGATGCTGGTGGCCAATAAGTTCCAGACCGGCTTCGACCAGCCGAAGCTCTGCGCCATGTACGTCGACAAGAAGCTCGGCGGTGTCGAGTGCGTGCAGACCCTGTCACGCCTCAACCGCATTTATCCCGGTAAGGCCGAAAGCGGCACCTTTGTGCTCGACTTCTTCAACGAGCCGCAGGAGATTCTCGACGCCTTTCAACCCTATTTCCAGACCGCTGAACTGACCGATGTCTCCGATCCAGATCTCGTCTTCGACCTGTTCGATAAGCTGCGCGCCGAGAATATTTTCACCTGGCAGGAGGTCGAACAGTTCGCCGTCGCCTTCTTCGCCAAGAACAAAAGCAGCGCCGCGATCAGCAACATTTGCAAACCGGCGGTGCAACGTTGGCAGGGACGCTACAAACTTGGCATCGATGCCTACAAAACCGCTAAACAGATATTCGAGCGGACTCAAACGACCAACGATCCGGTCTTGATTGCCAACGCCGAAAAAAGCTTCAAGGAGTGCCGCAAGGAGAAAGACCGGCTGGAAATTTTCAAGAAAGACCTCGGCAGCTTCACCCGCTTCTATGAGTTCATGTCGCAGATTGTTGACTACGATAACAAGGATCTGGAGAAGCTTGCCCTCTACTCTCGTCACCTACGTCCGCTCCTACGGGAAAAACGGGACGACGAGGACGACATCGACCTGAGCAACGTTGCACTCAGTCATTACCGCCTCTCGGTTTTGCGGCACCAGGATCTGGTAATGGAGGCTGAAGGCGATTACGGTTTGACGCCGGTCAATGACCTCGGTTCGGCCAAGGCTAAGGACAAAAAGGAAGAGTATCTATCGCAGATTCTGGAACGTCTGAATGAGTTATTTATCACCGACGGCCTGAGTGATGGCGATCTGACCAACTACGCCCAGACAATCCGCGACAAGGTCCGTGAAAACAAAAGCGTCATGCACCAGATCCAGAATAATAGCCCCGAACAGGCGATGCTGGGTGATTTTCCTAAGGCGATTGATGATGCGGTAATGGACAGTAGCGAAGCACATAAGAATCAGATGATGCAGGTATTGTCGAACCCTGAAGTGGCGAAGGGATTTGCGAAAGTGGTGTTTGATTTGATTCGGTTGGGGGAGTGATGACCGCACTTCATTTGCACTGGAGATATTTCGCAAGTCTCGAAGAAGATCTGGTGGCACTTTCACGGTATGTTGAGCTGACGGAGGACAATTTTTGAGTTTATAGCGTAAAAATTGTTCGCTTGTATTTGTCGACTTGTTCAGAGATTGATGCAGTTCTAAAGCTCATTTGCGCTGACATTTCCCCTGGCGAGAAAGCTGGAAACATAATTGAATACTTGGTAGTCATCAAAAAACACCATTACGTTTTTTTTGATGAGATGGTCACCGCCCCTGCTCATGGATTGGAATTTGTTCTGATACATACATGGGAAAGATCACCTACTGAGTTCTTCAACTGCGATATTGAAGAATTGTACCTTCACCACTATATTTTGACTGAGCAAGTAAAACCTGGTTTGTCCCACATCTACATTGGTGAAACATCTAATCGCAAGATACGTATCAAACAAAGCCTCACTAGATTGAAAGGAGATGAAACAACCAGAATTGTTCTTCTGCTCTCACATGGCAAACTGGCGATCAAAGCATATCGAACATACATTGAAGGACGACTCTATTTTGCGCTACGGCGCTGCCCTGGAACGATAATTCTTAACCACTACAGGATGGTTTCGGTATCTCAAAAAGGACTGAACCAAAAGTTCCTCGAAGTTGCCGAAGAGGGAATTGCCAAGGCACTTGAGAAGATTCCAGCTCTACATTATTCGCCTGAAGCCATCGAGACCCTCCAGGAGCAAGACAACAAACCTTCATTTGAGATGACCATTTTCCACCATGGAAAACTCAGATTTGCTGATGCCTCACTCGAAAATGGTCGCTGGCTCGTAAAGTCTGGTTCCTATCTTAGAGAATGTCTTCAGGGGGCCAGAGACGATACAAGCAAGCTCAGGAAGTCACTATCAACCGGAGGTGTCCTGCGACAAGTTGAAATAGGTCTTCAACGATTTACCAAGGACGTGACTTTCTCCCACGCAAACATAGCTGCGGGGATCGTAAATGGTCGGATGGCTTTTGGCCCCAGCAGATGGGTCGTAAAGGGTCTTGGCACTCCCTTGAGTGACACAGACATCAGGTTTCTTCACAAAAAGGGTGCTCCTGCGAAATTTCACCATCCTATAAAAATCTTAGACTTGGAGCCGTTTTCTGACAAAAATCGCCTTGACTTATCTCGGCCTCAACGTGTATAAAATCACTCGTCTCACGCTACACGGGTTTTAGGGGTCAAAACACCCCGGTTTTGTAGCCGATAACAAGGCTAAAGACTCAAAG
>JBDNGT010000186.1:0-7919 GCA_041689145.1 Geopsychrobacter sp. | reverse complement strand
TTACGGCCTGCTGCTTTGCCAATTGGGAACTCACGACCCCTTGTTACCAAGACGCCGCTCCCTTGAGCTACCGGGACGTACGGACAACTCCCCGGACGGGACTTTAACCCGTGAGATATTCAACTGTTACTGCGAACGGACGCTTCCCCTATTCCCCAATCAACCCGCAAGCCCCTGTACTCTCCCGACCTGACCGTCCTCTAACCTGACTTTAATTCCCCGGGAATGAAACGGCGACTTGGTCAAGAGGTCTTTGACGATTCCTTTGGTCAGCTTACCTGAGCGCTGGTCCTGCTTGAGAATGATCACTACGGCCAGCCCGGGGGTGATCTCCGATCTGTTCTGTCCATTCATCGCTTCGACTCATCTCTTGTTTGTGGTTCAATGCCCTTAGAGGGCGAGGCCTTTATCCTGACACCATTTGCGGAGCAGTTCTTCGATTCGCTGTGCTGCGTAGAGCTGCCAGCGGTCGAGCAGGTGCAGGCGGCGCATCAAATCCTTCACATTGCGAAAGGCCCCGGAGCGGGTAAAGATCGCCTTGACCTGCGGCACCTCCGATTGAGTGTGGTGATTGAAGAACTCGAGTATCAACCCCTTCCCCGGATCAATATCCTGCCTGCTGGGGATGAGGAGATAGTCGGGGTCGTTATCGGCCTCGGGTGGAGCCTGGTCGAACCCGACTTCAACCGAGGCCAGAAAGACCTTCCCGGTGACCCGGTGGACCATCGCCCTGCGGTCGCCTGGTTGGCCTTCGCTGATGTAGTTGAAAGCGTCTTCTATAGTGTCGTAGGACATGCTGGCTCCTTAGGGTGAAAATTCTGCTGATTGGATCCGGGGTGTAAATCCTACCATGCCGCGAAAATTTCAGAGGAAAAAGAGGGCTAATCTATTTTCCGCTGCTGCACTTCTTCCCTGCCTGCGCACACTTATCCAGACAGATCGCCTGCCGGGAGCGCCCGTCAAGTTTTCCGTGGGTCTCGATCAAGGCGTTTGTGTTCTGAATTTCATCCTCTAATGATTTGCGCACTCCGGCTAATCAATGTATCCTCGTTTTTTCTTGAGAGGATTCTTTCCATGATGATGACCGAAACGTCTCTCCCTTTCGCTAGCCACCCGCTGCGCGATGCTCTTTATGACGAACTTCACGCTCGCCCTTTCCAGTTTGTTTCCTCTCCGCAACTGATTTCTCATCTGGCCTTCAAGGCCACTCCGGCCGAGCAGGGGATAGCCTTGGATTTGCTGGGGGACCTGTGCCGCCGCTACAGTGTCAACCAGCCTGCTCCGGAAACAGTCTCTTACCAACAGGATTTCGCACAATTCACTATCCGTTGGGACAGGCATATGGAATTTTATGCCCTAACTGTGATGCGTGGGGCGGAGCCGGGGGATGATCCCTTTCGCTACCCGGTGATCAAACTCCTCCCCGGCGACTGGCTCGCTTCCCTCCCGGGTGAAGCGGTCGCGGCCTTTCATCTAGCCGTCGATGCTGGTCAGCTCCCCCTTGACGAGGACGCACTGACGCGCTATTTCGAGGGGCAGAGTCTGATAACCAGCGGACCTAATGCGGGCAAAGCCTATCTCAGTACTGCTTTTAAGATGCATAGCGACGGTTACGGCCGCTTTTTGATTCAGAATCGCGGAATCTCAGATTATCAGATGGGGCGTTTGGTTCAGCGGGTGATTGAAATGGAGACCTACCGGCTGTTTGCTCAGTTGTCGATCCCAACCGCCAAGCGACTTGCCCCCGAACTCCATCAGATGGATTGTGAACTCGCCGATCTGCTGTCCCGGGTGCCGAGCATTACGACCGGCGAAGAGGAACGGAGCCTAATGCAGCAACTGTCTATCCTCTCGACCCGCCTTGAAATTTATCGTACCGAAACCAACTATCGGTTTTCAGCGACCCGCGCTTATCACGACCTGGTACTGACCCGGCTGAAAAACATTCGTGAGGCCAAGGTAGAAGGGCACATGACCGCCGCAGAATTCTTGACGCGTCGCCTGACTCCGGGACTCAGGACCTGCGAATCGGTGCAGAACTGGATGGAGGATCTTTCGCTGCGGATCGAAAGGGCGGGCGATATGCTGCGCACCCGGGTCAACCTTACGCTGCAGGAGCAGAACAAGAGCTTGCTCACTGCGATGAACCGTCGAAGCCGTTTGCAGTTTCGCTTGCAGGAGACGGTTGAGGGGCTGTCGGTGGCGGCCATCAGTTACTATATGGTCGGCTTGCTCAGCTACCTGCTCAGCGGTCTACCCCTTGAAACCTGGCACCTGCCCAAGACTGTGGTTTTAGCTGCTCTGGTCCCGCTGGTCCTCGCTACGGTCTGGGGGCTGACTCAGCGGATCAAGCATCGTATCTACAAGGAGCCACCGGCCGAGTGAGGAGGGGCAAGAGCGAAGCTGTCGGGACTTTGGTTCAGGTTTGACTTTCTGCTATTTCGACTCTCTTTCGCTTCAAGAGAAAAGGGGTCTTTATTTTTCACTGAGCGGATCGCCCCCCTTCTGCCTCAACTCCGGCTTATCCGCCATGAAGCCTACCATTCTTGACAGCATAAACCGTTTGTGTTCTTATTATTCGTGTACGAATTGTTTGTTCATTGATTTTTCGTGAAACCCCAAAGTGCGCTTGACTTAAATCCCCAGCCAGCCGTTTCGGCCACAAGTCCCTTGATTAACCACCTCGCTCGTTCAAGTAACTATCTCATTTCAACCAACCGGGTACACCAGACAAGCTGCTCAATCCTGAGGGGATGAACACTCGGAGCGAAAAGCATTGTTGCGGTATCCAGAAAGTTGAGAACCTGAACTTATGAGTATTTATTCAAACGTCCAACAGAATCTCGCCGAAAAAATTAGTGCTAAGGAAGTTACTGCCTCCAAATGGACCGACTGCCACTGGCAGTTCAGACACTCCATCACGCGGCTTGAGACCTTCAAGGTTCCTGCCCGGTATCGAATTTAATCTGAAGGAGCGCTACGATGATAATTGATCAAGTCGAAGAGTTCGGCGACTCGCTGATTCAACATGGTGCGGCCAATAACCGGGCCTATTTGATGAAGCTGCACCGCCGCGATTTCCCGCAGATTCTCAGCTACCTGAACGGCCTGGCCGTGGTGAAGAAATATTCCAAGATTTTCGCCAAGATTCCCGCCTATGCCCGAGACAAATTCGTACAGAATGGTTATCGGGTTGAGGCCGCGATCCCCAAATTCTACGCCGGGGAGGAAGAGGGGCTCTTCATGGCACGGTACTATCACGCCGATCGGCGGATCGATCATTCGGCCGACAAGGTTCATGAAGTGCTTGAGGTCGCCCGCAACAAGGATGTGAGCATTGAAGCCCCTCCGCAGCAGGACGATTATGAGTACCGTCTGGCCCAGCCGGAGGATTGCGCGCAGATGGCCCGGCTTTACCAGCGGGTCTTTGCCAGCTACCCCTTCCCGATTGACGATAAAAACTATCTGGCCAATACCATGGCGAAGAATTTGCTCTATGCCGGGGTCTGGAAAAAAGGCGTGCTGCTGGCCTTGGCCTCGGCCGAGATCGACTATGCAGGGAGCAATGCCGAACTGACCGATTTCGCCACCGATCCCGATTGGCGGGGGCACGGCTTTGCCAACCTGCTGCTGCATCAGTTGGAAACCGAAATGCGGACCAGCGGGATCAAGACCTGTTTCACTATTGCCCGCGCCACATCTTTCAGTATGAACGTCTGCTTTGCCAAAAACGGCTACCAGTTCAGCGGTACGCTGATCAAAAACACCCAGATCGCCGGTGGCCTGGAGAGTATGAATGTCTGGTACAAGCATGTTTGAACATCACTCCGGCCTTAAAAAGGTTCTCATAAGCGGGCAGCGGCCTGAAATCTGTAAATTATTTGAGATGTTGATGTCCCAACAGGACAGGCTGTTTGTTCGCTCCAAAGAAATTGGGCAGTGTTTTGATCTGGCGGTGAAGACACGGCCAGCTCTCATTATTATTGACTGCACACTGCTTGACCCGCGGATTTGCCACGCTGGGATAGCCACGTTAAAGGAATCGGTTGCAACGGCGGAAATCCCGATTTTGATAATATCAGATCCGGAATACGCTGATGAAGATGCAAGTAAATTGCGGGATATTACGGAAGGGGTTCTCTCTGAACCGTTCAGGCCGGCCGAGATCAAAAAAATGGTTGAAGAATATCTTTGATGCCCGGTCTGCGAAATTGACAATTTAATACGAGCGGGATGAGCCCTTGCGCAGGTGTCCAAAGTTTCCCGGGCGTCAGACGACGCCATTGTCGTTCCTGAGCTACCTTTAAAATCTCTCTGCATTTGTAAAAATAGTCTGCAAAGAATTCCGCTTGAGCTGCAAGGCTGCAATGGCTGCTGAATATTCAAACTTTCATTTAGGGGAAGCGTTTGCGACCTCCTCTTTAAGTCGCTCGATCTGAACATCCCATTTGGCCATCTCTGCCAAGAGTTTTTCGACGTACTCAGTTCGATTATTCATGTTTGTATCCTTTTTTTTGCCTTCTCGTAGGAAGTGACCAGTCAGGTTCAGGGAAAGAAGAGTCCGGCTCGGCTGGCTAGTAAGTGTTTACAAATGATGCAAAAAAGCCCGCAACCCTAACCGGTTGCGGGCTTCTTCTTATTTTGCTGCGTTAAACCTATTCCAATTCGATTTCAAAGAGGACGCGCATGTTGGCTTCGGCTGCGTCCGAATCAATATCTTTTGGAGTCGCTTCGTATTCTGCCTTTTGGTTCTCACCATGACCGATGGTCGAAAGCCGTTTGGTTTTGATGTAGCCTTCACTCACCAGAAAATCCTCGACCGACTTCGCTCTTCTTTCACTCAAGTCCTGGTTATACTCTTTTGTCCCGGCCGCAGAGGTAAACCCGGCAATCCGGACTTGTGCTTTTGGGTTTTTTTTTCAAAATCCGAATATTTCTTTTCAGAATCTTTTTCGCTGCGGGGGTCAGGGCCGATTGATTAAAGCCGAAATGGACGTCCTCAAAAGCCAGAACCACGATTTCGTCCGGCTCTGCGGCGGCGGCTATGACCTTCTCCTCAGGATCCGAGGCCCGGATATAGACCTTCTTCACCTTCGGGCAGCCATCCTTATCTACGACAACGCCGCCTGGAGTTTCGGGACACTTATCGCGGGAATCGACGACGCGGTCCTTGTCGCTGTCCAGCGGTTTGGCAACCGCAGTCGGGGCGGCTGATTTGCCGCCAAAGGCAAAGACGACGCCGGCGGTCGCGGAGAGATTGTGGAGCTGTTCATCAATAATCAGGTTGTCGCGAATGTCGGCTCTGATGGCAATATTCTCCGCCACCCAGTATTTGGCGCCGACTCCATAATTAAACACCGCTATGTCATCGCTACTGATGTCAGGGCTATAATGACTGGCCCCGTAACCGGCGGCAATAAAGGGGTTGAATTTACCCTCGGGCATAAAGTGATAAAGCAGATCGAGGCTATACGAGGTAATGTCCACATCATCAATGGGACTGGTGAATTCCCCTTCGTCGCTCCAGGTTGCACTTTTGTCATCGACACCGGTCGCACTGAAATCCACTGCGCCTTCAATCCCGAAATGATTGGTGAAGTTGTAGCCGACCCGCCCACCAATGACCGGTTTATTTTTCAAATTATGCTGACTGTCAAAAAAGTTGTAGCCAACGTAGGGATTCAACTCGAAGCTGCCGGCCTTGATCTCGGCCTGCGCAGCGCAGGGAAGGAGAAAGGCCGCGGTCAATAAGACCGGTAAGACTTTTTTGCTGATTGTGAAGTGATAGAAAATTTCTTTTTCATGTGAACCTCCGTGTAGCGCTGAAAATATTGGGGTTGCTCAGTTGAACAGGGAGACAAACTGATAAGTCTGCCTCCCTGCTCTTGGTTGAAATATTTACTTCTTTTACGGGTTACTGAGCTTTGGTAACTTCATTAGCATCCAGGGTGACCTGTTCCGTGACGGCAAACAGTCGACCATCGACGCTGGTGCCGGTCAGCACATTGACCTGTGTCCAGGAGAAGACATTGCCGGAGAAGCTCGTATTCGTGCCGAGGATTGTCGTTCCGGCTGTTCTCCAAAAAATGTTCTTGGCCTGCGCGTTGTTGATAAGCACAATGTCGCCCGCTGGGAAGTCGACGGTGGCGGCGGTGGCGGCGGTGAGCAGGTTACCGTCGATGGTGAAAATAAAGACGGAATCTGGGTCGCCCTCGCCATCGAGTGTGAGGACACCGGTCTGGATGGTGACGTCAAGGGCCGTTTTATAAACACCACGGGTCAGGGTCAGACCACCAAGTTCAATCGGGCAGACCTGGGTTGCGACGCTCGGGTTGGGGTCAGCCGCCAGGAAGTTATACGCGATCCCCAGGTCAGTTCTCGATTGATTGATGAATGCCACCGTCGAGGCATAAGGGACCGGGATAACATAAGGCGGGGTGGCATCATCCCCTGCATAGGACAAACCCTCGGTCAGTTCAGTAAATTGGCCCGCGGTAGCCCCGTCGGTGAATCCCTCGTAATAGGAACGCGCCTGATCAAGAATACCCAGATCCCCACCGACAATGGCTGAACCGCTGGTGGTGGTGATTTTCTGGGAAGCGAGGATGACGAAGCTATCGACTTCCCCCAGGGTGGGTGCCAAGGGGTTATTGATGAGGGCGGCATTAACGGTCAGTAGGGAATCTGCTGATGTGCTGCCCAAGGTTGCGGTGATGAGCGATGAACCGGCGGCAATCCCGGTGGCCAGACCGTTGTTATTCAGCGTAGCAATCAGAGTGTCCGCTGAAGCCCAGGTGACCGCTGCGGTGATATTCAGCCGCGAGTTGTCCGAGTAGGTCCCGGTGGCCGTGAATTTTTGGTTCAGACCGTTAGCTACGGTGGGATCGATGGGGGTGATGGCAATGGAACTCAAGGTCGCCGCCGTGACGGTCAGCGTAGTTTCTGCTGATTGAGTCCCTGCGGTTGCGGTAATGACCGATGACCCGGCGGAAATCCCGGTGGCCAGACCGCTGGTATTCAGCGTAGCAATCAGGGTATCCGCTGATTTCCAGGTGACCGCTGCGGTAATATCTTCAACAAAGCCGTCCGAGTAGGTCGCAGTCGCGGCAAACTGTCGGGTCAAGTCAACGGGAATGCTGTCATTCGCTGGCGTGACGACGATTGAATCCAAAGTCGCAGACGTAATAGTCAGCGTGGTTAATCCTGAATGGGTGCCTGAGGTTGCGGTAATGACCGACGAACCGGCGGCAAGGCCAGTGGCAAGGCCGGTGTTGGTATTCACCGTGGCTTGATCCGGTGTCGCAGAATCCCAGGTGACCAATGCGGTGATGTCAGACGCGGTGCCGTCCGAATAGGTCCCGGTTGCGGTGAACTGTTTGGTCACGCCGATGGGAATGCTCTGCGCGGCAGGCGTTACGGCAATTGCAGTGAGCGTCGCCCCTGCGTCGTTGGTATCGGCAGCGCCTGCGCTTTGGTCAACGCTACCGCTACCACCTCCACACCCTGATAGGAGAAAAACTCCCAAAAGCAACGTCAATACGAGATAAGTCTTCATCTTGAATCCTTTCATATAACCTCCTTCAAAACTCTGTGGAATTACGTTTTTTTTCTAACCAAGACTTTCTGTACAAACTGCCCCTTTTTGGCAGAGATGATTGCCGGTAGTCATGCTCGATTTCCGGTTTCGTTATGTCCCCTTGACAAAAACAACAAGACTTCGCTTGCGTGTGAGATGCCGAAAACGACAATTGGTACTATCGCAATGAGTCTGCCAAGGTTGACTTACGGACAAATGAAGGAATTAATCGCTTAATAACAGAGAGTTGAGTAATCTGCGGAAGGAAGGAGGCGGGACGAAACGATCCGGGTTTTGCCTCAGCATTTGGTAGAACCGCAACATATTGCGGGTACTTATTCTT
>JBDNGT010000185.1:0-5237 GCA_041689145.1 Geopsychrobacter sp. | reverse complement strand
CTCGGAGAAAAATACCGACGGTAGCAAGGGGGAATTTCTCGCTAAATTTGATTATGAGCCTCTCGACCTGTTGGGCACCAACCTTGGCGTTCATGATGCAGGACAGGCTGCTCGTCTGATCCAGCTCGGCGACAACTACGGGATGGACTCCATCTCGCTCGGCGTAACCATCTCCTATGTCCTGTCTTACAACCAGCGCCACCCTCAGACCCCGATCCTCAATTGCGCAACCTTTGGTGAGTACGAAAAGATCCGTGAACTGATCATCCAGGCCGGCGAGGGGAAACTGCCTCAGATTGGCCAGGGCTCGATGCGGCTGTCATCTCAGCTCGGTGAAACCGGCTATGCCTACCATGTCAAGGGATTGGAACTCCCCGCCTATCAACCTGAGACCAATCCGGGTTACGCCTGGGCCATCGCTGGCGGACACATGTCGATGGCGACCTACGGGTTGCTGATTCGCGAAGGGAAGGCGGATATAGCGTCCTGGGTCAAGGCGATCACGGAAGAAAAGCTGCATATTGTCGGTTTCGACATGATCGGTCTGTGCAAGTTTTTTGATATCGCCAAGGGAATCAGCACCGAAATGGTTACCAGTTGCCTGAAGAGTGAACTAAATCTTGACCTGAGCTGCGAAGCCTTGTCGGCCTCGGTACGCCGCGCCTTTTTGCGTGGTCTCGCGTTGGAATTGCGTCAGGGTTATACTCGTGCTGAATTCGCCCTGCCGGATGAGGTTTACACCAGCCCCAATCCCCATATTAAACTGCCGCTGATCGCAACCCGTGAATTCTTCGCCGAACTCGAGACTAAGGTCTGGGAGATTTTCAGCCCTGAACTGGAAGAATTTCTCTCTGTCTCAAAGTAAAAAGCTAAGGCAAGTATCTTATGTCAGCGCAAGGAGTCGACCATGCCATTTGTCAATATCAAGATTACACGTGAAGGTGCCACCGCTGAGCAGAAAGCCGAGTTAATTAAACGTTCAACCCAGATGCTGACAGATGTTCTGGGGAAGAACCCAGCCACGACGGTGGTAGTCATCGAAGAGGTCGATACCGACAACTGGGGCATTGGTGGGGAATCAATCACCGTGAGACGCTTAAAGAGTCCATAGCTTCGACCGGCGCCCGAGAAAGGAAGAGGTTCGATGGGAACGCAACCTAAACGCAGCGATTACAAGGTGTTTTATCCGATCACCACGCGCTGGATGGACAACGATCTGTACGGCCACGTGAATAACGTGACCTATTACTCCTATTTTGACACCGCGATTAATTTATATCTCATCGAAAATGGGGGTCTAGATATCCATTCAGCTCCCGTTGTGGGCTATGTCGTAAACTCGGGGTGCACCTATCTTGCTCCGATTGGATACCCAGATCATGTGGAGGCAGGACTACGCGTCGATAAAATTGGAAATTCTTCTGTGCAATACGGCATTGCGATTTTCAAGGCAGGCGAACCGACGATTGCCGCTTATGGGCATGTCGTTCATGTCTTCGTAGACAGATCCATAAACAAGCCTGTTCCCGTGCCGCAAGAGATTCGGAGACAGTTAGAAATGTTGTTGGGGAGTTAACTTTCTCACAAAACACCATTTAGGTATCAGCAGAAAAGCTTTCAGCAAAATTCTCGTGCACTATCCCAACGCCTGCACCGATATCGCCTACATGTTGCTGCACATCCGGGGCACCCGGCGAACTACGCCGACTTCATCAACCAGAAATTGTTATCAACTACATCACGCTGGTGAGGTTTCTGCCACTACCGCAGGAGATTGAGGAGAATGTATATTCCGGGAACCCACGCTGGTTTTTTGGGGCTTGGCTTAGATTGTTGACAGGGATTAACGATGTGTTCTCTGAAAAGGCCAGTCCGATACTGAGGTCAACTTAGCCTTTGGACAATTTCCGCGATTTTATACTCCTCGGGAATGGTTGCCTGAATATGCGTTCGTACACCGAAAACAGACAGGGTTCGGAATCGGCTACGCGCAGACATCGAACCCTTCGAAACTGTTTTTCGGGGATTTCAGGAAAAAAACAATCACCTTCAACCTCGCGCTCAAGTTCTGTCAGAGATATACGGTCACATAACGGCAGAGCCTGCCGGTAAAGATCTTCGCCACCGCAGACAAAGAGTTCAGTCTCACCAGCGGCAACCGCATGACTGAGGGCGGTTTCAAGTTCGTCAACAATCTGACAGCCCAGAGCGACAAAGCCTGGCGTGCGACTGAGCACATAACTGGTGCGCCCCGGCAGGGGACGGCCAATCGACTCATAGGTCTTGCGCCCCATCAGCAGGCTATGCCCCATGGTCAGTTGCTTGAAGCGTTGCAGGTCACCTGGGAGATGCCAGGGGAGCTGGCCGTCACGTCCGATACAGCGGTTTTTGGCCATGGCGACGATGAGCGAAATCAGCAACCGCTCAGCTCCTCAGCCTGAACGGCCGTTGGAGCCAAAGAACGCACAAAATAGCGCTCGAACAGGGGCTGCGGCAGGACCCGGACCAGGCGACCCAGCAGAAAGACCGTTAGCAACGAAAAAATCAGGCGCGCCCAGAAAACCCCCGAAACATGCCCGCCGAGAACCATCATCAACAAACTATCCTCGATCAGACTGTGGCAGAGCCCCATCAGGGCAATGGAACTGAAGATATCCTGTTTGCTCAAGCGACCCGACTGCGCTTCCTGGATGATCAGACCGCCGCCGTAACTTAAGCCCAGAGTCATGCCGATAATGGTCAGCGGCGCAGCCTGGCGGCCGATGCCGAGCAGACCCAGCACCGGTTCGAGCAGCCGGGTCAGCAGATCGATCAGGCCAAGCCGTTTCAGCAGGCGCAAAAGCGCCATCAAACAGAAGATTACCAGCACAATGGACCCCAGGTTGCGCAGTTCAGACAGTGCCCAACCGAGCCAGGTTGGGTCGACCGCCGGGGGGTTCCATAACGAGCGACTCGGTTCTTGCAAGCTGGAGCTGAGCCGGTAGGTCTGGTTGAGTAAGGCGCCCAACAGCAATGCCCCGCCGACCCGCAGCAACACCTGGGTGCGAAAACGGGTGCCGGCCTTCTGGGCAATCCGCAGTTCAACCGGCAGGCCATGCGCGATCAGCATCATGGTGGTTAAAACCGTCACCTGGGCCACACTTAAATCGAGCCCCGGCGCGAGGGAAGCAAAGACCACCAACCCGCCATAGAGGTTGGTCACCATGGCTGTCGCCCAGACCAGACCGATCTCCCCGGGGAGTCCGACCAGATGCATGAGCGGACTGAGCAACACGCCGAGGTGGTCGACCAGCCCCCATTGTTGTAGAAGGTGAGTGACGATGCTGATGGGGATGATAATCTTAAACAGCTCCCAGCAGGTGCGCAGAGTATCGGACAACAGCGCGCCCAGAGCGTTTTTCAGGTGGAGGAAGAGCGAAGGGGGATTTTCTGCCATCGTCAGATCCGCGCCTGCCGTACAATCTGTTCGAGACCGGCCATATCGGTGACAGCTTTTTCGCGAGGACACATGATTTTCACCAATTTTAAGTGAGGTGGATAGATACTATCAAACTTAAGCCGCAGAAACAGCGGAAAAGAGCCTGTCGGACAGAAGAGAAACATGACCAGTTTCAACTATAACGCTGCTCTATCCGCGAAACAAGGAATTCAAACCCAGGGCAGACCAGCAATGGGCAGACGCGGTTTTAAAAATGGTGACCTTACCGAGGGGCGAGGGGCAAAGGGACAGGTTTAAGACTCAATAACAGACCGCTCAGCAGAATCAAGACCCCACCGAAAATGGCCAGGGTGCCGAGGCGTTCACCAAAAAGAACTAGCCCGAAAAGACTGCTGAAGAGAACTTCCGCCATAGATATCACCCCCACCCGGGGAGAGGATAGGTACTGCAGGGCTTTAATACTGGCGAGATAGGCCAATAAACCGAACAAACAGAGAGCAAAGATCCCCACCCAGGCCGCAAGCGGAAGGGCAACCAGCGACCCCTGTCCCAAGGCCGGCAGGCCGCAGACGAGAGTTCCCACGACGCAAATATAAAAGAAGGGGATCAGGGGATTGTTCAATCTGGCGACCCTGCGCAGCAGGGTCGTGGTCAGCCCATAACTGAAGGCGGCTCCGAGGCCCAACAAGTGGGCAACTGAAAGCTGGCTGGCAAGTTCTCCGGGCCAGAGCACCAGCACGGCCCCCATTAGTCCAAGGACCATCACTCCCCAATCGCTACGACCGAACCGGTCGCCGTTGATCAAGGGGGACATCAAGGCCGCGAACAGAGGATAGAGGTAAAGCAGGACCAAGGCCTCGAACAGTGGCAGACGAAAGATCGCAGCAGTCAGGCAGATGACATTGATGACACTGGTGAACCCGACCAGAAGCAGGGTCTTGCGCTCCACCCCACGCAGGCTGACCCGGCCCAACCGCGCCAGCATGATCATCACCAGGAGACCAAAGACCGAGCGAGCGAACATGATCTGCCACACATCGAGGTAGGGCTCGCTGTAACGGATGGCCACATTCAACAGGGCAAAAGACAGGGCGGAAACCATGGCGAAAAAAAAACCGGTCCACCGTTGCTTGGCGCATGAGATGGCCTGGGAATTCACCTTGAGTCCTCGCACAATTTCTCTAACAAAGAAATGATCCCTTACCTCCGAACCGGAGGGAGCAGCCAAAGCAAACAGCAGAGCACGCGATCAAGCCCCGGCGATGCAATCGATCTCGACATTCAGCCCCGCATCCAGCCCCTTAACCGCCATACAGATTCTGGCTGGCGAGTTATGCGGCGACATAGGCAACCGCACGGCCATGATTGCCGGTGAAAAAGGCGATCACCCCACGGCAGCGTTCTTCTGCAGAGAGTGAGAGTAACTTGTTAGCCGCACCGCGAATTTTGAACGATCCGGTTTGTTGCTGATTCTCCAGCTTGAGATGCACCTGCCGCCCCGTGGCAGCACTCAAGGGGATGGAGTGGAGCAGTGGGGTTTTTTGGGCAAAGCCTTGGCCTCGCTGTCTGGCGAGAAAAACATCCTGAAGAAAAAGACCGGAATTATCCATTGAATCGGGAGCGCCTTGGCTTGAACCGGTAATCGTTTCAGCGACTAATGATGGCGTCGCAAAAACTCACCAACTGCTGCGTTGCTGCAATTTCTCTCGCTGCTTCGACGTACGTAAGTACGCCTCATTGCTCGAAAATTTCGCGCCTTGCATTTGGCGCTTTTTGCTTAGCCAGCGGATATTTTGCT
>JBDNGT010000184.1:0-3481 GCA_041689145.1 Geopsychrobacter sp. | reverse complement strand
GACTTGACGACTGGCTGCTCTATTCAATGGACAGCCCGAGCATGGCTCATGGCCGCGGTTTCAGTCGGGGAAATCTCTTTACGCGCGGTGGAAAACTGGTGGCCTCTGTGGCTCAGGAAGGGATGATTCGCAAAAACTTAATATTTAAGCCATAATTGAGGGTGAAATAATTACCCATTAAGGGGACATGAGCGATGAAAGTTAGCCACGAAATCACCGGCGGTTGCCATTGTGGCAACATCGCATACACGTTTTTCTCCCCTTTGCCGAAGACCGAACTGCCGCTGCGCACCTGTGATTGCTCATACTGTACCAAGCAGGGAGCCTGTTACACCTCGCACCCCAAGGGACGACTGCAGGTGCAAATCAAGAACCAGGCACAGGCCAAAGCCTACTGCTTCGGCACCGAAACCGCCGAGGCAAACATCTGCACCAGCTGCGGGGGCTACCCCTTCATTTCCGCCAAACTGGACGGTCAAACCTATGCCGTGCTCAACGCTAACAGCATCGACGGTCTGCATATCGACCACGCCGCCATCCCGCCAGCTTTGCATCTGGATGCCTTTTCTGTCAATGAGCGGATCGAGCGCTGGAAAAAGTTATGGATCGGACAGGTTGAGATCAGCACTGTCGTCTGAAACTTGCAGATGTTTTATAGCCATTTCATTGTTTTTTCCAGATCACCACTGTCCTGGGTAAACCCGACCAACTGGACATTTTCATCATAGGGTGCAAAAGCATCGAGCCGCTGGAAAAAAGCCTACAAACATCCCTTGCCGGCACCGATAGTTCCCTGGGCCAGTACTCTACGGAAAAAGCCTGGTTTGTGTACCTGAATATACCAGGGCTGATCGCCGTCGACTTGGACATCAGCCAAGGCCAGCAGGGATTCGACCCGCTTCCGGAAACTGTTGTTGGCCATGAAGTCCCCCCTCGGTAGGGTGGGCAAGCTCGGTAAAATCTCCTACCTGTTACCGCACACCCATCTTGGCTAGCTACTCAACTGCGCCCAAGCGTCACCTTTTGCCTGTCTAGTTTTTCTGCTGAGCCTAATTTTTATGTTATGCTCAAGGTTGATCTGGTCCCGCTACAGGAACTGTTTCGCGCTGCCGTGCTCAAGGTGCTGCTCAAAGAAAGCAAGATTGACGAGGATTTTATCTGCAAAATCATGCGTTGGCGATACACCTCCGGTTTCAGCGTCCACAAGGGTAATCAGTCGGCCCGTGACGATGGCGATGGGCAAGAAGCCTTGGCGCAGTACGTCATCCGCAATCCCTTTTCAGTCGAGAAGATCCACTACCAACAGCAGAACGGCACCGTTATCTACAAATCAAAGATGACGCATGGAAAGAACAAGAAGAATTTCAAACTGTTCAAGGCAGGGGAATTTATTGCCGCCATCACTCAGCATATTCCAGACAAATCCTTTCAACTGGTCCGTTATTACGGCTGGTATTCCAACCGGGCGCGGGGAGAGAGGGCCAAACGTGAGGTACGAAAACCATCAGTTGATCAAACTGCTGCGAATGTGGCCGTCGAAATTCTGGATGTAGCCGACACCAACCTAAAAAGATCCCGTCTCGCAGCTGGCGTGAGTGCATCAAAAAGATCTGGGAAATTGATCCGCTCGAGTGTCCTGTGTGTGGAGCATCACAATCAACTGAACTACAAGTGACGTTTGTTGTAGCGGTGTGGGCGAGTGCGTCAAAAATCCCGGAGATTTAGGGTTTTACCGACTTCAAGGCCGGGGTTTTGAATTGACAGGGAGTTGAGGCTGAGTTAGACAGGGATACTGATCGCATTTCGAATGAAATTCAGCGAGGAGGGTTGGGCATGGGGGCTGTCAGCGCAAAATCCAGATAAGCAATTACCTATCAACTATCAACTCAACTCCGTCTCGATAGGTGCTAGGCCCGGAACTCGGCCTTTGCTGTCAGTCATTGTTAGTACACTGAATGCTCGCTCCTGAGTGATAAGCTGCCGTTGAAACTCTGATTAAATAGTTAATCTCAATGGTAACCGTGGTCTGACCCTGAATATTTTTACTAAACTATAACCCCTCAACACGCATGACAAACTACCGATGGAGCAGGAGCGAAATTCCTACAAGATGCCCGATAAAAAAAGATTAACGGCCGATCTCCTCGGCAAAATAGTTCTCGCCCGCTTCCTCGAAATACCTTTGCGAACGTTCGACCAGTTGGTAAAGAAATGGGAGCAATCCCCACAGTTTGACGCTTTGAAAAGCGCCCTGACCGTCAGACGGCTGCCGGGCGCGCAGACGGCGCGGCAGGTATTGCCGGAAGCGCAACGCGCGCTTGGACGCGCCATGTTGGTGGATGGTGACGTTACATTTTTCTACCACAGCGAGAGTTATGGGCGTGAATACCTGTTCGACGACGAAGCTTTGGCGGGCGTTCTGTCGCGCTCGGCGAACAGCATGGAACTGGCGCGGCTGGTGCGGCGCCTGCGCCTGATCAATACCCGCAACCGGATAACCTGCGCGATCATCCGGAAAGTGATCGAAGCCCAGGCGGATTACGTGCGCAGCGCAAACCCGCTCGCGCTGCGTCCCTTCTCGCAAGCCCAGGTTTCTGCCGCATTGCGCGTCGAAGCCGGGATCGAAGTGATTGTTGACGGGGGCCGGATCTCCCGGCTGATCCGTAAACTGCTGATCATTCTTCCCGGCGGGAAAGAAGTTGACCTGCGCTCACTGTGCCCGAAGCCGCGCCAGATACATTGTTATTTTGTGGACTCTATAATAAAGAAGGAGCGCGCGCTGATGATGGAAGGGATAATACATGCGCCGCTGAAGGATGGCGAAATAGCCGCCGAGATCGGCAAAAAATTCGCGGCCAGGCTTTCCCGCCGCTCCGTGGCTTACATCCGGCATGATCTGGGTATCCCGGATTACCGCGACCGCGGCCATAAAGGGGATTATTTGACTGCCACGACGGGTTTTTCATCCTTGCTGCCGCTGACGCGCCAGAGCGTGCTGGCTGGCGCCCCGCCTGGGCCGGGGGTGTATGAGATCAGGGCGCAGGAGGTTCAGGCGGGCGTGTGCAGCGTGGTGTACATCGGCAGCGCGGGCGATCTGCGCAAGCGGCTCGGCGACCACTTGCGTGGCAGCAGCGGTAACCCGTCGTTGATGCAAATCATCGCCGCTGGCGCCAGGTTCCGTTACCGGCAGGTGTGCGATGGCTGGCGCGCGCTGGAGCGTCATGTGTATCTGGCGTTCTGCGCCACGTTCGGCGTGCCGCCGGCGTGCAACCGCATGAGTCCCTGAATTCACCACTTCAAAAGGCTGGGGGCATTATGGAAGAAACATTGCGCAAGCAAGCAAGCAAGCAAGCAAGCAAGCCCTCGTCCGTGAGATTCACGCTCACGAAGAAGATAGGCCTTCTTTTGCTGATGCCGCTCTTCGGATCGCTCGTCAGCATCGCCTTCTTTGTCGGGTTCATGGAGGAAACCAAGACTGACG
>JBDNGT010000183.1:0-6378 GCA_041689145.1 Geopsychrobacter sp. | reverse complement strand
TCCGATTGAGATTCAACAGCATCAATTTAAGACGCGTATGCTTGGCTACGATTCAAGCGCGGTTGATCTATTTCTCGAAATGGTTGCTAGTGAATTGGAACGTTTGCATAAGCAAAATCACGAATTAAAAGAGACCCTGGCACGCACCAGGACAGCTCTTGATCAGATGAAAAATCGTGAACAGGCTGTCCAGCAGACTCTGGTGGCGGCTCAACAGGTGACAGAAGAACTCAAAAGTGTCGCGCGCAAGGAAGCTGAAGTGGTGATGGTTGATGCCCGCCTGCAGGGCGAACAAATAGTTCGGAGTGCTGATGAGCGCAGGTTGCAATTAATTCGTGAGATTCAGGAAATCAAGCGACAGAAAATTTCTTTTGAATGTGGCTTGCGGGCCTTGATTGACGGACATAAGAAACTGCTCGATATGGAGACTTTTGCCATTGAAGAGAGTGGTGAAAGTTTCAGCCAGCTGGAAAATCAGCTCAGCCTGAAAGCCCCGGATGACCGGCTTTAATGCTTGACTGCCTTAAACATCACCCGCAAGGGACAGTCGTCAGTTTGCATGTCCAACCCCGCTCTAGTCGTAATCAAATTGTTGGGTTGCACGGTGATTGTCTCAAGGTTAAGTTAACTTCGTCGCCGGTTGATGGCGCCGCCAATAAGTGCTGTCGTGAATATCTGGCTAAACTGTTCAAACTGTCTAAATCCGAAGTAGAATTGGTTTCGGGAGATAAGGCGCGGCAGAAAAGAATTCTGTTGCACGGCCTCGATCCTCAGACCGTTGCGGCGGTTCTTGAGGTTGAACTAGCAGGTTCTTGACTTTTTCACCATACGGACTTAACATCGCGCCGCTGAAGAAGAATATAACAATTTGGAGGTTGAGAAGATGCCAATTTATGAATATCAATGTGGAGCCTGTGGAATTAATTTCGAGGCCCGTCAAAAGTTTTCCGATTCTCCCCTGGAGAATTGCTGTGAGTGTGGCGGTAAGGTGCAAAAGATGATTTCACGTGCCGGGTTTGCGCTGAAGGGCGGCGGTTGGTACGATCAGGGCTATGCCGCTAAGCCAAGTTGTGCTGGAGAAGATACTGGTGGTTGTGCGGGTTGCCCAAAAGCAGCAAACAGCTGATTTGTCAGTAGTTAATAGATCGGGCCCCGGATAACGTAAGTTCTTCGGGGCTTTTCTTTTAGAAAAATAAGATCCTAAATATTGCAGGAGATCACCAAAGTGGTAAAAATTATTGACGGTAAAGCGATTGCAGCAGAAATGCGTGAGGGGATCAAGACAGCAACGGCTGAATTAGCGGTTCAGGGCGTGACGCCGGGGCTGGCAGTGGTTCTGGTTGGCGAAGATCCGGCGAGCCGGGTCTATGTTTCGATGAAAGAGAAGGCCTGTGCCGAGTGCGGAATCTTTTCGGTTGAGCACAAGCTTACTGTTGATACCAGCGAACAGCGGCTTCTGGAGCTGATCGCTCAGCTGAACGCGGATGCTCGGATCGACGGTATTCTGGTCCAGCTGCCGTTGCCCAAACATATCGATGAAAACAAGGTCTTAGAGGCGATTTCGCCCGCCAAGGATGCCGATGGCTTTCATCCCTACAATGTTGGTCGACTTGCCACGGGGAACCCGGTGTTTCAACCCTGCACCCCCTTTGGGGTGATGAAGATGCTCGAAGCAACGGGTGTCGACCTGCAGGGGAAAAATGTCGTTGTCGTCGGGCGTTCGAATATCGTCGGCAAACCGGTGGCCTTGATGTGTCTGGCGGCCCATGCGACCGTCACTATCTGTCATTCGCGTACCCTTGATCTGCCGGCCAAAGTGGCCGCCGCGGATGTTGTTATCGCGGCCGTTGGTATTCCAGAGATGATCAAAGGTGCCTGGATCAAAGAGGGTGCGGTTGTGATCGATGTCGGTGTCAACCGGGTGGGGGAGAAGAAGCTGGTTGGTGATGTCGAATTTGAAGCCGCCTGTCAGCGGGCTTCGGCAATTACTCCGGTTCCTGGTGGAGTGGGGCCGATGACCATCACCATGCTGCTCTACAATACTCTCGAAAGCGCCAAAAGCCGCGTTAAACATTGACTTTTTAGAGGTTTTTTTGCCATTTAGAAGTAGTGATATTTGGCCCTCATTTTTCTTGTTACTATTTTTTTATATACTTCTTTGATCCTGAGCTGGTTGCCTGATATTCTGTCGTCGTGCAGCACAGCGGTGATTACCAACTGCTGAATCGGAGCCTGGAGTTTGCCCAGCTGGCCCTGCAGGGACCCAAGGCGGCAGCCATTCTTGCCCCCCTGACCTCGGCCGACCTCGCTTCACTCCAGACCTATCACTTCTGTGAGTCTGATGTCGCGGGTCTGTCGATGATCATTTCACGCACCGGTTATACTGGCGAGGACGGTTTTGAGCTCTACTGTGCGCCGGAAGATGCCGAGCCCCTTTGGCAGGCTTTGATGGATCAAGGTGCGCCGCTAGGATTGACCCCCATCGGGCTTGGTGCCCGAGATACCTTGCGACTGGAAAAAGCATATGCCCTCTATGGGCATGAGTTGAGTGATAAGATTTTGCCCTTGGAAGCGCGACTTGGCTGGATCACAAAACTGGAAAAGCCTGATTTCTGCGGACGTGCCGCCTTGCTTAAGGCTAAATCTGGCGGACTCAACCGTCAGCTGATTGGTCTGCGCCTGACCCAGCCAGGAGTGCCACGGGAACGGTATGTGGTCCGCGCGGAGGGACATGACGTCGGGTATGTAACCAGCGGGACTATGTCTCCGAGCCTGCGACAGGGCATTGCCTTGGTCCTGGTAGAAAAAGGCCTGGCTTTAAGCGCCGCCTCATTTTCAATTGTGATCCGTGGGCGAGAAGTCGCTGCGGAAAAAGTTCAACTCCCTTTTGTCTGATACCCCTTTTATTCCTAAATGGAGGAGATCATGGATTTCCCGGAAGAACTGAAATACACCGAAGATCATGAATGGGTCCTGCTTGATGCGGATCTGGTCACCATTGGTATCACCGATTTCGCCCAAGACCAACTGGGTGACGTCGTTTTTGTCGAACTGCCTGAAGTGGGTGCGCGGGTTGAGGCCGGCAAGGCGTTCGGCGTGGTTGAGTCGACCAAGGCGGTTTCTGATATCTACGCGCCACTAGATGGTGAGATTGTCGAAGTCAACACCGATCTGCCTGATGCCCCGGAGACGGTTAACACCTCTCCTTACGAAGATGGCTGGATGATCAGGATCAGGCCCGATGGTCCGGTCGACCTTGATAAGCTGATGGATGCTGCGGATTATCAGGATTTCCTCGAAGAGGACTAAAGACTCTCAATTTTGGCCCGGCATCGCCATTTCAAGTGCGCTGCCGGGCTTTTTTGTCTGGTACGTTGAAAAGGGTTTGCCATGCGCTATTTCCCTCACAGTGATCGAGAAACTCGCACGATGCTCGATCTGATCGGCGTTGAAAAGCTCGACGAGCTGTTCAGCGGAATCTCGGACAACCGTCGCCTTCGGCAGTCAGTTCGGCATCTTGCTCCGTGCCCACGCCTACCTGTTGTCGATGGGACCACAAGGCTTAAGAAGAGCGACGGAACTCGCCGTGCTTAACGCCAATTATATTCGTGCGCGTCTTGAAGGAACCTTTCAACTTCCGTTCAAACAGCGCTCATTGCACGAGGTCGTTTTCAGTGATGCCAATCTGCCGAACGATTGCCACACGCTCGACGTCGCCAAGCGTTTGCTTGATTACGGATTCCATCCACCTACCATCTATTTTCCGCTGGTGGTGCATGGCATGTTGATGATCGAGCCGACTGAGACGGAGAGCAAGCAGGAGCTCGACGAATTCTGCGCTGCACTCTTGGCGATCGCTGAAGAGGCGCAGAACCAACCGGCTCTGCTCCATGAGGCTCCGCTCAATGCGCGGACCCGCAGGCTTGACGAAACCCTCGCCGCGCGTAAGCCAAAGTTGCGATGGGTGAAAAGTGAAATTTGACGGTTTTTATCTTAGGGGTTTCCGTAGATCGTGCGGCGGCTGAGGTGGTACTGAAAGTGGGCGTAGATTTTTAGTTGTTCATGGTTGTAGTAACTGGGCAGCTCGCCAAAGGGTGCCGCACGATAGACGGCTGTGATCGCTTCGTAATCGAGAATCTCAGAACCGGAACTTTCCAGGGGGAACGCATCTATGAGCTCCCCTTTTTTATTAACAATAATCTTGATCAGCAGGGTTCCTTCGATTCCTCGCGCAGAGGCCTCGACTGGATAGTTCCAGACCGCTTCAATGCGATCACTAAATCGGCGAAAAAAGGAGATTAATTTATCGTCCTGTCTGAGATTAAGCCAGACCTCATCATCCTTTAGTTCAATTTCCGGACGATCTTTACTGCGCTGTTTCTGCTGCTGGCGGTCGATCCGTGCCAGCGTCGTTGGTGAGAGGCTGGTCAGATTCAGCAGGTTAGGAAGGCTGACCGGAGTCTGTTCCGGTAGTGGCTCCTGTTCTGGTTTGGTTGCGGTGCTTTGTTCTCCGCTTTTGTCGGTCTGCAAGAGCGGGGCAGGTGGAATGGGGTCACGAGGACGGTCAGACAGTTTTGGCTGAGGTGGTCTCGCTGGTGACGGTTGTGCCACCTGTTGCTGCTGCTCTGCCTTTTTTTGCCGGTCTCGGCTGTCGTCCCTTTTGGGCGCTGTCTCTTGTTTGACTTTTGCGTTCACATCGGCAATGTGGGTCGCGTCTTTGGGGGGCTTAACGGCTTTATCCAGGGGGGGCTGATCCAATTCAAGCCAGTTTTTGCGCTCCTGTAGTGCGACAGCCGTCTGTTCAGGTTTGTTTTTGGGCTGGGGGAAGATCTGCCGGTTCTGTAGGAGTAGGCCTGCCAGCAGGTGCAGTAAGAGCGAAATCAGCAGAAATAAGCTGAAGACGCTCGTTTTGTCGCGCAATCGATAATTTTTGAGCTTTTTCATAATAGCGGAGTATACCTGCGTCGCTCAGGATCTGCCACCAGCATTCTGGTCGCTTGATCGTTTCAGTTGAGATTAAGTCATTGACCCCTTCAGGGGGCATTGTTTATAACCGTGATTACTCAGTTTTTAATATTGTCACAAAAAGTCCGCTCTACTGATCTCTCTTATGTGGTCGGTATTATCTAATTATTGACTTGATAACTGGTGAGACAACTCAAGACTTAACGGAGGCCTGGACATGCATTTAGTTGAACAGATCAAACAAAAAGCAAAAAGTAACCTGCAAACGGTTGTGCTGCCTGAGGGCTATGATGACCGCATGGTTGAAGCAGCAGCGCAAATTGTTTCTGAAGGTCTGGCTTATCCTGTGCTGCTTGGTGACATTGCCAAGCTACAGAGCAAGGCTGCGGAACTGAAGGTTTCACTTGAAGGCGTGCGTTTGATCGACCCGAAATATTCTGATCTGCTGGATAGCTATGCCGATGAATTGGTTGAAATTCGTAAAAAGAAGGGCCTCAGTAAAGAACAAGCTATTGAACTACTGACCGGCGAAGACAACCTGTATTTTGGAACCATGATGGTGCGCAAGGGGGATGTCGGTGGCGCTGTGGCTGGAGCCTTCAATACCACCGGTGATGTTTTACGTGCGGCCTTTCAGGTTGTCGGGACCGCAGCAGGCATGAAAACGGTTTCTTCGGTATTTCTGATGGTGACCAAAAACCCGAATTTCGGTGAAAACGGTGTGCTCTGCTTCGCTGACTGCGCAGTCAACCCGAACCCTGACGCACAGGCGCTTGCGGAGATCGCTATTAGTACCGCTGCCAGTTGTAAGAGTTTTCTTGGGGTTGATGCCCGTGTCGGTATGCTCAGTTTCTCTACCAAGGGCAGCGCCAGCCATGAGGATTGTGATAAGGTCCTTAAGGCCCTTGCAATTGCTAAACAGATGGCCCCCGACCTAGTCATTGACGGTGAATTGCAGGCCGATGCTGCCCTCTTGCCGAATGTAGGCGAAAAAAAAGCCCCCGGATCTTCTGTCGCAGGCAGGGCAAATACCCTGATATTTCCAACCCTCGACGCAGGGAATATTGGTTACAAATTGGTTGAGCGCATTGCCGGAGCTGAAGCCGTCGGTCCAATTATTCAGGGCCTTGCCAAACCGGTCAATGATTTGTCGCGCGGTTGTTCAGTCGCAGATATTGTCAGTGTTGCGGCGATTACCGCAGTACAGGTTCAGGGCTGATCACTGACTTAGGGCTTGTAAGATATTAACATGGCCACTCACGAGCAAACGGTGAGAATCGAATAATTCCATTCACCATGAAACTCTTCACGCTTAATTTGTATTGCCTTGAGCTCATTATCTGATATTTTTATGCCTTTTGGATAGTGCGAAGAATCAAGCTCAGCACGCACTTTCAAGCCTTTCCTGGTGGT
>JBDNGT010000182.1:0-4119 GCA_041689145.1 Geopsychrobacter sp. | reverse complement strand
GGACATGGTCTGTTGAAGACGCCAGAATTAAAGTCATCTCTACGTTTATCTTTTGCCCGTTTTCACTCAGGATTTGGTCCAGGATGACTTCTCTCGTCCGGACACTGGCTTCTGCAGAAGGAAAATTGGCAATTTTCTGCTTCAGAACCTCCCCATTTTTAAGCAGATCAAAAATCGTCATACCGAGAAGATCTCGTTTTGCCAACGAGAAAAAATTCTCCGCCAGCCGGTTTGAAATGACGATTTTACCGTCTGCCAGAAATGTGACAATTCCCGTATCCGCAGCCTCAATCAGGTTGCCATAGCGATCTTCAGATTCCCGTCGCTGCAGGTTGGTCCGGTCCAGGGTTTCCATCATTTCATTAAAGCTGAAAATAAGCTTTCCAATTTCATCATTTGACGTTTTTACGGAGATCCTCTCAGTAAGGCTGCCAGTTTGGGCCACACGACTCATGGTTGCCGAGGCCGCACTCACCGGGTTGGTGATGAAGCGCTGGATCAGCAACCCCATGACGACAAAAATAAGCAGCAATATGCCGAGGCGGGAGAGAAGCTCATGGATCAGGTTGGTACTGATCCCCCCGAACAGGTCCACCAACGGGATGCTGACAGAGATGGCACCGATCATCTCACCAGCCTGGTAGCCGTAGGAAGGATGCCCCGAGGGGAACCGCTGCTGAACGAATTTTGGCGCCTCTGCATAGGAGCCGTGACAGCGCAGGCAGGAATTTTCAGCAACCATTTCCCGCATATAGCGAAACACCGGTTTCCCCTCGATCTTGGCCATCTCGTAGGTTTCTTTTGCCGGAGCCTCGGCAAATCGCTTCAGTTGGGCAGTTTCATATGCGTCTGGACGATTGCTCGGATTGCGATATCTTAGTGAAATTTGACGGACATAATAGGGACTTCCGCTGGTCAATCTTTTGGCAATACCGGTCGCGACAGCTTCGGGAATCAGGGCGTAGTTTGTTTCAGGCTCATCTTGAACCACATCGGCCATGTAGTTTCTGGTTTCAATGACCTGCGTTGCAATGCCGCGGGCGTGTTCCAGTGCCACATTCAGGAGCATGGTCCGTTGATCGCGATAGGTCAAAAATCCGGTCAGTAAAAAAAGACCCATTAATAGAACCGAAAGGATCAAGCTTAACTTGGTATTGATTTTCAAATTATAAAACCATCTCATAGGCGGCCCATCGCTTTCCTTGGTAACGGTTATTTCATAGGGTTAAACCGATTGAATATCTCCGGGATGTTATTTCCCTAGAGTTCCTCTCTGTCGCCTTGAGCTTATTTGCGTGCCAATCTCAGCCTGAAGCGAGCAGACATCGTCATCCCGCTGTTATCATTCAGAATGTCCATTTGCGGCTTTCTTTTCGCAACAGCAAAATGTGCTTCCCTTGGATTGCAGCTTTGAGCAGGCTCGCCAAGAAGCCGACAAAAGTGATCTTTTTCAAAAAAGGCAGGGCCATCCAACCAGCGGCGAGATGACCGCCCAGACTGATGACTTCACCCATGACCTTCGGAGTATAGGGTTTGCAGGCCGTCCCGGCGATAGCGGCGTGAATGTTCTCGGCCACCAGTCGCCCCTGTTGCAGTGCAAACTGCGCGGCCGTTGGAACGGGCTGGCCGGTTTCCGGATTCATGGCCAGGGCATTGTCCCCGATGGCGTAAATAAAAGGATACCCTTTAGAGCGCAGACATGAGTCGACCTGAATCCGCCCCAGGTGGCCGGTTTTGATTTTTCCCTCTTTGAAGATGTCGGTTATGTGAATTCCCCCAGTCCAGACCAGTGTCTTGGTCTCCAGGGTGGTGTCCGCGGCTAAAGTGACGGCATCTGCGGCAAGGGCCAGAATTCTTGTGTCGGTCATGATTTTTACCCCTTTTACGGTCAACTCCTCACTGATCCGGGCAGAAAGCGCTTCTCCCAGATGCGGAACCAGGCGTTGGCCTGCTTCAACAAGGATAATTTCGGCCTCGGCAGGATTCACTTGGTAATTGAGGGTACACTTCGCGACCAGATCCGCAAATTCGCCGGCGATCTCCACTCCGGTTAGCCCACCTCCCCCGATAATAAAGCGCAAAAGGTTTTCACGCCGGTTTTCATCAGGTTCCGCTGCTGCCAATGCGCACTGACGGCCGACATGGTCATGAATCCGCTGAGCATCGCTCAATATTTCGAGGGTGAAAGCATGGTCTTGCAGTCCAGGAATCCTATAGAAGTCTGTCTTGCTTCCCAGTGCCACGAGAAGAAAGTCGAAGGGAAGTTGTTGTTTTTTAAGGTGGGCGATTCGGCGAACGGGATCTATGCTCTTAACTTCATCCCGATGAAAAAAAATATGCTGTTTCCGAATGAGATGATCTATCGGGATAGTGATATCCCTTTTCCCCACCGCAGCTTCATGCAACTGGGTTTTTAGCAGGTGGTAGTTATTTCTGTCGACCAGGTGGATTTGAACGTCTGCCCGATGATACCGTCTCTTTGCCAGCCGCAAGGCCGCGGTGATGCCACCGTACCCGGCGCCAACGACAACAATTTGTTTAAGATTGTCAAATCGTTGCTTTTTCAAGTAATGCCTTCCCTTGCAACCTGTCGGGCCGTCCATGAACCGGCAGCCAAATCGTTTATTTGGTCCAGGAGGGCCGACAGACTAGCACCTCTTCCTTGGAAGGTCAGGCCAGTGGTTCGAACATGTCCTTCCCTACCCCACATTCCGGGCAGACCCAGTCTTCGGGAAGTTTGTCGAAGGAAGTTCCCGGAGCCACTCCCTGTCCGATGTCCCCTACAGCAGGGTCATAGATGTAATTGCATACGGTACACAGGTACTTTTGCATGATCAGCTCCTCTGACAGAAATTCATTCTTTCCAGTGAATACATGAAACCGGGCAGACATCGATAGCGTTGCTTTCGATCTCCTCCTCCGAGGCTCCGATTGGAGCGTAGCATTCGGCCTTGCCGTTATCGGCATAACGGAAGACGCCCGGAACATTGTCAATACAGAGACCGCAACTGATACACTCTTCCTGATCGACCCACGGTTGTTTGGCCATGATATCTTCTCCTGTTGGTGATTCTGCCGACGCCTGGCGGCAAGTTGTTTGGGGGGGGCCTTGACTCAGGGTGACCTCATGTCACCTCTTACAGCTGAGCCGCCTTCAGAAACAGAATGTTGTTTTCGAGGTGGACATGCTTATGCAGATCATCCTCGAACTCCCTGAGTTTGCGATATGTGACGACGAAAGTGTTGCAGACATCCTCCGGGATCGCATAATCCTTGGCGAGATGACGTATCTTGTGGATTGCATCGCCGATCTCCTCGTGCTCGCGATGAAGTTTTTCCAGTGAAGATTTGATCAGAGCACGATCCTTCGCCTCGGGTTTCTGCCCAATCTTGCTGGCGGCATCGGCACGTTTGATTGCCGGGAAGAAAACCTCTTCCTCATCCTTCAGGTGAGATGTCATGTCGGCGGCGATCTTTTCAAAGATACTGGCAATTTCGATCACCTCGGGATGATGTGGGCCGTGCACTTCAGCGATTTTTCGTGCGTAAGCGGCAATTTGTTCATCATTCTCCTTGAGATAAATGTGGTGGGTGTTGACGATATAGTCGATAAGAAACGGCAGGGGCCAGGCCCCGTAGTTCTCACTTCGTTGAATCGGTTCCCTCCTGGCGGCTTCAATTTCCTCAAGGACCCTGTCAGGGTCGAGGGCCTTCTCTTGACAGGTGGTGGCTAGAGTCGCCTGTCCGCCACAACAAAAATCGATTCCGTATTTTTCGAAGACCTCTGCTGTCCGGTAATCTTCGGCGACGAACTCGCCGATCGTTTTGCTGTTTTCTTTCGTTTTGTTGGTTTGTGCCATGAGATATATCCTCCTCGTTCAGTTGTCTGTCTTACGAACTGTTCGATAAATTGCGCGTGTTACGAACAGTAACAAAGCCAATTTAAAATCTTACTCTTACTCTGATTTAGCCCAATTAGTGATGGCGTCGCAAAAACTCACCAACTGCTGCGTTGCTGCAATTTCTCTCGCTGCTTCGACGTACGTAAGTACGCCTCATTGCTCGAAAATTTCGCGCCTTGCATTTGGCGCTTTTTGCTTAGCCAGCGGATATTTTGCT
>JBDNGT010000181.1:0-4491 GCA_041689145.1 Geopsychrobacter sp. | reverse complement strand
TCCCACAAGATTTTGTTTCTCAATACCCTGGCCTTCACGGTCTGTTTTGCGGCCTGGATGTTCAACGGCGTGCTGGTGACCTTTCTGGCCGACAATCAGGTGTTTCCCTGGGGCCCGATCGAAATTGGCTGGCTGATGGGGATTCCGGTCTTGACCGGCTCGCTCTTCCGCCTGCCGGCCGGGATGCTGACCGATAAGTTCGGCGGCAAGCCGGTTTACGGCACCCTGCTCTTGATCTGCGCCATCCCGATGTATCTGCTCTCCTATGCCGACAGTTTCATCACCTTTGCCCTGTGCAGCTTCGGTTTCGGCCTGGCCGGGGTCAGCTTTTCGATCGGCATCGCCTTTTCGTCGGTCTGGTATCCGCGCGAGCGCCAGGGGACGGCGCTGGGGATCTTCGGTGCGGGCAACGCCGGTGCCGCCTTGACGACCCTGTTTGCGCCGACCCTGCTCAACCGCCTGACCGACAACGGCGCTCACCTCGAGGGCTGGCGCCAACTGCCGATCTACTACGCCATCATGCTCGCCACCATGGGCGTAATCTTCTTCGTCTTCGCCGAGAACAAAAAACCGGCATCCTCGACCAAATCCTTTACCCAGATGCTGACCCCCTTGAAGAACGTGCGGGTCTGGCGCTTCGGACTCTACTATTTTCTGGTCTTCGGCTGCTTCGTCGCTTTCTCCCAGTGGCTGGTCCCCTACTTCGTCAATGTCTATTATCTGCCGCTGGTCACCGCCGGGCTCTTTGCCTCGGCCTTCAGTCTCCCCTCCGGGGTGATCCGTGCGCTGGGCGGCTGGCTTTCCGACAAGTTCGGCGGGCGCTCGATCATGTACTGGGTGCTCGGTGCCTCGGTGATTATCAGTTTCCTGGTGATTGTACCGAAGATGGAGATCTACTCGCCGGGCCGCGGAGTGATGGCGAAAAAAGGCGGGGTGGTCACTGCCGTCAGCGCCGAATCGATCAGTGTTGGCGACAAGACCTATGCGCTGAAACTCAAACCGCAGGATCTTGATAGCTTCGATGACCAGATGCTGATCCTGCCGACCAAACAGGCCTGGCAGGAACCGGCTGTCGAAATCGGACAAACGGTCAAGAAGAAGGAGTTGCTGGCCAAAGGGGTCACGCGTATCTTTTTCCAGGCCAATGTCTGGATCTTCGCCATTCTCATCATTCTACTCGGCAGTACCTGGGGGATCGGCAAGGCGGCGGTCTACAAGCTGATACCGGATTACTTCCCCGACGAGGTTGGAGTCGTCGGCGGTATGGTTGGGGTGCTGGGTGGCCTAGGCGGCTTTTTCTGCCCGATCATCTTCGGCTACCTGCTCGAATATACCGGACTCTGGAGCAGCTGCTGGATCTTCATGTGCGGCCTGTCGTTGGTCTGCCTGCTCTGGATGCACCTCACGGTCTCGAAACTGATGAAAGAAAAACATCCCATAGATATGCAGAAAATCGAGCAAGATAAACATACCCTTATTGAAGATGCCCTCAAGGAGTAAAACAAGATGTCAATCAATCTAGACAAATGGGATGTCGAGGACGAGAAGTTCTGGGAATCCGAAGGCAAGAAGATCGCCACACGTAACCTGTGGATCTCGATCCCCAGCCTGCTCTGCGGCTTCGCCGTCTGGCTCTACTGGGGCATCATCACGGTGCAGATGATCAACCTCGGCTACCCTTTCAGCCAGTCGCAGCTCTTCACCCTGTCGGCGATTGCCGGCCTGACCGGCGCGACCCTGCGCATTCCGAGTTCCTTTCTTATCCGAATTGCCGGCGGGCGCAACACGATCTTCCTGACCACCGCGCTCCTGATGATCCCGGCGATCGGCACCGGTATCGCCCTGCAGAACCGCGCCACGCCGATCGAGATCTACTACCTGCTCGCGCTCTTCTCGGGGATCGGCGGCGGCAACTTCGCTTCTTCGATGTCGAACATCAGCTTCTTCTTTCCGAAGAAGGTCCAAGGCACCTCGCTCGGCCTCAACGCCGGACTGGGGAACTTCGGCGTCACCACTATGCAGATCCTGATTCCTTTGTCGATGACCTTTGGCATGTTCGGCGGCAAGTCTCAGACCCTGGTCAATGCCAGCGGCACCCTGATCGGCAAGATTCCAGCCGGCACCGAGACCTACATCCACAACGCCGGTTATATCTGGCTGATCCTGCTGATTCCGCTGGCGGTCGCAGGCTTCTTCGGCATGAACAACATCACCACCGATACGGTTTCACCCAAGCTCGCCTCGACCCCCAAATCATTCACCATGATCATCGGTCTGCTCTTGATCGCCTTTATCACCTCGGCCGCCGGGCTCTACCTGATGCTCCCCACGCCGGTCGGCCTCGGTTTGCTGAGTAAATGGATCGTGCTACCGCTGGTGATCGCGGCGACGGTCTACGGCATGAAGTTTCTGACCAGCGGCGGCCTGCGCGAGAACCTGGAGCGCCAGTACAAGATCTTCAACAACAAACACACCTGGGCGATGACAATCATCTACACCATGACCTTCGGTTCTTTCATCGGCTACTCGGCAGCCTTCGCCCTGTCGATCAAGGTCATCTTCGGCTTCTCGCATATCATGACTAACGGTGTCATAACTCACAACACCCTCAATCTCAATGGTCCCAGTGCCCTGATGTTCGCCTGGATGGGTCCCTTTATCGGCGCGCTGATCCGCCCGGTCGGCGGCAAGATCGCCGACAAATTCGGCGGCGCCATCGTCACCCAGTGGGTCTCGATGGTGATGATCGCCTCAGCGCTGGGCTGCGCCTATTTTATGAAGGCTGCCTACGCCTCAGCGACCCCGGAGGACTTTTTTGTCCCCTTCCTGATCCTGTTTATAGTGCTCTTCACCGCGACCGGCGTCGGCAACGGCTCGACCTTCCGTTCGATCGCGGTCATCTTCGACAAGGAGCAGGCCGGTCCGGCCCTGGGCTGGACCTCGGCGATCGCCGCCTACGGCGCCTTCATCATCCCGCAGGTGTTCGGTGAGCAGATCAAGGCGACCACCCCGGAGTACGCCCTCTACGGTTTCGCATTCTTCTACTTTGTCTGTCTGGTGCTGAACTGGTGGTTCTACACGCGTAAGGGCGCTTATATTCAGAACCCCTAAGTTCGGGTTAGCCACCAAGGCACCAAGGACACCAAGAGGGGCAAAGGCCTTTTAACGCAGAGACGGAGAGTGGCAGAGTTGGAGAGAAAGCTGAATCTTATGGGTTTCAAAACAAAAATAGATTCTGGTCTTTCTCTGCGTCTCTCCACCTCTGCGCCTCTCCGATAAAAACGGTTTGATCTTCTAAGTTTTTCTTGGTGCTCTTGGTGCCTTGGTGGCCAGTTTACTTTTATTGAATAACTTCCCCATCAACACATAAAGGATTCACCCATGTTCCCAGAAAAACTCAGCCGGCAGATCATCGAAAACGCCCCCGATGCCATCCTCTTTTGCGATGCGGCAGGTCTGATCCGACACTGGAACCGGGGGGCGGAGCGGATCTTCGGTTTCACGGCTGCCGAAGCGATCGGTCAATCCCTCGACCTGATCATCCCCGAGAAGTTACGCGGTCGCCATTGGGAGGGCTATTTCAAGGTCATGGAGACGGGAAATTCACGCTACGGCAGCGACCTGCTCGCCGTTCCGGCCAGTCATCGCGATGGCCGGCGCCTGTCGGTCGAGTTCAGCATCGTCATGCTCAAGGATGATCAGGGGAAAGTCACCGGGATCGCCTCGCTGATGCGCGACGTCAGTGCTCAGCACCAACGGGAGAAAGTGCTGAAGGAGCGACTTGCTGGACTGGAAGCGAATAGCCTAACCAACAACGCCCAGTAAACCAAGAGACACCCCCAAGGGCTGCTTGAATGAGCAGTCCTTGGGGCCTGCTAAAAGCCCATCGCGGTGACTTGAAGATCGATTGGGCCGGCAAGCAGACCTGCCGGGTCGACTGGCAGCGCAACGCATAGAGCGCTTTAGGCCCGTCGTTCCCAAATCGTCAGGTGTGAGACGCTGTGCTGGAACTTACGCGCGGTTTCACGGATCACGAACTCGACATCGCGTGGTTCGCCGCGCAGCTGGAAGTTTGCTCCGAGCTGTTCCTGCAGCCCCTCCAGGGTCGTGAAAGGTTCACCGGCGCGACGAATACCGCCGACCCAGTTCTCCTTCTTGGTGAACTCCTCCAGCCATGTATAGGGGGATGCGAGCACCAGCAGCCCGCCGGGGTTGATCCGTTCGTGAATCGTCGAAAGGAAGCGCGCCGGATCGTAGAGTCGGTCGAGCAGGTTGGCGGCCAGGACCAGATCGTAACCCTTGAACTGCGGCTTGAGGTTATGGGCGTCCCCCTGGCTGAACAGAATTTTAGTACCGAGCCCCTGCAGCCCGAAATCGCTCAGCTGCTGCTCGTGAAAGGAAACGATCTCCCCCTCCTCAGGCAACTGGTAGCGGATGAGCCCTTTTTCCTGCAGCTGATAGGCGATCCGGATAAAGCGGGCCGAAAAGTCG
>JBDNGT010000180.1:0-1881 GCA_041689145.1 Geopsychrobacter sp. | reverse complement strand
CTGTCCAGGACTGGTTCTACCAACAGTTCCGAGGCTTACTCAGTCTCAACTTCAGCTATGCAACCGAACTGAGCGAAAGTGAGCTGAGTCAAAAGAAGTTCGGCGATTGTCTGGATCGATTTAACGATCATCTTGAACAGCAAAAATTGCATAAGTTTAGCCGCCTCTTTGCGGCAGGTTGTTCTGCGGTTATGCCGCTTGATGCCTCCGCTTATGAAGAGAATGGGGTTTGTAAACTTTGTCAATTAGAAGCCGCCCAAACAAGTGCCAGCGCTGCTTTTGCTCAGCACAATCACGGGAAAACCCTGGACATTTGTCCACAATGCCAGAGTTTAATCGATAATATCGGTACCAAACTGCCGACCAGTGATTACCTGGTCCTTACCAAAACCGCAGAGGAAAAGGTTGCGCTCCCCTTGTTTGGCAATCTCCAACTTCACTTTGTCAAAAAGCTTACACCCCAGCATAAGGCCGCCGGGGTCGTCGAAATTATCAACCTGAAACAGCGAGGCGCCTTTAGTTATCACGCGGTTGCAGGGCATCTCCCCATGATTACCGAAAAGGATATCGTGCAGTGGTCCCACAACGGTCAGATCACCCAACATGACGACAACTATCTGTACAAAGATGATCCGGTTGAAGTTGGCAAACCCAAAACATTTCAGCTGTTGGCTGAATCAGCCTATGCGATCAGTGAATACAATGATCAACCACGAGGCAAAGCGCTACTCGGAGCTTTTAAAGCTGATGTTGATAATTTAGGATTTATCTTCAGCATCGGGCTCGGTAAGCGGACATCGATCTCAAGATTCACCTGTATGTCGCGCATGCTCAATCATTTTTTTGCGGGTCATCTCGTGGAGCGGATCGAACGTGACTACCCCGACGTCTATCTGGTTTTTGCCGGTGGAGATGACCTGTTTCTGCTTGGTCCCTGGACAACCGTGGTCAAGTTTGCCGCAGTTATTGGCGCAGAATTCAGACGCTATGTCGGCAACCACCCTAATATCACCCTGTCTGCCGGGCTTAGTGTTGTTAAACCACTTTTGCCGATGCACAGCATGGTTGATGATGCTGAGAGCCTGCTCGAAAAATCGAAACAACACAGTGAAGATTCAGCAGACGGGAAGACAAAAACACATAAGAATGCTGTCACCCTGTTCGGCGAAACCACCGACTGGAATACTTACAGCCAACTGCTGGAGCAGGGGGATTTTTATCTGAAGCTTTTGGCTGAAGAGAAGGTTACCACCGGTTTGATCGGTCGCCTGCTTAAATATTCTCGCATGAATAAAAGCTTTGAAAATGGAAATATCCGTAGCGGAGTTTATCTGTCGCATATGACCTATGATTTTACCCGCAATTTGAAGATTGAAGACCAGGTAGAGCACGACAAATTTGTTCAGGTGAAACAACAAGGCAATCTTAAACATATTGAACAACCCGTAACTTATGCACTTTATCGTTGGCGCAGTGACCGCTAAAAGGAGGAGAGAATATGGGGTTCTATTACGATGAAACAGGGAATTTAAAGGCTGAATTATTGAGCACTCAGGCCGAGCAATACGCCATCAGTTTTGTGCAGTCGGCGGATCGGAAATCTAAACTCAACGCGAATCAACTGCGGCGTTTTTATAACGAATGCAAAAACCTTGAAAAACGCTTCAACTTCGCCCGCCAAAATTATCAAGGCGACAAAGAATCTGTTGATAAGGCAAGTCAGGCCGCTTTTTTACAGGTTTTACCCCTCATCAAAATGCTGAAGGCCAAGGTTAGTTATGCAACAAATCCGAGCAATCCGAAGATACCGAAAAGCTTTGCAACCTGGTTGAACGGCTCGATTGACGCCATAGAGACAGACAAGGATTTTGAGGCATTCCT
>JBDNGT010000179.1:0-4734 GCA_041689145.1 Geopsychrobacter sp. | reverse complement strand
GGCAGCTTTTGATGAAACGCAGAGAAGCTATTGAGGCCAGGGAGGAGGAACGCAGGCCCAAAACTCTCGGTCCCTGGGAATTTCTGCTCGGCGTTCAGGATTGCACCCGCATGGGGGCTTTGCGTTACAGCCTGCCGGAGCAGGATATTTTTCTGGCCGATGAAGCCTTGTCAGCCCCGCCGGTCGCCCGGATTGCCGAACTGCAGGCCATCGCCTTCGAGTTGACCAGAAAGAAACTGGCCGCTCCTGACAAAATCAAAGAATGGCTGCAAGTTCTGGTGGCTCCGGGGGCGTCCCTTGGTGGGGCGCGACCCAAGGCGAACCTGGTTGACGAGCAGGGCCATCTCTGGATCGCCAAATTTCCCTCGGCAGAAGATGACTACGATGTCGCGATCTGGGAGAAGGTGCTGCATGATCTCGCCCGTGACTGCAGCATCAGCGTTGCGGAAGCAAAACTCATGCAACTCGGCAACGGTTTTCACACCTTTCTCGTCAAGCGCTTTGATCGCAATCGACAGGATCGCCGCTTTTTTGCGTCCGCCATGACGATGCTGCACCATGTGGATAGTGATGATACCAGCTATCTGGAACTTGCCGAATTTCTGGCCACCTTTGGCGACCCCGATTTTCTGCACGCCGATCTTGAAGAGTTGTTCACCCGGGTGGTGTTCAATGTCGCGACCGCTAACCGCGATGATCATCTGCGCAACCACGGCTTTCTTCGCTCACCGGCGGGATGGCGTTTGGCACCAGCTTTCGACATGAATCCTTCTTTCAAAAAGGAAGAGCACGTCCTTGCTCTGGATCTGGATCAAAGATTGCCGCACATGGATATCGTGCTTGAAACCGCAGGTTATTTCCGACTGGATAAAAAACGGGCCACGACTATTATCGACCAGGTCATCGAGGTTGTTTCAGAATGGAAGTTACGCGCCCGGCACTATGGACTCTCCTCACAGGACTGTCTGGAAGCGGAGCATCTGTTTTACGTCAGCCGCTAGTAGCGCTTCGGAATATCCCGGACATCAGGGAAAGGTAGAAATTGTCTGGGTTCCTTGTAAGCTTCTGCAATATCTCTTCACCCCATTGTCCGCTAAAATGACTTGAAATATACCCTGGTCCAACGGAGAATCAGCAGCATGAGTCAGCAATTCAAATGGAAATTTCGCAGTAGTTTACGCACCAACGCTTTCGGCTGGAAAGGATCGAAGCTTGCGATTCAGCGCATAAAGGAAGCTGTCAGGGAGATCCGCAAAGTGAAAGATCCCTTGCTGCGCGCCGAAGGGGCCATCCTGCTGCTGGAGCGCTTGTGGCCAGCCACCCAACATGTCGACAGCTCTTCCGGCTCGTTGGGAACCGCCACCAGTGATGCCGTCCATATACTGATCCAATCCACTATTGATGCCCCTTACGCAGAGGGCGTACGCAAGAAATGGCTCACCCGCCTCTGGGGAGCGATAGAGGAGGATGGCGTTGACTGTCTGCACGAGGTTACTGAACGTTGGGGTGAATTGTGCGCGGATCAGGCTGTGGCTTTACTCTGGGCGGACGAATTCCAATCGACCCATATATGATGCCCTCGCAAATTCTCTTATTCTGGTTTTTACACTTCAATAATATCGGTAAGTTATGAAGCGTAAAAAAGGCGTTTTTTGACTTTTTGCGAGTGCATCACGGTTGACTCTTTCGCAAATGACTTGACTGCTTTCGGCTGGTGATTGATCGGTGAGGTCCTTATGCAACACGCGTGGCACCTCGATATGCAGGTCGATTCGGTCGAGCAAGGGGCCAGAGAGGCGGCTGCGATAACGCTGGAGCAGCGGCGGGTACAGGTATAATCATGATTAGAATCTCCTAAAAAACCACAAGGACAGGGATGTCCCCCCCTTTACCAA
The DNA here is from genome assembly GCA_041689145.1 of Geopsychrobacter sp. Taxonomy (GTDB): domain Bacteria; phylum Desulfobacterota; class Desulfuromonadia; order Desulfuromonadales; family Geopsychrobacteraceae; genus Geopsychrobacter. The sequence continues at coordinate 2,839 of JBDNGT010000179.1, read as the reverse complement.
CAATTCCAAACTCATTGAAAACGGCTTTAAAGTCGAAATTCCACGACAATTCAGCCACTTGAAGAATTCACCCGTGAACCCGTCACTCTCGACGATCATCTGCGGCGACGCAGGATTGAACTTGGGTTGTACCAAAAAGATGTCGCCGCCAGACTTGACGTCACCACCCCGACGGTCTGGAACTGGGAGAACAGAGGATCGGTCGATCTGCGTTTTATTCCCCGGGTCATCAAGTTCCTTGGCTACAATCCCATCCCCCAACCGAAGGATTTGCTGGGAAGACTGGCCTGGTACAAACAGGTCAACGGCCTGACGTTTGAACAACTCGGTGTCGAGATGGGACGAGATCCGGAACAGCTTACCGATTGGCTATCTGGAAGACACAACCCCTGCCAGCGGAACTGGAAGAGGATTGCGTTCTTTTTGGCGAGTCACACCCAAGGGCCGGATGCCGTCCAGCGGCCAGAGGTTGCCTTGCCGGAGGATAGAGCAACCACAATCGGTTCGATGAAATTTCTTACAGCAAGAACAATGTCCGCAAAGTCTTCAGGAACATGAGGCTGCCGGAGGCGCCTGTGGAAGGCAGTCCATTGAATCTGTTTCATCGTCACAAACTCTTCACTGAACGCCGAGACGATATCGGGAATTTTAGTTTCCCGCCGCTCAAAGGTAAGCCGAATGGCCTCAGCCATATTTTTCTCAGAGAATTCGAATTGTCGGGAAAGCAGCCAGATGTCGTAGAAATCCTTCATCCGGCTGTTCAATTCGCCGAGTTTTATCATCGCTTCAAATTTCTCTGCGATGGTACTTTCGCGGCTGTAGCAAAGCAATTGTGGGGCCGGAGAGCCCAGCAAGGTCGGCAATTCGGACTCTTTCGGTTCTGGGAAAACAACATCCCCAAAACCGATATCGATCTGCATATGGACCCGTGCCGAATCCAATGTCCCCAAAAAATAAACCCGGATGCCCTCATAGTCAGAATCTTCAGTGATGCGTTAAGTCTGAATAGAGCCTGGATCAAAGACAAGCCCGTCAGTCTCCACAGCGACCGCGATGATATCGCGAATCAGTGTGGTGATGGCAGCCTCTTCGTTGCTTGTTCTGCCGAGAAAATCGATGTCCATAGTCGGTCGCAATTCCGGTGACTGCCAGACTCTCAGCATCATTGCCCCCTTGAGGACAAACTGGTTTTTGTGTACAGACAATGACAGGCGGTACAAAAATCGTTCCATGGCGTAATATTGAAGCAGCTCATTAAACGGTCGCTGATCGTTTCTGGCCCGGTTCAATAGACGTTGCCGGACTGACGCAGCTGTATTCCTTACCCCCTTCGCACTCACAGCATCGCCTCCAGGTAGGGCATCATCACCTTATCCACCCGGCAGATTTTGGCATATTTGAGCACCGTATCAAAATTGAATTTCTTGCGGGATTTATACATTTTCAGCGCTTCCAGAACCATATCCATGCCGAGTTTGTTGCGGAATTTGAAGCAGTCTGCCAGGGTTTTCTCCGGGCTGTAAATCCGGACCGACGCCCCATCAATTTGGTGCTCCTCAACTCCTGCGTTGAAAACTGCCTCGGCAAACTTATGTGCACGAACGGGTGGGAAATCGAGAGATGGCAGCCGTGAGTTCCGGGAGACGGCGACAGAGACCTCATGAGGTATCTGTGTTGTGATGCCATGATAGGCCAGTGCCGAGGTAAGACAAATAACCGCATTCGGGAACCGCAGAGCCAGAGTCACCAGGTCGGGATTACCGATAGGGGGCAGATCCGCCAGGCGATAAACGCCCCGGGTAACCTGTTCGATGAGTCCCTTATCTCGCAGAGAGTACAGCATATAACGGCTGATTCCTGCGGCAAGGGCTTCACTCATGCGCAGTTGGCCGCCGTGCTGGCGGAAGATTTCAAGAGGAGATTTCATATCAAGACAAATCGCTTTTATTTGTGTGCAAATGATGGCATTTTGTCTTGATATTTATTTAAATGCAAGAGAAAATGTATTGTCACCATTCCCTTGAGGCAAAGCGTCTGAAAATGAAAATCTTTCCAGTATCCGACATGCACCTTGAATTTCACCATCAGTTGCTACCCCCTTATCGTGGTTTGGCCGATGTTGTTGTGTGTGCCGGTGATATGCACACCAAAGGGCGGGCTCCCAAACCTCTACGGATGATTTTTGAGCGTCAAGAAATCATCTACGTCGCTGGGAATCACGAATACTACGGCTCATCAATAGAGGAGCAGGACGAACTGTTACGTGAAGAGTGCAAAAAGTACGGAATTCATTTCCTGCAACGCGACAGAACAGAGATTGACGGTGTGACCTTTGTGGGTTGTACACTTTGGAGCGACTTTCTGCTCTTCGGGGTGGAGCGGGAAGCCGAAGCTGTCGCTGAAACTCGAAGGTGCTTGAGGGACTACCACGTGATTAGTTTCAACAAGAAAAAAACGAGGGTTATCGAGCCAACCGATACCAAAGCAATCCATCGTAAAGATGTGGCCTGGCTGTATGAGCAATTTGTCCAAAAGCCGGAAAAACTGGTGATTGTTACGCACCATGGTCCCAGCATTAAATCACTACATCCTGCATACACTGAGGATATTGTCAGCTGTGGATTCGCATCTGCTCTTGATGACTTAGTTGATACAGGCAGGGCCAACTACTGGATATCCGGACATTCACATTGCGCCCAGCATTTTAAAATTGGTCAAACTGAAGTTTACCAAAATTGCTTGGGATACCCCACGGAACGAATCGACGGATTCGATCCGTGGTTGATTCTGGAGTTATAATGGATAGCAAGGTAACCAGCGACTGTTCAAATTGTCTCCG
>JBDNGT010000178.1:0-4845 GCA_041689145.1 Geopsychrobacter sp. | reverse complement strand
TTTTAATCCCCAGATCTGCAGCATGAAGTGGGTTATGAACAGCAGCAACCAGCGCAGCCAAGAGCAGCGTTTCAGGCGTGTCGCAAAAAAACCGAGAATGTTGGACAGCACCAGGAGCAGGCTCAGATAAGGGAAAAAAGGGGTTGGGTAGTCGATGGCGACTGCGGCAACGCACATCCCCAGAGTGCCGATAATAATTGGTATGGCGGCCTTGTTGCGGTAGCTAATGGCTGCCATGCCGATGCCTGTTATGGCCAACATGATATAGACCAGTTCAACCGGAATGAAAGAAAACCGGGTATAGGTCTCAACCAATACGCTGAACATCAGGAGGCCACCGGTTATGGTGAATATCGGTGCCATGCTCTTGTTTTTTCGATAAAAGATGTACCCACTCACGATCAGAATGGCGGCATAGCTCATGCCGAGAGCCGTGCTGATTCGGAGATCCAAGAGATCGTTGTCGGTCAATGCGCGGAGACCAAGGGCGGCGACCAGTAGAAAGCAGATTGCTGAAAGGTGCTGAAGGAGAGAGCTGCTGCTGAGCAGAAGTGTTGTTTCACTCTTCTGCATATCGTCTGCGGTGGGTTTTTGCGCAGGTTGGAGAGCCGGGGGACTCAGCTTTGCAGTAGCTCCAACCAGTGCGCTTTGCTCAAGTTGATCAACACGCTGGCTAAGCTGCTGAACTTGTTCGCTGAGTTTCTCGAACTCTTGCTCGCGGGAAGATTTTTTGTCACTCATGGCGGCCCCCTGTTCAGGCAAAGCGTACTTTATGCATAACAGTGTTATATGCTTATACATTTTTTATTAATTTCTAGCTAGGAGAATGTAGCTATTCCGCATGAAAGTTGATGTCATCGTTTTTTTGATGAATTCGCCTGGTCAGTATCTCTAAAATTGAACTTGAAGATGAATTGACCATGCCATCAAGGGGCGTCGGGCGCAATTTTACCCGCGTGAACGGCAGCTTTGCAGAAAAATCGACCAATTTTCCCGCTTTTGTAGTAGGTTCGCTATTCTCGGACGGCCTCCTCGTTCTTCTTCAGAATTTCAAAATAAGGTAATATTTATATATTAACTGCTGGCAGGGAGAACAATTCGAAAATATATATTTCTAGGTACATTGCTGAAAGGCAATCTTCGGAAAGTATTTCATATTTTTATTTGATTTCAGCTGTTTCGCATTATTGAAATTGTTGTTGACATCGTGACCAAGCCCGTCTGATAATTTAAAAATACTGTTTTTTATTCAGGATTGGAAGTGCTTGAGGATCTATTATACATAAACGTCCATAACTTGAGGCTGAGCCAAACGGGCGCATCCAGAAATTCGCGGGGGGAGTTACGACTAGCTTGCGCGGATGATGTTCTGGAAACGGGCACGGGCTCAGTAGGCTTCGGGATTAGTGTCAAGAAGCGGGGGCGGGTCTCACTGAGCGGGCAGATGTGTCGCGGTGGACCGTTGTCGCTCGATAAATTGCTGCGAAGCTCCGCTGGCCCTAACGGGAACCTCTGATAGACTTTGAGTTGTAATATGAACCGCCTCGTTGCAAGCAGCGGGGTATCTACAGCCTGAACCTTTGCTAGATCGCGTACAAGCTACGAGGAATTAGACCCGGTTTAGATTAAATCGCACCCCCATCTTGTAGTAAACGGAATCAGGTTTGGCAAACTTCTTCAACGCAAGTTGCGCCGTGCTCTGGCATTGCCAGAAGCTTGGCCCGCTTCAATCCCCGTGGCGAGGTTATGATGAGTAGAAGACCTGTTTTTCCCGTCCTGCTGGCCCTCATGGCAGGGCTTGTGACCCTGGTTGGCGTTCCAAACTCAACCAAGGCAAAGCAAGTGAAGCATTTTGACCGTTCAGGCAATCTGGTTATTGAGGAAAAAACCGCAGCCGAGATGATACACCTCTATTCCATCAAGAATCGGAAGCCGGCTGAATCCTTCCCCACCCCCTCGCCACCGTTCTCGGAAGGGATTTTCCCCTGCAGTGAGTGTCATGCGGATATGGAACCAAACCTTAAACGCCGCCAGCTTGAATATATGCATACCGACATTGTGCTAAATCATGCTGAGGGGCAGCGCTGGTGTCTCGACTGTCACAACCCGAATGATCGGGACAAGTTGCGTCTGGTTTCGGGTGAGTTGATCGAATTTACGGAATCCTACCGCCTGTGCGGGCAGTGTCACGGCGATAAGTACCGGGACTGGAAGGTCGGCATCCACGGCAAGCGAACTGGCTACTGGAACGGTGACAAACAGTACCTGCTCTGCCCCAGTTGTCACAATCCTCACGACCCTAAATTTAAGCCTCTCGCCCCGATGCCGCCTCCCGTGAGACCTGATGCTGCACGGTGACTGAGATCCTTTTTTTTCAACCATCTTCTGGGAGATGCCATAGATGTCAGATCAAAAAATACAGCATGATAATGCATTTAAATTGACGCGGCGCAAGGCGATTAAAGGGTTGGCCGCAGGATTTGGCGCGCTGGCCCTTCCCGTTTCAACGGCCTCGGCCTCGGTTTGGGAGGCGTTTTTTCAAAAAAACTTTCGCGAAATGAGCAAGGAAGATCTCAAAAATGTCCTGGCGCGTCTTGAAAAGGGCTATAGCGAAGAATATGGCAAGCCGATCAAGGTCAAGGTGACGCCACCGATTGAGGGGGTTAAGTACGGCTACGGCTTGGATTTATCCCGCTGCATCGGCTGTCGGCGTTGTGTCTATGCCTGCGTCGGCGAAAATAATCAATCGCGAGATCCGCAAATTCAATGGATTCGAGTCGTTCAACTTGATAAGGAAAAAGGCACGGATCTCACTGAGGCCGAGCATTATTACAATCCGAAGACAGTCCCGGAGGAGGGGCACTCATACATGCCGATTCAGTGTCAGCAGTGTGAAAATCCCCCCTGCACCAAGGTCTGCCCCGTTCAGGCGACCTGGAAAGAACCCGACGGCATTGTCGTCGTCGACTATAACTGGTGTATCGGTTGCCGCTACTGTATGGCCGCCTGCCCCTACGGTGCTCGTCATTTCAACTGGAGCAAACCGCAGGTCCCAGCCAAAGAGATCAATCCAGATACCCACTATCTGGGCAACCGCCCCCGCCCGATCGGTGTCGTCGAGAAATGCACGTTCTGCATCCAGCGGACGCGTGAGCAACCGGGTCGATATCCGGCCTGCGAGGAGATCTGCCCGGTCGGGGCGCGAAAATTCGGCAACATGCTTGATCCGGAGAGTGAGATCCGTTACCTGATCGAGAACAAGCGGGTCTTTATTCTTAAGGAAGATCTGAACACCCAGCCGAAATTTTTCTATTTCTATTGATGAATGAGCTGCGGGTCGGCCCCCTCAGGGGCGACCCGTCTACAGCAGAAAAGTATCTGTATGCAAGCTGAATCTGCGGAGATAACCCATGCAAATAGCAGAATTTTTTTCTTTTTTTAAAGGCACCCTTATATTGGTCAGTCGCGGCAGCAAGGCATATTACCTCTGGGTGACTGCCTTGTTAACTCTTGCGGGTATCGGTGTTTCCGCCTACCTCTATCAACTGACTAATGGGCTGGGTGTGACCGCGATGCGCGATCAGGTCTCGTGGGGTTTCTATATTTCCAATTTCACCTTTATCGTGGGGGTAGCGGCGGCGGCGGTTTTGCTCGTTATTCCCGCCTATGTTTACCACTGGGGTCCGATCAAGGAGATAGCAGTCCTCGGTGAATTGCTGGCTATTTCAGCCATCTGTATGTGCCTGATGTTCGTCACCGTCGATATCGGACGCCCGGATCGTTTCTGGCATCTGATCCCCAAGGTCGGTATTTTGAACTTTCCCCGTTCTCTGCTCGCCTGGGATGTCGTGGTCCTCAACTGTTATCTGATTCTCAACCTGGTGATCGTGGTCTATTCCCTTTACCAGAAGTATTACAGGAGGGTGGCTAACTCGGCGTTTACGACCCCCCTGGTTTTGCTTTCGATCCCTGCGGCGATTTCCATCCACACGGTCACGGCCTTTTTGTATAACGGTCTCGGGGCCAGGCCCTACTGGAATGCTGCAATCCTTGCGCCCCGCTTTCTGGCCTCGGCCTTTTGTTCCGGTCCGGCCTTCATGATCCTGTTGTTTCTGCTGATCCGCAAATACACGCGTTTTGAAATCAAGGATGATGCGATCCATAAGGTTGCCGAGTTGATCGCTTATGCCATGTTTATTAACCTGTTTCTGTTCGGTGCCGAGATTTTTAAGGAGTTTTATACCGGGACGGTCCACCTGGCGCCGTTGCAGTATTTGCTCTTCGGCTATGAAGGACACTCTGCCCTGGTACCCTGGATATGGACGGCGCTGATCTTTAATGTGTCGGCATTTTTCCTTTTTTTGTTTCCCGAAACTCGAAAAAACCATGTCACATTGGTCATGGGTTGTGTCCTGGTGTTTATTGGGGTGTATATCGAAAAAGGGATGGGGCTGGTTATCCCCGGTTTTATCCCCGATGTCCTGCACGAAATTTACGAATATTCGCCGACCGGCATCGAACTTTTGGTCAGTTTAGGGATATGGGCAACCGGCTTGTTCATTTTTACCATGCTGCTGAGGGTTGCAATTCCGATTCTTAATGGCGATTTTCATGTGGCCGATAACGGTGTCGGTTCCTACATCGGTGATCAGTTGTTTCTGGTGCGTCAGGCGGACAAGCCACTTCCGACATCTGAAGAGTAGCCATCGCGCGGATGATCCCCTCTCTATTTTAAACGCGTCAAGAGAGCCCTCCTCCCCCGACCCGGAGGGGAGGGCTCTCTTTGCTTATGTAAATGGCGGACAATAGATTAAAATACTGTTCTACCGATAAGTTGTCGCAGGC
>JBDNGT010000177.1:0-2855 GCA_041689145.1 Geopsychrobacter sp. | reverse complement strand
TCCGTTAAGGTCGACGGGGTCGGGATGTCATCGCAGTAATGAGGGTTACAGATAGAAGAAAGCAAGGATCAGCCAGCGCCAGGTATCTGGTAACTTCCCTGGTGGTGTAATACAAAAAGGGCTTACAGATTTTACATCTGTAAGCCCTTGGATTTTTTGGCGCCCCGGGCCGGATGGTGCTGGGCACTGGGTTGAGGTGTTTGAAATCAGGACATTCCGTTTGCGTATGGCTGGACCTAGCATTGAATTGTTTTGTTGAAATGACAGTTTGTCTGTCTATTTTTCCTTCCGCACAAAACCGACCGCCAGACCAAAGGGTTTTCCAACCTTCTGGAGAGTTTTGAGGGTCGGGTTCCCCTTTCCTGTCTCGATGTCCTGCAATGAGTCATGGCTGATCTTCAAAATCTGTTCCGCGTATATTTTGCGGTTCATTCCTAATGTTTTACGCATTCTGCGTGTGGCCTGCCCAAGGGTTAGCTCACCGTTATCTATACCCTCGAACAGTTCCTCACGCATTTTTTTTAGCGTCGCGTTGTCTGGTCTTTTCATGTCGATTACCTTGGAGTCGAATAAGTTTTCGAGCCAGTATCCCTTAGTGTTCGGGCAAGATTATTGATTCGCATATTTAGTTTTTGTGTAATGTCGGACTCAACACCGCATTTTTCCATAAGGTCTGGGAGACCTTCAACTTTTTTGGCTTGATCGGCAAACCATTGCCTGAATTCTTGGCTGCTGATTCTCGGAACATTAAGAGTCTCTGCGATCAGCCCCCATTCTGGAGTGCCTGCTGCTTTCTCTTGTTCCCAGCGCGAAGATCTGGGAATTCCCTCTGGGTCTAAAAACATCGGAGCAAAATCGAATAGGGGTGAAAGAGCAGAGGTTCCATTGGGCATCTTGATTACTGCGGTATTGCGCCCATGGTTGTCCGTGTTGCCGAGGGCAAGGTTGAGAATGTCTCTCTGGACGTATTCCAGAATATCTAGCCGTGGGTCAACAACGCAATTGGGCAACAGAGCGCAGAAGCTATTGTGGGGAATCCTTTGTCCGAATGTGTTGAATTCACAGATAGACGCCATAGATTCCAGCCCGTACCGCTCAATCCCGGTTCTTGTTACCCTGCGATCGAATCGTTGGATAAAGAGGGCATCGTCCTGGAATGTTAGCTTGGTTGCGGTATGCAAACCGAATTCGCGAGCTACCTCATAGTAGGGCGCCTCGTTGCGGAGGACTTGCCGGTCTGCTTCTTTCTTTCCTCGCGGAAATTTGACAATCCAGTGGTTGCTTACCTGGTTCTCTGCCAATGCGCCTTCCGCATGCCATTGTCCTCTGTGGTCTTGAGCCAGGAGGAATTTTGGGGCTTGCCCCTGGACGCTCGACGCCCCAGAAATCAATGCACCGTTCGCTTCAGCATATTCTATGAAATCAATGTTTCTTTCAATGATCTCGTCGCGCTCAAAGCCAGGATGGTCGATAAGCTCGGGGATGACCGCGCTAGCTATGCGTAGGTTCCCCGGTGGATACCCAGCAGCAAAACACAATAAGGGCCAGTCGGCAGTTTCGTCATCTCTGATCTTCAGTCGATCAACCCACGCCGCTCTTGCAGATCCAGAGGGGAGAAGGTCCAGCAGGAAGGCTGGCCAGCCCGTGCGTTTAAAATCGGCGAAGTTGATGGGGTAGCGAATACCCACTCGGTCAACTAGCCGTTCAGCGTCCATGTGTGCCAGAACATAATCTATACAGTAGTTGAGGGTCCCGGATTCTCCAAAGGTGGCAGCTTCATGCCAGTGCCCCCCGTGGTGGATCTCAATAATGACTTCTTTCATTATTAACTCCAGATTTATTTTACGGTATTGTAGCCCTATGAAAAAACAATGTCTAGTAAGAAAAATAGGGGTAAAGGCATATTTTTATTCCGGACACCTAATGTTCATGGCCTCTTGTGTGTGAAAAAGCTCTTTTGAAGTCGCAGGGGACGTTGTTGACTTACTGGAATAACGTTAAAAACCTGATACCATCCCCCAATTTAAACTTTGGCCAATATTTTGCTGATTGCCGAGGGCGGGGGAGTGACGATGCGGATCTTCATCCAGTTGCGCCAAATCTGGTCATTTGTGGTACAATTCTCTTGAACATGGAACATGGAACATGTACATGGTAGCGTTCTCTTGTTCTCCGCCAGTGGCGGCAGAACCTACAAAGGCTTCCGCTGAGCCAGCCTGGCGAATCAGCGGTTACGTTAAAAATAAACCACTCGGCTATCTCAGCTGGGTGGTTTTTTTTATTCCCATTTAGGGCTGCGGCGAATTTGGTCTAGAGTGGTGATCGGTCGTTCGGGGGTCCCGATAGTGTCGGCAACGTAGGCTGTGACAAAGTTTGCCTTCCCTTCGCCGGTTATGTGGATAACGAGTACATAATTTTTGACGACGATGGCAACTCTCCGGTGCGTGTCATAGCGTTTTTTTTTGCCATCCCAGCCAACGTATAGTTCCGCTCCGTTGTCTTTCAGGGTGGCTTTGATCCAGTCGATTCGTGTTGCTCTTGCCTGCGAGAAGCGGTCTTTTATTCTATTCCTCCGTGAAGACTCAAAAAAACAGTGATCAAAGTCTTCTTTACGAAATCGAACAGAAATGCTATCGAATGTCTGCAGGGCCCCTCTGCAGTATGTCATTTCGAAATGCTGCCTGTACTCTTTCTTCTGTTTCATATTCTACCAATGGAGGGTAGGCCAAATCACCACCCTCCCTGTAGGTCGATCTTGAATACATTAAATTTTGGTTCATTGCACCAATTTGGCTCGATTGCGTGGCCGAGGCCTGATTCAAGGCGTTTGACAAGTTTATCCTTCGCGCTATCGG
>JBDNGT010000176.1:0-2757 GCA_041689145.1 Geopsychrobacter sp. | reverse complement strand
TGATGGCGTCGCAAAAACTCACCAACTGCTGCGTTGCTGCAATTTCTCTCGCTGCTTCGACGTACGTAAGTACGCCTCATTGCTCGAAAATTGCGTGCCTTGCATTTGGCGCTTTTTGCTTATTTGCGAAAGCATCAAGTATGCCATTTTTCTAAATTTCCTTCAAATAAGCTTATTGTTCGTGATCCTCGAAACGCCTCATGATGGGGCGTATTAGCTCAGGATATCTCTGCCAGCAGAGCCTTGGCTGCCAGTTCGGATGACGCCGGGTTTTGTCCGGTGATCAGCAGACCGTCAGTGACGACATGAGGCTGCCAGTCCGCCAGCTTCGAGTATTTGCCCTCGTTCTGCTTGAGCATATCTTCGACCAGGAAAGGAACGACCTTGGTCAGTCCGACGGCTTCTTCCTCGGTATTCGTGAAGCCGGTCATCGTTTTGCCTTGCACTACGGGTTTTCCTTCGGCGTTTTTGGGATGGCGCAGCACGCCGGGCGCGTGACAAACGGCAGCGAGCGGTTTCCCCGCAGCCAGCGTCGCTTCGATCAGGGCGATGGAGGAGGCATCTTCGGCGAGATCCCACAGCGGACCATGGCCGCCCGGGTAAAAGACAGCATCAAAATCAGCGGCGGAGATATCTGCCAGTTTAAGCGTGTTGGCCAGTTCGGCCTGCGCGGCAGTGAAACCGTAGCGTAGGGGTAACGTTGTTGACTTACGGGAATAAACTGCTATCCTATCTCCGTAAACTGTACCGTAGGTAACGCTGTTGACTAACGGGAATTACTTCGGGCTGGGATATCTACACTGATTCAACTTGCGCTCGTGCCAGTATCTTTGTGACCGCTGATGTTGACACTTCATTAGACCGCTTCCAATTCCTCTGTATGCCAGCCTTTCTCATCGATTGAAGCCTCTACCGTCCGGTGAACATGGGGCCTTGTCGACTTAACGTCCAAGTCCTCCATGTGATCCACGTAGCTGGTTATCCTATTATTTACAGCTACCAGGGCGCGGAGAAGTAAATCGTTTTGGGGGTTCATTTTTGTTGGGTTTTCTTCTCTTTCCCACTTGCTTGGTTGCGTCCTTTGGACATGCAACTTACGAGCGAGATCAGCTTTTGACCACCCCAAAGACTTCCGCAAATAGGCGATCTCGAAATTCTCAAGAGGCCCTGACTTCCTGACGAGCTGTAGAGCCAACAACCTGTGAAGCTCTGCCATCTTTGGGATAGTCCGGAAGATCTGGCCACACTCACAGCGTTCTGTGTAGATGTTTTTAAGAAAAACATAAGGCAGGCCACATTCCTCATAATGCAGATCTTCGTGCGTTACGGTCATTTCCTGACCACAAGCAGGGCAAGGCTGGGCTGGAAATTCAATAGTCATAATAAGGTCCTCAAGTTCTAATGACGGTCACGATAAAAACACGACCACCGGGCCAAACTTCAACGACTACAAAAAAACGATTGCTGCGGATTTTGTAGCGCCAATTCCTCCCATTGTCCGATAGTTCTGGATCGTCTCGGACAAAGCCCCCACTCAATACATTCTCAACATCGACCGTTGAAATTTTACGTTGACCCATCCGGTCTTTCGCGTGTGGATCATTGTAAACGACACCACCATTTTTCAGCGCCTCGCTCACAACGTATTTGACTTCTTTAGCTGTGAGAGGGGGATTGGTATGTGGCATAAATAAACACTACACGAAAACGGAATACTTTACAATATATTTTGTTGTACTCAGTGCGACAGATAGGAGATCGTTCAAATGTCAAAGAGTAGGTGTAGGAGGGTAGTAAAGTTCCAGGCTGAAACTATCTGGCCCCTGGACGCATGAGAAATCTAAGGAATAAAGATTCATACTCAATTCAGAGCCGCCGCCATCTTCTAAGGACGGTCAGATATCCATTCAAAAACCAGAGAATCAATTTTTAAACAAACTTTCTACCAATCCTGTTATTTTGCAAATGTAGTAAATTTTGACAGAGGTAAACGTCTTGGATTTTGTTCCACATTGTTTTCAGAGCCTAAAGACCGAGCGGATCTAACATTACTGAATACCCTGCAAAGCAGTACACTTCGACTGAGAGGTTCCTCATCTCATATCTTGATAGTTCTGAGATGGGGCATTTGACACAGGTAGGATGTCACTAAAGTTGTGTCAGATGGGATTTACGGCAAATCTGACTGGTCTAAAGAGTTTTGAGACGAGGGTCTGTGGGAATCAAAACAAACTTAATTCACTAACAGAGCCTAAAAAAATCCCCGTGCCACAGAATCTGTAGAACGGGGGAAGCAACCTGGGAGAGAGGCCAGGCTTAGAAATTTTATGTTCTCGGTCGATTCAGCCCTGCTGCGCCTTTGCGGCACGTAATCCTGCGGCCAGGAGCTCGATGGTGTGGGCGACCGTGACCTTTGAATCGTTTTTTTCAAGACCACCGCGCAGCTGCAGCATGCAGCCCGGGCAGTCCATCGCCACGCAATCAGCGCCTGATTTCTCGATATCTTTCAGCTTGTCACCCAGGATCTGCTTGGCGATTTCCGGGTGGCTGGTCAGCGAATAGCTGCCACCAAAGCCGCAGCAGCGATCGGCATGCTCCATCTCGACCAGTTCATGGCCTGAGGTTTCAATCAACTGGCGTGGTTCTCGCCAGACACCCGCGCCCCGTTTCAGGTGACAGGAGTCGTGATAGGTAACCTTTTGCGCCAGGGGCAGATTTTCAAACTGGTCGGCGGCTTGTAACTGATTGACGATGTAT
>JBDNGT010000175.1:0-3346 GCA_041689145.1 Geopsychrobacter sp. | reverse complement strand
GGAATTTTCCTGCCGTTGATTACGGTCAATTGCGCGATTCTCGGCGGCTCCCTGTTCATGGTCGAGCGTGATTACAACTTTGCCGAAAGTGTCGTCTTCGGTTTCGGCAGCGGCACCGGCTGGGCCCTGGCGATTGTGGCCTTAGCCGGGATTCGGGAGAAGATGAAATACGCAGATGTGCCCGTCGGTCTGCGCGGGCTGGGGATTACCTTCATGATCGCCGGCTTGATGGCCATGGCATTTATGGCCTTCTCCGGCATCCAGTTATAACGGTAATAATTATGCTTGAAATTGGCTTAGGTGTACTGATATTTACCGGGATCGTCTTTTTCCTGGTCGCGTTGATTCTGGTGGCCCGCTCCCAGCTGATTCCGGCCGGTGAGATCACCATCAGCATCAATAATGATCCAGATAAGCGGCTGACCGTCGATCCGGGGGATAAGTTGCTGGGCGTGCTCGGCAGCCACAATATTTTTATCCCCTCGGCCTGCGGCGGCGGCGGAACCTGTGCCCAGTGCCGGGTCAAGATCAAGGCCGGTGGTGGGGATATCCTGCCGACCGAAACCGCACATATCAACAAACGGGAAGCGAAGGAGGGCTACCGGCTCTCCTGTCAGGTCAACGTCAAACAGGATCTTGAACTTGAACTGCCGGCCGAAATCTTCTCGATCAGCAAATGGACCTGCCGGGTACGCTCGAATATCTGTCGCTCGACCTTCATCAAAGAGCTGACTCTTGAACTGCCCGCAGGGGCTGAGCTGAATTTTCGCGCCGGCGGTTACATCCAGATCGAGGCACCCCCCCATGTCTCAGAATATAAGACGATGGAGATTTCTGCGCAGTATCGGGATGACTGGGACAAGTTCAACCTCTGGCAATACCGCTCACAGGTCGATGAGCCGCTTGTCCGCGCCTATTCGATGGCCAACTATCCCGAGGAAAAAGGGATTGTCATGCTCAATGTGCGCGTCTGCCCGCCGCCGATGCAGGTTCCCGCTGCGCCTCCCGGACAGATGTCCTCTTTTATCTTTAATTTGAAACCGGGTGATACCGTCGAAGTCTCCGGTCCCTACGGTGAATTCTATGCGCGGGATACCGATGCCGAGATGGTCTTTATCGGCGGTGGCGCAGGGATGGCCCCGATGCGCTCACATATCTTCGACCAACTCAAGCGCCTTCATTCGCAGCGTAAAATCTCCTTTTGGTACGGGGCGCGCAGCCTGCGTGAGGCCTTCTATATTGAAGAGTTCAACGAGCTGGCGGCCAAGCATGCTAATTTTTCCTGGCATCTGGTCCTGTCTGAGCCCTTACCTGAAGATAACTGGAGCGGCGCGACGGGGTTTGTCCATCAGTATCTCTGTGAAAACTATCTGGCCCATCATCCGGCCCCGGAAGACTGTGAATACTATATGTGCGGGCCGCCGATGATGAACAAATCGGCGACTGAAATGCTCTACAATCTTGGCGTTGAGTTGGAAAATATTCTCTTCGATGATTTCGGGATTTAACATGCGGTGTCACACAGCAGGAGGAAACGATGCGCTTTGAACAATCACGCACAATCTTGAAGCATCTGGTGCCGGACTACCATCGCGCGGTCAGTCGGCACTACCAGGCACTGGGCGAAGGGCAGGTCTCGCCGCGGGTGCGCCTGATGCTCGATTACCTGATCGATCACGAGCTGCATCGGGCGTTGGCCCTCAAGGAGTATTGTGAGGAGACTCCCGCCAACACGCTCGACTATTGGTTCAGGGGGTTGGAGATCAACGCGCCCCAGGCCGAGGCCCGTGTTCTGGGCGAAGCCGCAAGGACCGATCTGGACTCTCTGCTCGGTGCCGCGATCAACTATAAAAACAACGTCATCGCTTACTTTGCTCACCTGCTCGAAAAGTGCGATGAGCAGGAGACCATCCAGCTGTTCCTGGCGTTGAAGAATCAGGAGGAAAAAGCGCTGAAACGCATGATCCGCCATGCCCAGGGGCTGGCTGACCTTTAATGCGGCGCCTTCATCTTCTGTTGTTGTCTGCTGTGCTGTTGCTGGTCCTGACCAGCGTCTGTCGGCGGCAGAATCCCACGCAAACCCTGCATCTTGGTGGTTCGACCATGGGCACCACCTGGTCGCTCAGCCTGCTGCCGCCGGCCGCCGGCATCGATGCGGCGGGCCTGCAAAAAAAGCTGGAACAGCGGCTCGCCCAGATCAATCGACTGATGTCGACCTACGATCCTACTTCCGAAATCTCGCGCTTCAATCAGCTGGTCAGCAGCGACTGGTTTCCCATCGCGCCTGAAACGGCTCAGGTTATTCAACTCTCCCAACAGATCAGTCGCTTGACCGGCGGTGCCTTCGATATCAGTGTCGGCCCGCTGGTCGAACTCTGGGGCTTTGGCGCCAGCCAACGACAGGCGCAGATCCCGACCCCAGAACAGGTTCATGAACAACTGACGCGGGTCGGTTATCAGAAGCTTGAGCTGCGCGATGATCCCGCTGCGATCAGGAAGCTGGTGCCGCAGCTGCAGATCGACCTCTCCGCTGTGGCCAAGGGCTACGCGGTCGATCTGCTCGCCGAACTGCTCAAACAGCAGGGGATCAGCAACTTTCTGCTCGAAATCGGCGGTGAAATGCAGGTCATCGGGCAACGGGGCGATGGCTCCCCCTGGCGGGTGGCGGTGGAAAAACCGCGGGAAGAGATCCGTGAAGTCGAGACGATTTTCCCGCTCAGCGGGACAGCGCTGGCGACCTCAGGGAATTATCGCAACTTTTATGTCGAGGATGGTCAGCGCTACGCCCACACCATCGATCCCGCCAGTGGGCACCCGATCCGTCACAAACTGGCTTCTGTGACCGTGCTCGACCCGAGCTGCGCCCGCGCCGATGCCCTGGCTACGGCCTTGATGGTGCTGGGAGAAGTGCGGGGGCGGGAGCTGGTCGAAAAAAAACACATCGCCGTCTATTTCCTTATCCACGAAAAAGAGGGGATAATAGAGTATTCAAGTCCAGCCTTTCTGGCCTTTATGCAACAGGTAAAAAAATAAAAATATTTGTCCTCGCCTTTGTATTTTTTCTGCTCGCCTTTGCCGGCCTGGCCGCAGGCGTCATCATGCGCCGGCGCGGGCTGCGCAGCAGCTGTAACGCGGCAAAAAGCTGCAAGCCCGAGTGCCGATGTGAATCAGACCTAGATTCCAGCATGCAGGCGCAGAGTAATTGTCATAAAAAGTCCTGATGAGCACTGATCTTCCGTCGTAATAAAAAGTTCGTTTCTCCCGCGAAGGCGGGAGTCCAGTAGCCCGGGTAAAACCTCTGGATCCCCGCCTTTGCGGGCATGACGAGGAGTAGCGTCGGTCAGTT
>JBDNGT010000174.1:0-2953 GCA_041689145.1 Geopsychrobacter sp. | reverse complement strand
GATCACTGATTTGCGCGGCGCTCTCGCCGCCAACCAGTTCCGGGTGGTTTACCAGCCCATTGTGGAACTGGCGACTGGCGCCATCCACAAAGCAGAAGCGCTGATCCGCTGGCAACATCCCACGCGCGGCCTGGTCAGCCCCGCTGAAATCATCCCCGTCGCCGAAGACACCGGGCTCATCATCGACATCGGCGACTGGGTGTTCCGCGAGGCAGCAAAACAGGCCGAAAAGTGGCGCAAATCAGACCATCCGGATTTCCAGATCAGCGTCAACACCTCCCCCGCGCAGTACCGCAATCAGGGTATCAACCAGGACGCATGGCTTGATCATCTGCAAAAACTCGGCCTGCCCGGGCAAAGCATCGTGGTGGAAATTACCGAGGGGTTGCTGCTGGATGCCGACGTCGCCGTCACCGACCAATTGCTCGCTTTCCGCGATGCGGGTATCCAGGTGTCACTCGACGATTTCGGCACCGGCTATTCGTCGCTGTCCTATCTCAAGAAATTCAACATTGATTACCTCAAGATTGACCAGTCCTTCGTGCAACATCTGAAAGCCAATTCCAACGACCTGGCGTTATGCGAAGCCATCATCGTGATGGCGCACAAGCTCGGATTGAAGGTAATCGCGGAAGGGGTGGAGACGGAAGAGCAACGCAGCCTGCTGGCCATCGCAGGGTGCGACTATGGCCAAGGCTATCTGTTCTCGAAACCAGTGTCATCTGAGCAATTTGAGGCTTTGCTGCAAGTCACGCGAGTAATCTGAGCCAGTAGTGTAGCTCGCAGCGAATTAGCCGCTGGAGAGGGTAACGTTCCTGCTTTTTTGCATTAAGCCCTTCCTTCTGTCAGTTTGCCTGCATGCCAAGACAAGCACGTATCGACATCCCTGCTTGTCGAAACAGAGACTGAATGCTTGGCTTGGGCGCTGATTCCTAATCACCTATTATTGTTTTGTCCCCGCCGAATCGAACTGTCACGCTTCGTGCGTCGATTGCTGACCGGATATGTCGTGACCTTCAACCACCGCCATGGCCGCAGTGGTCATCTTTTTTAAAATCGTTATAAGTCGATTGTCTGTGAAGAAGACAATTATCTACTTGAATTGATCCGATATATTCATCTCAATCCGTTACGAGCAGGGCAGGTTAACGGTCTGGACGAACTGGAACACTATCCTTGGTGTGGGCATGCGGAGTTGCTTGGTCAGGGCAGAACGGTTGGACTTGCTACTGTGCGATACGAAAGTTTAACTATTCAGGGACATTGGTAAGTCGATTTTTTGGGATGGGGTCATCTTCAGTCAGTCTTGCTGCGCAACGAGGGGAGGCTCTGGTTCGGGGAGATGAGGAATTAGAGTTCTGGCTTGAAAATAGCTTAATGCAGTAAAGCAGTAAAGCAGGAGCGTCTTTCCTTATTCCTTTTTGCCGGTTGATCTGCAATTGCCACCCAGGGAGTTGCAGCTTGTCCAGTTCGTGCTCAAGTCGTGAGGGTTCGAGACCAAAGGTCAATCAGTAGGCCAAGGAACATGTCACCGGAGATGCCGGAGAAACAGTCGAGGTAGTGGGTTTTCATGATGTCAGAGTCCGATTAATCCGATGCGCCGCGAAGGCTGCGCCGAAACCGTTATCGATATTAACCACGGTGACGCCGCCAGCGCAGCTGTTGAGCATGCCGAGCAGGGCGGCGATTCCGCCGAAAGCTGCGCCGTAGCCGACCGATGTCGGCACCGCGATCACCGGCACCGAGACCAGCCCGCCGATCACCGAAGGGAGGGCGCCCTCCATCCCGGCGATGACGATGATCACAGCGGCCTCGCGCAGTTTATCCCCCTTGGCCAGCAGGCGGTGAATGCCGGCGACCCCGACATCGACCAATTCTTCAACCGGATTGCCGAGCATTTTGGCCGTAATTGCGGCTTCCCGCGCAATCGGCAGATCAGAGGTCCCGGCGCAGACGATCAGCACCTTACCACCGCTTTCAGTAATCTTCTGTTGGACGAGACAGAAGGTGCCTGCGTCACCGTCGTATTCGCCTTCGAGGAAGCGGTTTTGCAGGGCGGTCCCTTTGTCCCTGTTTAGCCGCGTGACCAAAATGTTCGTCCCCGTGCGTGCCATGGCCGTTAGAATTGTCTGCAATTGTTCAATGGTTTTTCCGCCGCCGAAGACGACCTCGGGCACCCCCTGACGCAGGCTGCGATGATGATCAAGTTGAGCGATGCCGATATCTTCGAAGGGAAGGCGGCTCAGCAGCTCAACTCCCGCTGCGATGGAAGTTTTGCCCTGTTGGACTTGGAAGAGCAGTTCTTTTAGCTGTTCAGCGGTCATAAAAAGTCCTAGAGGCCAAGATCAGCGGCGATTTCCTGCATGGCGAGCAGGCAGAGGTCGCAAAAATTTGGGAGAGAGATGCCGATCAGTTCGCACTCGGCAATGGTATCGCGATTGGCTCCGGCGGCAAACTGTTTCTCCTTGATCCGTTTGCGTACCGATTTCGGCTTGACGCTGGCGAGTTTCTGGTCGGGATAGACCAGGGCGGTGGCGGTGATCAGACCGGTAATCGTTTCCCCTGCGGCCAGCGCATGCTGGAAACGGGTAGATCTTTTCTGGTCGTGAGCATTTTCATTGTGCATGTAGATGGCGTTGATAATCTGTGGGTCGACTCCGATTTCGGTGAGAATTTTGACCGTTTGGCGGGTGTGGGTCGTCAGATCCTCGGCCGTTGCTTCGGCATCGAGATCATGCAAGAGCCCGGCAAGGCCCCAGAGGTCAGGGTTTTCATTCAGGTGCCTGGCCAGAGTCCGCATCACCGCTTCGCTGGCAAGGGAATGTTTGAGCATTTTCGGCTGGGTCAGATGTGTCTGCAGCAGTTCCAGTGCGTTGGTGCGGTCGATACCGAATTCCATAGGGGTCTCCTGTCGTGTAGCTTTCACCAGCATAACAAAAATGCAGTTGTCGTC